>JAEUJS010000370.1 GCA_016792935.1 Archangium sp. | reverse complement strand
CTCAGCCAGCCCCAGTCGGCGACGTGGCTCATCGGTGGCCAGACGAAGAAGCTGACCAACTCCTTCGACGCCAATGGCCGCATCTCGCAGCTCGAGTACCCGGACGGCTTCAAGGCCAGCTACGAGTACGACGACAGCGGCTCGGTGGCCAACGTCTTCAACCTCGGTGCGCAAAACTCGCGCGTGTTCCACATCGAGGAAATGAATGCCGCAGGAGGCATCACTGCCGAGGAGTTCGGCAACCAGGCCATGACGACGAGAGTCTTCGACGAGGCCTACCGTCTCTCGTACCAGGAGACGAGCCAGCGCCCGCTCCTCGGTGGTGCGCAGACGACACCCTTCCAGCGCCTCAAGTACGAATACGCAGCGGGGAGCGTGCTGGCGGCGCGGCATGACCCGTCGAAGCAGCTGTCCGAGTACTTCCAACACGACTTCCTCGGTCGCCTCACGCAGTGGAAGGTGGTGCAAACCACAGGCGCGCAGTGCCGCGGCGGAATCATCGACTACGGCTACGACGACGCGGGCAACCTGCTCAGTCGCACCGCGAGCGGCACTGGACTCTCGGTGGTGAATACCTACGGCGCGGCACCGGGCGTCGCCGGCGGAGCGAATGCGTTGACGTCGACCACCGAGGGCAGTGCGCCGACGACATTCTTCTCTTACGACGCGAGCGGCAACCAGGAGCGCGCCTTCTTCAACCGACGGCCCACCTCGACGATGGACGCCGGTGACGCCACCTTCACCTGGACACACTTCAACCTTCCGAAAACCATCGTCGACAACGTCAGAGGCCTCAGCACCACGCTGAGCTACGACGCCGCGCACGCGCGCGTGTTGCGCGTCTCCACCAGCGAGACGGTGCTGTCGCTCGCCGGCCTCTACGAGGAGCGCACCTCGTCGGGGAGCACCACGCGGATTCGGAACGTGGTGGCCGACGGCAGAGTCGTCGCGCAAGTCAGCGCCTCCGGTGGACTCGGGCAGCCCGGGCAGACTTCCATCGCGTACCTTCACGCTGATTCGCTTGGCAGTCCGGATGCCGTCACCGCGGGAGCGCCCGGCCAGTCCTTCGGCGCGGAGCGCGCCAAGTTCGACCCCTTCGGCGAGCGGCGCAACGCTGACGACGTCGCGCAGCCACAGCCACAGCCCAACCAGCGGAACATCGGCTTCACGGGGCACGAGCCCGACGACTTCGCTCAACTCACCAACATGCGCGGGCGCATCTACAACCAGCGCACCGGCCGCTTCATCAGCGCGGACCCGCTCGTTGCGTCGGCGGCGTTTGGACAGGCCTTCAACCGCTATTCCTACGTCCTCAACAGTCCGCTCAGTTTCACCGACCCCAGCGGCTTCGAGCCCATCACCATCTCGGCTGCGGGTGGCGGAGCCATCGCGTTCTTCGTGATGGCTGGCATCGCCCTCGCCGCCTCGCTCCTCACCAGCTTCCTGCAGAGCGTCTTCCAGTCTGCGGCGAGTGCTGCCGCAGGGCCGGCGACCTTTGCTGCTGCGACTCCCAGCGGCTCACCAGACGGCGGAGCGCGCTCAGCAGACGACGGTCTGCGCCAGGACTGGGGTGACGCGAGTCATTTCACGACGAGAGTAGCGGCACAGACACCGGGGAGTCCCCGCGACGGGTGGATGTGGCCGATGCCGAACTCGAGCGGCGGCTTCGGCCCCTGGCAGTTCTCCCCAGACTCAATGCTGGCGCGAGACTACCCGGCCGTCAGTGAGTCGCTTGAGGTGCTCGCAAGGCATCCCCAGCTCGGCAGTCAGGTTCTCTTAAGCAGACCAGCGACCATCTTCCTGAATGCAGACGATCGCCTTGAGGCAGAACAGAACGGCCGCTTTGAATATGACTCACGGTCGCTCCTCCTTCGCAGTTCTGCAACTCACTCTGGAGCAAGTAGATACCTCCACTACGAGACTCTCCCAAGTGGGTTGCCGATTCGAGCCGACGTTCGTCTTCTCCCTGCGATTATCGAAACCTCGTTGTGGCACGAGGTCGGCCATGGCGTTCTCCCTTCAGAGCCGAGCGAAGCGATCCGCTGGGAAGGCGAGGCAATAAAACGCTTCCGAGAACGAATGCCTTACGCGCCTTTCAAACGAACGCGTTGGCCCGTGGATTGGTCTCCGCTCGAACCATACTCACACGATATTTATTGAGGAAAACGAATGCTTGCTTTGATCCTGTCCATTGCCGTGACCTCAGCGCCCACCGTTCTTGTTCAATCACCTGGCGACTGCTCGGATTCGATTGCGAACGAAGTTTCTGTTCGGGTATTCGCCGCCGACTTGCCGAAACCAGCTCGAGTCCTCGTTTTTTCGGCGGCGCTTGGGCCGAAAGGTGAATATCTCCAGGGCGACTCGACGATGGCCGAGCAGACCGAGAAAATCGCCCCGCGCGTTCGTGTTCCAGGTGTCAGACCCAATGAAGCCCGACTCAGCGGAGTGGGCTGGAAGGTCCTCAGGTCGATTCACATCGAAGTCGACAAGAAGCTCGTACTGACCGTCAATCTTTCAATTGAACAGGCGGCGACCGGTGCCTGCATCCTCGTCTACCACTGACGAGCCGACCCAGGCCTTCAACCTCGGAGCGCAGACTTCGCGCGTCTTCCAGATCGAGGAAATGAATGCCGCAGGAGGCATCACCGCCGAGGAGTTCGGCAACCAGGCCATGACGACGCGGGTGTTCGACGAGGCCTACCGCCTCTCGTACCAGGAGACGAGCCAGCGGCCGCTCCTCGGCGGTGCGCAGACGACACCCTTCCAGCGCCTCAAGTACGAATACGCAGCGGGGAGCGTGCTGGAGGCGCGGCATGACCCGTCGAAGCAACTCTCGGAATACTTCCAGCACGACTTCCTCGGTCGCCTCACGCAGCGGAAGGTGGTGCAAACCACGGGCGCGCAGTGCCGTGGCGCGCATCACTGACCTCGACGGTGGGAACACGCATCTTCGTTCATCGAACGCGGCGACTCGATGTCAGCATCAGGCACCACGGGACCTACCGTCGCGCTCAACCAGCGGAGCGCAGTGGTTTTTTCCGTGGTCAGGTGCGCGCATGACGTCACGCATCACGGGTCCCGCTGCTCCTGTCGTTCCGCAGACCACGACTCCTTCGACTCCGGCGATGCCTTCGTCGCCGACGCCCGCTGCGCCGAGCAAGCCCACCGGTTGGCAGCCGAAGCAGCTCGCGGATCCCGAGGTCGCGAAGAAGCACCGCGATCAGGCGACGTGGGCTCCGACGACGGGCTCGCTCTTCGTCAACGGAGTCGCACCTGACGACGCGCTGCAAGGAGCCCTCGGCAACTGCTACCTCGTCTCGGGTCTCGCCTCGCTCGCGCAGGTGCAGCCCGAAGTGATTCAGAACGCGATTCGCGACAACGGCGACGGCACCTTCACCGTGAAGTTCCACAAGGACAGCCTCCTCGGCCTCTTCCCGCGCGGGCACGACACGATGGAAGTGACGGTCGACGGAGACATACCGACGAAGGACGGCAAGAAGCCGCTCTACACCCGCGGCCGCGACGCGAACGAGCTGTGGCCGATGTTGATCGAGAAGGCCTACGCGAAGCTCGACGGCGGCTATCAGCGCGTCGGCGTCGGAGGCGCACCGACCACCATCTGGCAGGCGCTCACCGGAAAGCGCGGCCAGCTCACGCCGCACCTCACCGAGGGCAGCAACTCGCTGTGGAAGAAGATCAACAACGCGCTCAACGAGAAGCGGCCCGTCGCCGCGACCACCACGCTCGGCAACGTCGGTGATTCGGGTCTCTCGAAAGGCCACGTCTATTCGGTGCTCGGCGTCAGCGAGAAAGACGGCCAGCGCCTCGTCACCGTGCGCAACCCGTGGGGCCACACCGAGGTCGGCAACGACGGGAAGAATGACGGCACGTTCACGATGCCGATCGAAGACTTCAAGAAGCGCTTCGGCATGACGTTCTTCGGCGGTTGAACGCATGCCCACCGTCACCGAGCGACGCATCGGGGGGCTGTTGGGCTTTCTGTTTCTCTTCGACGTCGTGCTGACGCTGTGGGCCGGCTTCTTCCCGCAGCTGTGGATGGATGCGTTCCACGGCGTTCCGTACGACGACCCGCAGCAGTTGTTGCGTCGATGCGCCGCGAACTGGGCCGCGTTCGCGTTGTTTCAAGGCATCGCGTTCCGGCGTTGGCGTCGTGAGCCCGAGTGGCTCGCCGTCGTCGCAGGCGTTCGACTCAGCGACATCTTCACCGACCTCACCGTGAGCGCACTGGCGCGAGACACGACGCTCTTCGCGAAGCTTTCCCTCGCTCCGATGTCGGTGATCAATTTGCTGATGGGGCTTTGGTTGGTGCGGGCGTACCGCTCGCGCCGGAGCGCTTCTTCCACGTGAAACCGAGGCCACCGAAGCCGAGGAAGGTGGCTCCGGCGAAGGTCTCGAACTGCAGGCCGGGGAGGAAGGCCGAGACGATCGCTCCGATGAAGAACGCGGCGGCGACCGGCCAGCCTCGCTTGTCGAACAACGCGCTCGCCGCGCCCCACATGCACGAGACGTGGAACATGAAGAGCGACGCCGCCGCGGGGAAGCTGACGTTCCACGCCCACGCGCCCGACCAGAAGAGGATGAAGCTCGCCAGCGCGAGACGGTTGGCGAGCATCAGCTTCTTCGTCGCGGCGTTGAGCTTCACCTGCGCTCGCAGCCACACCTCGACGCCGAGCGTGCCGAGCGCGAAGAGCGACATGCCGGCCACGGCTTCGCGGTAGCCGAACTCCATCAGGCCGACGCGGAGCAGCACGGCGATCGCCAACATCGCGAGCGAGCAGACCGTCGCGACGCTGAACGCCACACGTGCGCGCGCTGAAGCGCCGATGTCGATGTCGGCGTCTTGCTCGAGTTGCTCGAGCGCAGCCACGCGGGCCTTGCGGGCTTCGAGCCTGGTCTTGAGTGCTTCGAGTTCCGCCGCGAGCTCAGGCGGTGGATTCTCGAGCTGCGCGGCATGTGCTCGGGCCGCAGCGAGGTTCTCCGCAGCGACTTCGGCGCGGGTGATGGCGATGAGCGCTCGGCGCAGACCTTGTTTCGCCACCTCTTCGAGACCGGGCACGTTGCGCACTTGTTGGAAGGCGAAGCGGCTCTCGGTGAACATCGCGTGCAGGGTCTCTGCGTCGAGCGCTGCGTTGAGCATTTCGCCCGATCGCTCCTGGCCTCGACCGGATGGAAGAGAGGGGCGAGCTCCCTCACCCTGAGCTTCGGTGTTCGCGCGGCGGGCGGCGGCTTGCGCGACGGAGACCTCGAGCGCGGCGACGCGACGCTCGCCTTCGGCCGCGAGTGCGAGCGAGTCACGACGACGGAGAAACGCTTCGACCGCATCTCGGAGCGCCTGGACGCTCGCGAAGCGTTCGGCGGAATCGCGCGCCATCGCTCGACGCGAAATGTTCGCCAGCTCGTCCGGAACCGACGACGCGTACTGCGGCGGCTTCGATTCCCACGCCGAGGTGAGCGTCGCGAGCAGCGTTCCACCGCCCGCGTGCGGACCTCGTCCCGCAAGGATGTGGTGGAGCACGGCGCCGAGGAGATAGACGTCGGTGCGCTCGGAGAGGAGCGCTCCATCACCACCCGCCATCTCGGGCGCCATGTACGCCGGCGTTCCGCACACGCCCTGTGATTGGCGCGCGGAATTCAGATGCGGGTCGGGCTTCAACGTCACCGCGATGCCCCAGTCGAGCACGTAGACCTCGCCGAACTGACCGAGCATCACGTTGTCGGGCTTCAAGTCGCGGTGGAGCACACCGCGGCTGTGCGCGAACGACACGGCGTCACAGACCTCGAGCAAGACGCCGAGATGGAAGCGCAGTGGATCCGCCGCGCGTTCACCGAGCGCAGCCAGCGCAGCCGGCTCATCGAGCAGCTTGCGCCACGGCGTGCCCTCGATGCGCTTCATCACGAAGAACGGAGCGCCCTCGTCGCTCTGCCCCAGCAAATGCACCGGCACGATGTTCGGGTGCTCGAGTCGACCGGTGACGAGCGCTTCGCGGAGCAGCTCGGCGTTGATGTGCGCCTGGTTCTCGGTGCGCGGCAACTTCACGGCGACCTCACGCAACAGCGGCCGCTGCGTGGCGAGCATCACCTTGCCCATGCCGCCCATGCCGATGGTCTTGATGAGGCCGAGCTCTCCCTGGTCGCCTTCACCGAGCGTCATGCGCGGCAGGTTCAGGTCTGGCGCACCACCGCTGAGCTCATTCGGCTTCGTCGCCCGCTGCTTCGTCGGAGCGGAGATCGACGCCACCGTTCCATTGCTCGCGAGCGACAGGTCAGACGCATCGACGCCGATCGACTTGAGGTGCGTGGCGTAGCGCTCTTCTGATTTTCCGAGCGGCGGGAGCGTGGCGTCCACGCGCGGCAACCTACTCCGTTCGGCGACGACCCACGCCACGAAGAGCGAGAGCCCGAGGAGCACGAAGTTGAAGGGCGTGTTCGCGCCTTCTCCGCGAGACCACCCACAACGTGACGTTCAGCGCGCGAGATTGAGGCATGGTGCGGGTGGTACCAAACAGGTACCTGGTCGCAAGGAGGCACTTTGAAGTTACCTGCGCAGGGAAAGGTATCCGCCCGCTTCGACGCAGAGTGCGCCGCCACTCGCGAAATTCTGAGCCGAGTCGGCGACAAGTGGAGCGTGCTGACGGTGGTGCTCCTCGGACTCGAGACGCATCGCTTCAATGAGCTCAAGCGCGCTCTCGGTGGAATCTCGCAGCGCATGCTCACTGCGACGCTGCGAGGGCTCGAGCGCGATGGAATGGTGAAGCGCACGGTCTTCCCGACCAACCCGCCTCAGGTCGCCTACTCGCTCACTCCGCTCGGGCGCTCGCTGCTCAAGCCCGTCGCGGTCCTCGCTACCTGGGCGCAAGGCCATCGCGCGCAAGTGATGACGTCGCGCAAGACCTACGACGCACGCTGACGAAGCTCGGAAAGACGATGACTCCCTCTCCCTCGGGGAGAGGGTCGGGGTGAGGGAGAACGTCCTCCGTTTGCGCTCGAACCGCCCGTCGCGGGTTAAGCCGCCGCCATGGGTCTGTTCGACATCTTCAAGAAGAAGCCCGCACCAGAAACTCCGCCTGCGCCGGCAGCACCCGCTCCGACCGCACCAGCTGCGCCTCCGGAGCCACCGTTCCGCGCAAGCATCAGCAGCATGACGCCCGACGGCATCGGCGTGCTCGCGTACCAGGGCGGCACCGTGAAATTCGGCGCCAGCGCCTGTCAGGGTTTCCGCCCCGCGCCCGGCCTCGAAGTCGAAGTGCTCGCCATGGCACCCCATGTCCTCGGCGGCGTGCGTCCATCCTCAATCCGCATGCTGACCGACGACGCCACGTACCGGCAGCTGATGAGCTCCGCGCTCTCGGCGTTCGCGGACGAGGCGCCGAAGGTCCCCGACACCGTCATCGAGCCGCCCAGGGCACTGGCTGTGCCCACAGCGAAGCCGCTCGACCTGCCCGAGCTCGCCACGCCGCCACCCGCGGGCCACCGACACGTCGTCGTGGTGCGCTTCACGAACAAGCGCGACGACCTCCTCTTCATGCGCGACGTCACGCTCGACGGCCGCCTGCTGCGCGTGAGGGCCTTTCAAGCGAAGGCCGCGTCACCCGAAACGCCGACCAACGTCTTCCTGAATCACGCCACGAAGTGGGACACGCCCGAAGAGGCGCGTCGTCAATTCGACAGCGAGGTCGCGACGCAGACCACGTCGTTCGAGAAGCGCGCTCACGAGGTGAAGACGCTGCCCATCGCCGAACGCGCGCTGCGGCTCGCGAGCGACGAGGCCCTCGAGAAGGCGTTCCTCGAAACGAATGAGAAGAGCGCGGCGCACGTGCTGGCGGACTGGCTCCAGACGCAAGGTGACCTGCGCGGAGAGCTCGCCGCGGTCTACGAACGCCAAGGCGTCCCGGGCGCGATGGAGTTCCTCGAGCGGAACGAAGCGCTCCTCGGCGAGGCGTCGCATGCGCTCGGCGGAGAGCTGCACACCTTGAAGTGGACCCACGGCTTCGTCACCGGCGCGAGCCTGAAGCGCGGTGGCTACGACTCGCGCACCAACCTCGCGACGCTGACGGCCGACTTCCTCGCGTCTCCGCTCGCGCGCTTCGTCACCGACCTGCGCTTCGGCCTCGCGTCGTTCGAGAGCGACAACGATTGGTCCGAGACGCTGCGGGCCATCACCGAGTCGCCGCGGGGTCCCTTCATTCAGAAGCTCGAGTTCGACGACTACACGTACGAGGACTGCGAGATTTCGTGGACCGCGTTCGGAGACTTCTCTCCGTACTGGTCGAAGCTCCCGCGGCTCGAGCATCTGCACATCCGCTCGGGCGAAGGCGGCGTGCTCGGAGACATCGAACTGCCGTCACTCAAGACCTTCATTCGCGAATCAGGAGGACTCGCCGGCGACGAGCTGCGCGCGATTCTGAACGCGAAGTGGCCGAAGCTCGAGCGGCTCGATCTCTGGTTCGGCCGCGACGGCTACGGCGCAGAAGGCACGGTCGAGCTGATTCAGCCCATCCTCGACGCGAAGGTCCCTGCTGGCCTCAAGCACCTGGGGCTCATCAACTGCGAGTTCTCCGACCAACTCCTGCCGGCGCTGCTCGAGTCGAAGATTCTGCCGAAGCTCAAGACGCTCGACCTCTCGCGCGGCGTACTGATGGACGCCGACGTTGAGCTGATTCTGAAGCACGCCGACAAGTTCAAACACCTCGAGCACCTCGACCTCTTCGAGAACCTGCTCGACCAGAGCGGGCCGAAGCTCGAGGCCGCGATGCCCAACATCGTGTTCGTCGGCGACCAGCGCTACGACGGAGACGAAGACCGTTACTGCGCCGTCGGCGAATAGGGCTCACCGATGGTGCTCGCGTCAGCGGGGAGCGGAATCACGCGCACCGCTCCCAACTTCTGCGCGAGGAGGCACAGGCCGTAACCGAGGTCGACCTCTCCGCTGCGCATCGCGAAGTTCGCCGAGCGCGGAGAGTGGTGGTGGTTGTTCTGGTAGCCCTCTCCGAAGACCAGCCACGCGACGGCGGTGTTGTTACGCGAGTCGTCCGGCGTCTCGAAGTTTCGCCCGCCGTACTTGTGCGCGAAGGCGTTCACCATCCACCCCTGCACGGGGTGCGTCATCATGCCGAGCCAATACGCCGCGCCGAGCAGCCACCAGCCGCCGACGATGCCGAGCGCCAGCGCGATGCCGGCGTGCAGCAGATACGGCAGCGCCCACAAGCCGTGTCGGTTGAGCCAGCTCACGTCGAAGTTCAAATCGCGCACGCTGCGATTCGCTTCCGCGTCGCCCGTGATGAGGCGCTTGAGCATGCGGTTGTACGAACGCAGCTGCACCAGCATCAGCGCCGGCACGCTGTGGAAGCGCGGGCTGTGCGGATCCAGCTCGGTGTCGGAGTGCACGTGGTGCGCACGGTGCATCGCCGACCAGCCCTTGGGGTCGAGACCGGTCACCCAGTTGCCGGTGTGCACCACCAACCATCGAGTAAACGGGTGTAGCTCGACCGCACCGTGCGTGAGGCCGCGGTGGTACAGCACCGTGACGTAGAAGATGTTCAGCATGTACGTCGCGGCGAAGACGGCCAGACACAGCAGTGCGTAGCTCATGACTTTGAGTTAACGACTGTTCACTGAGCATGCAACGCAACGCGGCATTTCGATGATAGAGTCGTGACAATTCGCTACCCCACGTCGTCGCCCCAGGGGGCTTTGAGCATGAAGATCCGCCTCGAACAGAAAGAGCAGACCCGAAGACGTTTGATCGACGCGGCCCTACAGCTCGCGGCGGAGCACGGCTTCTCGGCGTTGAGTCTGCGCGACGTGGCGAAGGCGGCCGACATCACGCCCGCCGGCTTCTATCGGCACTTCCGCGACCTCGATGAGCTGGGCCTGGTGATGGTCGATGAGATCGCGCTCGCGCTGAGACAGCTCATTCGCGAGGCCCGTTCGCGTTTCAAAGAACGCAGGGGCCGCACCCGAGCGTCGATCGAAGCCTTCATGGATTACGTGCACCAGAAGCCGCACCTCTTCCGGCTGCTCCTCGGAGAGCGGCTCGGCGGCTCGCGTGCGTTCCGTGAAGCGCTGCGCAAGGAGATCGACATCTTCATCGCGGAGCTGGGCGAAGAGCTCGAAGCCCAGGCGCGCGCCGCGGGTCGGCCGACGAAGGACATCCCGCTCGCAGCTGAGGCCGTCGTCGCCATCGTCTTCAGCGTCGGAGCGGAAGGGCTCGACCTGCCCCGCCACCGTCACTCCGGCCTCATCGATCGCATCATCACCGAGGTGCACCTGGTGCTCGCCGGCGCGGGGCTGATCAAGCGCTGAGGTCACATTTCGTGTGGTAGTGCGTCAGCCCGTCGTGAGCTCCTCTGGCATGTCGATTCTGCGCCTGACCTTCCTCGGCACGAGCGCCGCCATGCCGACGTTGCATCGCAACGTGTCGGGCCTCGCGGTGAAGGCCGACAGTGACCTGCTCCTCTTCGACTGCGGAGAGGGAAGTCAGCGTCAGATGATTCGCTTCGGCACCGGGTTCTCGGTCGACGCGGTGTTCTTCACGCACTTCCACGCTGATCACTACCTGGGGATCATCGGCTTCTTGCGCACGCTCGGCATGGGCGGCCGCGAACAGCCGCTGACCCTCTACGGCCCTCCGCCCGCGAAGAAGATCCTCGACGCCGCGATTCACCTCGGAGTCGACCGTCTCGCCTTCCCCGTCAACGTCGAAGAACTCCGCGGCGGAGAAGTGATTCGCCGCAAGGGCTACGGCGTGCGCGCGGTGCGGGTGGACCACCGCGTCAACGCGCTGGGCTTCGCGCTCGAGGAAGACCTGCGCCCCGGCCGCTTCGATCCCGAAGTCGCGAAGAAGCTCGGCGTCGCCCCGGGTCCTGATTTCGGAAAACTGCAGAAGGGGCAGAGCGTGAAGCTCGCCGACGGCACCGAGGTGAAGCCCGAGCAGGTGATGGGCTCCGCGCGCCCCGGCCGGAAGGTCGTCATCTCGGGAGACACCCGTCCGTGCGCGGCGATGGTCGAAGCGTCGCGTGGTGCCGACCTGCTGATTCACGAAGCGACCTTCAGCGACGACGAGCAGGAACGCGCCGTCGAGACGCGGCACTCCACTGCGCGTGAGGCGGGCAAGGTCGCGGCCGAGGCGAAGGTGAAGCGGCTGGTGCTCACCCATCTGAGCTCGCGTCACGACGTCGACCCCAGGCCGCTCGGTGAACAGGCGAAGCAGGAATTCAGCGGGCCGCTCGACATCGCGTACGACGGCTTCAGCGTCGAAGTCGCGCTGCGCGAGTGACCGTGGCGCGGCCCGTCGAGCTCACGAAGGCCAATCGCTTCGAGGGAAAGCTGCGCGCGTGGCTGCGTGGAGAGCAGCTCGCCATCTGGGATCTGTTCATTCAGTTCCCCGATGGCCTCGACCTCGCGCTGGTGGAGAAGGTCTTCACGAAGTTCCTCGCCGGTCGCGGCGCCGACTCGCACGCCATCGGAGTCGCCGGCCGTCGCTTGAACCCGCAGTACCTCGACCTGTTCTTGAAGGTGGTGGCGACGCTGCCTCCGTCTCCGGCTCGCTTCGCCGCGCTGGCCACGCCACAGAGCGGAAGCCCGATGGAGCGCTCGATGAACCTCACCGAGCTGCTCGACAAGACGCGCAAGCTCGGCGTGTTCAGCATGTCGCGCTCGCAGGCCGCGGCGCGGGCGCGCGAGTTCGCTCTGGATCCGCACTTCGTCGCCGCGGCGCAGACCATCGTGCAGCACGCGAGCTTCACGCACCGGGAACACTGGCGGTGGACGATGATCGAGGTGCTGCTCAACGATGCGTCCACGGCCTCACTCGACGCATTGCTTCCACTCGTCACGACCGCACTCGCCGAGAAGGGCGACGACCTCGAGACGCTGGTCGACGTCGTCACGCGCCTCAAGAACCCGAAGCCTGAGCTCACCCCGCTGCGAGCGTTGCTCGGCATCGCTGAGGGCCCCGTTCCACGAAAGCGGCGCCCGAGAACGTGACGCGTCAACACTGTTGTCAACAACGTTGACCCGGTTGATGCGCCGTCGTTCTAAGGACACGCGTTGACGTCGCCGACCGAGACGTAGAGCAGCCCGTTGCCCGAGGGGAACGTCGCGCTCTGCCACGTCGCTCCGTCGTCGTCGCTGAACCACGCGCGAGCGCCGCCGCTCGAGACGCCGATGAGCCGCCGCGTACTCGAGCGCACGATGTGATCGAAGCGTACGCCCATCGGGAGCGTCTGCGCGGTCCACGTCATTCCATCAGTCGAGCGAACGAGGCGATCGTCCGTCGCGGCGAGGAAGTGCGTGCCGTCGAAGAACGCGCGCATTCCCGCGTTGCTCCCGAGCGTCGAGTTGCCGAGGTGCAGACCCGTCGCCACGTCGACGACGCACACGTCTCCGTTGTCTCCGATCGACAACAACCGCCCGTTGCCGACGGTGAAGCCGCCGCTGAAACCGATGCTCGTATGTCGCGTGCCGGTGCACTGCGAGACCGACTGCCACATCGCCGCGCCGCTCCGCTTCACCTGCACGTTGCCGTCAGCGCCCGCGGCCCACACGCCATCGAACGCCGCCGCCGCGCGGTCGTACATCGACTCGGGAGCCATGGGGTCCACCGCCCAACCACTCGCGGTGTCGGGCGCTCCAGCGATGTTGCGATTTCCGACGAGCACGAAGCGGCCATCGGCGAAGCCCACGCCGCCGTACGTCGTGCTCAGCACGCTCGAGGTCCACGTGCTGCCGCCGTTCTCACTCACCCACGCGGTGCTCGCCGTGCCCCAGCCAGACAAGAAGACGAACTTCCCCGCGCCGAACGTGAGGTACTTGGGCGTGTACGCGCGATGCCAGTCGTCGTCGTTCTCGGCAGCGACTCGAGCGTCGGCGCCCCACGTCGCTCCGTCGTCGCAGGAACGAACGCGGCGACCGCCCCACCCAGCTCCGACCACGGCGTGAAACACCGCGCCCGCATCGACCGTCGTGGACCCTGCGTCGGTGCCCGCATCGAGCTCGACCTGTCCGGCATCAACTCCCGCATCGACCGCACCCGCATCGAGCTCAATCAAGCCAGCGTCATCGATCGAAACGCCCGCGTCGCTCGGAGCTGCCGGCGTGAGTTCTCCGACCTGCGCCACGCAGCCACTCAACAGCACGAGGCACCACGAGAATCGGCGCACGCGAAAGAGAGCCTCCACCGGCCCACTTTGGCTCACGCATTTCGCGCTGTCAGACAGACCGCTGTAATCTCGCCCCTCGATGCAGTCGCGCCATGTGCTGTTGGAGAGTCCCGCCCTCGGTCGTCGTGCCCACGTGTGGTGCTTCGGAACCTTCGGCCGTCCCGTCATCGTCTTTCCGTCGAACGCCGGCGTCGCCCACGAATGGCAACGCAGCGGAATGGTCGACGCGCTCACGCCGTGGCTCAACAGCGGCCGCATGAAGCTCTATTGCCCGGAGAGCAACATCAGCCAGACGTTCTCGGGCGAGGGAAACCTCGATGACCGCATGCATCGGCATCGCATCTACGAGCAGTTCATCACCGAGACGCTCGTGCCCTTCATTCGCGAAGACTGCCACTCGCCGCGCCTGCGCATGACCGCCTCGGGCTGCAGCATGGGCGCGATGTACTCCGCGCTCTTCGCGTTGAAATTCCCCGAGCTGTTCAAGAGCGCGCTGTGTCTGTCGGGGCGCTACCGCGGCAGCGAGATGACTGGCGGCGGCCTCTACTCCGAGTCGCTCTACTTCAACGATCCACTCGCCTTCGTCCCCAACCTCGACGGCGCGGCGCTCGAGCGCGTGCGCAAACACACGCACCTCACGCTGGTCGTCGGTCGCGGCGCGTTCGAAGGGCGCTGTCTGCCGGAGACGATCGAGCTCGGGCAGTGGCTCCACAAGAAGCGCGTGCCGTCTCATCTCGGCGTGTGGGGCACCGACGCGAAGCACGACTACACGTGGTGGAAACGCCAGGTCGCGCACTACCTCCCGCAAGTCGCTGCATGATTTTCAGCGCGTGAGGAACTGAGCGAGCTTGTCCTTCTCGAACGCGACCCTGACTCCATCGCCTCGACCTGAGAGCAGCTTCGCAGCGCTCGCCGGCGTCGAGCTCGCGAGCACGACCCACACCGAGTCCGTCGCCGGCTGCTCGTTCACCCACAACGCCATGGGTCGCGAGAGGACAGGGCCCATCCAGATCTCGACGTTGGTCTGAAGCGGGCTCGCCTTCGCATCGCTCAGGGTGCCGCTCACGACTTCGAGCACCTCGGTCGTCAGTTCCCACGTGCCGTAGCCGTTGGGCATGTCGCGGATCGGAAAGAGCGCGTGGATCGAGACGATTCGGAGCACGAACGCCAGCGGTGCGCCTCGCTGTGCGGCGAGCTTCTTGATGTTCGCGCGCTCGGTGTCGCTGAGGACGCGAAGCACACGCAGCGTGGCCTTCGCGCGCGCATGCTCATCCGCCGTCTTGACGAGCACGAAGTGGTAGCCCTGCGACGACGCGCTGCTCTTCGACGTGTAGCCCGCAGAAAGTTGATTGAGCTCGATTCGCTCGGCCGGCGCAGCGCCGTTCTTGAACTCGAGCCACACGTTCACTCCGCTGCCCGCGGGGTAGCTCACCGGATCGTCGGGAGAGGCGGCGATCTCTTCGACCGAGAGCGAGACGAACTTCAGCGTCGCTCCACCGGGGAGCGCGGCGGTCTCGTCGAGTTGCAGCACGAACTCTTCGCCCGACTTCGCCGCCTTTCCTGCGTGCGCGCCCGCGGCACTCAACAACATGGTGAAGAGTACGAGTCGCTGCATGGTCAGTTCGAAGTGCGCAGGAACCACAAGTTCGAGGTGCTCGTCGGCATCAAGACGAAGCCGCCGAGCGTCGGCAGGTAGCGGAAACGCTTGTTGATTCCAGAACCAGAGCTCGGAGTCGCCGCCGGCATTCCGGTCGTGGCGAGCACACTGATGTCCCACGTCGTCGTCGCGTTCGGCGTGATGGCGTAGACCTTTCCCTGCTCTTCGCCTGCGTAGAAGAGGAAGCGATCGTTCGCCGCGTCGAAGTCCATGCCTGCGTAGGTCGGCTGCGCGGTCATGAACTCGGTGAGCGCGGTGCTCGCGTTGAAGGTGATGGCGACGGAGTTGCCCGTGGTCGTATCGAGTTTGCGCGCGACGACGCCGAGGTTGAGGTCGTAGCCCTGCCCGTCTCCGTACTGCAGGCTGAAGATGAGATTGCGCGCGGGCGCGGTGGCGTGCGGAAAGCGACCGAGGCCGGTGCCGCTACCGGGTGTGCTCCACGTGCGCGTCACGGGATCGAACTTGTTGCCGCTCGCGCTCCACGCCGCTCCGGTGCCGTCGACTTCGATCACGTACGCGTTGAACGGCGTGATGTCGGGGAACGTTCCCTTGGGAATCCACTCGTTGGTCGTGAGATCGAACGCGTCCATGCCGGGGCCGGTCGGAGTGCCGCCGCCGTAGCCGTAGCGACAGCCTCCGAGCAGCACCACGTCGAGCGTCGGGAGGTAGTGCAGATGCGCGTAGAGGTGACGCGAGGTCGGGAGCCCGTCTGGGTAATAGAGAACGTCGACGACTGGATTCGCGCTCGGTGCGTGACGCTGCACCCAGACCGGCGCGTCGGCGAGCAGGTTCATGCTGACCACACGGTTGTCGGCGCTGTCGGAGTGGCCGCCTGAGGCTGCGATGTAGAGCTCGGCGGCGAGCTTGTTCTCAGCGAGCGCTCCCCAGGCATCGACGTGGGCGCCGCCGGCTCCGCTGGTGTTGGGAATTTCCGTCCACGTGTTGAGTGGGATGCCGACGTGCCACGCGGGCTCGATGTAGGTTCCTGCGTCGCGGACGCTGCCTCCGTCCCAGATGCCAGCGTCTCGCGTCGTGCCGGCGTCGGTGCCCGCGTCAGTGCTCGTGCCTGCATCCGTGCCGGCGTCGATGAGTTCGCCTGCGTCGGTGACGGAGCCGGCGTCGCTCCCTGCGTCGAGATCACTCACCGCGCCCGTACAGCCCTGAAGAATCACCAACGCAGCGACGACCGCGTGCCTCATGAGGCGCATCCAACAACGGAACTGCATTGGGGTCGAAGGTGTGACGATGACTGGCTCAGTGCCGAACGGCCGGCTCTCCCCTCGACTTCGCGCAGGTTACGAAGCAGGACCGACCATGGTCTCCCTCAGTGCAGTCTTTCGCGACTTCGCGCCGTGACTCGACGACCAGTTTCACTCACTGGTCGCGCTGCATGACCCAGGCGATCGCACGCGCCCGCGCCTTTCCACGGAGCGACGACTTCACCCACTGTGGCTCGGCGTTCCACTTGATGCGCTCGTGCTTCGAGGTGCGCGACACCCACTCCGGCACTTCCTCGAGCGAAGTCGGCGGAGCGAACGACACCTTCTTCGCGTGCCTGACCTTGAAGTCTTCGACCGAGAAATACGCATCGCGGTTGCTCGAGAGCGCCAGCAGCACGTGTGGCAACTGCTTGCTGTCCAGCTTGAGCCACAGCGACCACTTCTCATCGCGCGAATGAAACGCGAGCTCGAAGTGCGCGCTCGTGCCCTCGACTCCCAGACTCGCGAGCCACGCACGCAGCGGAGACGTCGTCGCCTCGCGCTCTCCCGTCGCGCGCTGGAGTTCTTCCACCAGCTTCGTGAAGTGCGGCCCTCGCGCGAAGGGAATCACCCACATCTTCAACGCGTCGAGTCCGGCATCACGTTCTTCGAGGGCGTGCTTCGCGAGCGGCAACATGATGTCGGCTGACGATTCGGAGCCGTCGTACGCGAGCACGCACAACAACCGTGGCACCGCGAGTCCGTGCGCTGCGATCGCCGCCTGCGTCGCCTCGACCGCCTGCGCCGTCACCAGCTTCGCCAACCGCGGAGCCGACTTCTTCTCGTAGACCTTCTGCAGCTCGTAGATCCACTTGCCCGCCGAGCGCACGTCACCGTTCCACGCCGCGAAGAACGTTGCCTCGACGGAACTCGCCTTCGACAACTGCTCGAGCGCCAGCCCATCGAACTCGACGGGGAGTTTGCGCAAATACGGCAACAGCACGCCGCGCTTCGCGAGCATCTCCATCGCTGGAGCGACGAGCTTCGGATCGACCTGCCGCGTGAGGAACAGCAGCCCGCGTCCCGCAAACCAGAACGCGTTGCTCTTGCCCGGCTTCGCCTGCTTCAGCGCCTCTTCCGCCTTACGGCGGCTCACGTCACTTCGCTCCGCCGGTCCACTGGTCGAGCCACGCGTTCACGGTGTCGTGCCACACCACCGAGTTCTGCGGCTTGAGCACCCAGTGGTTCTCGTCGGGGAAGTAGAGGAACTTCGACGGCACGCCTTTGCGCTGCAGCGCGGTGAAGGTCGCCATGCCGCCCGTCTCGACCACGCGGTAGTCCTTGCCGCCGTGCACGACGAGCGTCGGCACCTTCCACTTCGACACGTGATCGATCGGGTTGTGCTTCGCGAAGCCCTCGGGCTTGTCCCACGGAGTGCCGCCGTGCTCCCACTCGGGGAACCACAATTCCTCGGTGTCGAAGTACGCGAAGCGCTCGTCGAGATTTCCGTCGTGCGTGACGAGGCACTTCCACGGCTCGTTCCAGTTCCCCGCCATCCAATTGATCATGTAGCCGCCGTACGACGCACCGAGCGCGCACATCTTGTTCTTGTCGATGAACGCGTACTTCTCGAGCGCGGCCTTCAGACCCTTCTGCAAGTCCTCGAGCGGCTTGCCGCCCCAATCGCCCGTGATGGCGTCGGTGAACGCCTGCCCGTACCCAGTCGAGCCGTGGAAATCGATCATCACCACCGCGTAGCCGTGCCCCGCGTACGTCTGCGGATTCCACCGGTAGTGCCAGTGATTGCCGAAGCTGCCCTGCGGACCACCGTGCACCAGGAACGCGAGCGGGTACTTCTTCTTCGCGTCGAAGCCGACCGGCTTCACGAGGTAGCCGTACACCGTGTCGTCGTTCGCTCCCTTGAAGCTGAACTGCTCGAACGCGCCGAGCTGCAGACCCGCCATCGCTTCGGCGTTCACCTCGGTGAGCCGCTTCAGGCCGCCCTTGCCGTCGAACGCGAGCGAGTACAGGTCGGCGCCCTGCGCGAGCGAGTCGTGGAAGACGAGGAGCGAGTCCTTCGCCACCGCGAGCTCGAGCACGTTGCCGTCACTGAACAGCCTGGTCACCTTCGCGCTTGCGACGTCGATCGAGAAGACACCGTGCTGCCCGAGGTCGTCGGCGGTGGTGAAGATGGTCTTGCCGTCGGCGCTCCACGCGATGGAGCCGGCGCTGCGATCCCAATCCGTCGTCAGCGCGCGATCTCTTCCACTCGCGAGGTCTCGCACCATCACCGTCAACTTGTCGGCCTCGAACTTTGGCCGCGCCATCGCCAACCACGCGAGCTGCTTTCCGTCGGGCGAGAACACCGGGCTGGTGTCGGTCGCGCGATTGGTCATCGTGAGCTTGATCTGCGCCATCTTCGCGTCGATGCCGACCGAGAAGAGATCCATGTCGGTGCTCCACGCTTCTTCACGACCGACATCGCGCGCGACGTAGACGACGCTCTTTCCATCGGGAGCGATGACGAAGTCTTCGTTTCCGCCGAACGGCTTCGTCGGGCAGTCGGCGTTCTGCTTCTTCTGCAGCGAGGTCACCGCCCCACTGCGAATGGCGTACGCAAAGATGTGCGCGCGGCGACCGTCCTTCCACGTGTCCCAGTGGCGGAACATCAGCGAGTCGTAGACCTGCGCGCTGGTCTTCTTCTTGGCGCGTTCGTCGAGGCGCTTCTGCGTGCACTCCAGCTGCGTCGCCGGCTCGCAATCGGGAAACACCTCGCTCGCGAAGACGAAGGTCTGGCCATCAGGCGTGATGCGGAAGGCGTCGACGTCGAGCGGCAACTTCGTCACCTGCACCGCTTCTCCGCCGTCGAGCGGGAGCTTCCAGATCTGATTCGAGCCGCTCCGCGCCGACAGGAAGTAGATGGCCGTGCCGTCGGGTGACCAGTGCGCTTCGCTCTCGTTGCCCGCATCGGTGGTGAGCTGACGCAACCCCTTGCCGTCGGTGTTGATCATCCACAAGTCGATGCGACCCTTGTTCGCCTCGAGGTCCGTCGAGCGCAGCTGGAACACCACCTTCGTTCCATCGGGCGACACCTTGAGCGCGGAGGCGCGCTTCAACATCACCTGATCATTGACGGTGTAGGGCTTCTTCGCGGGTCCAGCAGTGAGGGCCAACGACACGAGCAGAGCGATCATGAGCGCGCGTCTAAAACAGATTCATGCGGCAGTCGCTTCGCGATTTGCGGACGCAGACGCGGGGAGAACGCCACGCTCGCGCGTCGCCACACCCGCGTGTCGCGCGGCCCACTCTGGACGCTGCGGTCTGAGACGCTCGAAACTGCCCGCGTGATTCGCGCCTCACGCGTGTTGATGGTCATCGCCTTCCTGGTCTTCGCGTTCGCGTGGCCAGCGACGTACGGCGTGCTCCGTCTCACGCACTACTTCACGCACACCACGTACTTCACGTCGGAAGAAGGCTGGAACCCGCAGCACTGGCACGGCATCGAGGGCCACGAAGATCGCCAGTCGATCTTCAAGCCACTCATCGCGGTCGAGCTCTGGTGCTGGGAACACTGGAAGCCGTGACTCGCCCGGAGTAGCCCGCCGCTCATGGGCGCACGCGCGATCGTCATCGGCTCCACCGGACTCGTCGGCAAACAGCTCGTCGAACAGCTGCTGGAAGACGCACGCTTCGACAAGGTCGTGTCGTTCGCGCGACGAGCGACCGGAAAAACGCACGCCAAGCTCGAGGAGCACCTCGTCGACTTCAAGACGCCCGACGCATGGGCCGACAAGGTGCAGGGCGACGTTCTCTTCTCCGCGCTCGGCACGACGCTCAAGCAGGCCGGCAGCAAAGAGGCGCAGTACGAGGTCGACTACACGTTCCAGTTCAACACCGCGAAGGCCGCCGCGAAGAACGGCGTGAAGGATTACGTGCTCGTGTCCTCGGCCAGCGCGAGCGCGAGTTCGATGCTCTTCTATTCGCGCATCAAGGGAGAGCTGGAGCGCGACACCGAGAAGCTCGGCTTTACGTGCATGACCTACGTTCGCCCCGGACTCCTCGGAGGAGATCGCGAGAAGCCCCGCGCCGGAGAGCGTTTCGCGGAAGGCGTGCTCGACGTCATCGGCTGGCTGCCGGGCCTGGGCAACGCGAAGACCATTCAGGGCAAGACCGTGGCGAAGGCGATGATCGCTGCGTGGAATCAGCACACGCCCGGAGTCACGGTGCTCCACAACAAACAGCTCTTCGTGCTCGGCGCGTGAAGCTGCTGCTGCTCCCCGGGATGGACGGCACGGGCGAGCTCTTCGCGCCGTTCGCTGCCGAGGTCTCATCGTGGGCGCGCGTGGAGATCGTACGCTATCCGACGCATGACGTGCGCTCGATCGATCAGCTCGTCGAGGACATCGCTCCCACGGTCGATGAACCCGTCACGGTGATCGCCGAGTCCTTCTCGACGGCGGTCGGCATTCGACTCGCGACACGGAACAAGAACGTCGAGCGGATGGTGCTGGCCGGATCGTTCGTCACTCCACCGACGGGCACTTCGCTGATGCGGGTGTTCGGGCGCGTGCCGTTTCTCATGCAGCCGCCGTCGTTCGCGCTGCGCAGCTTCCTCATCGGGAGTGATGCGAGTGACGAGCTCGTCACGCAAGTCACGAGTGCCATCTCGCACGTCGCGCCTCGAGTGCTCGCCGATCGGCTCGCGCAGATCTCACGCGTCGATGATGTCGAGAGACTTCGTGCACTAAAAATCCCGCTGATGACGATCAGCGCGCGACAGGATCGTCTCGTGTCTGCGCGGGTGACTGCGCAGATGCGTGCCGTGATTCCTGGTGCGAAGCACGTCGACCTCGACGCGCCGCACCTTTTGCTCCAAGCGCGTCCTCGAGAAACCGCCGAACACGTTCGCGCGTTCGTGCGGCAGTGACGTCCGGAAGCTCAACAGCTCCGAGGGCGAGGGCGTCGTGAAGTGCACTGCTCGACGCCCGCGTGCC
Source organism: Archangium sp. (assembly GCA_016792935.1). Classification (GTDB taxonomy): domain Bacteria; phylum Myxococcota; class Myxococcia; order Myxococcales; family Myxococcaceae; genus Archangium_A. Next base: position 5,731 of record JAEUJS010000370.1, on the reverse strand, counting down.
TCTCGACCTCGAGCGAATTCTCTCAGTGACTTCTCAGCGCGTGACGACCGCGTGCAACAAATCCGTTCATTAGGTCCGGATTTGTTACGCGTGCTCAGTACATCTTGCGCAGCCGCGCGGCGAAGAACCCGTCGAGTCCTTCGGGTCCCGGCAGCGTGCGCAGATGGCCCTGCCAGGTCGGGAGCGCGTCGAGCCCGCGCGGAGGCTCAGTCGTGAAGTCGGGGTGCGAGCGCAGGAACATCTCGATCTGATCAGCGCCTTCCATCGCGTCGGTCGAACACACCGCGTACACGAGGAGCCCGCCGGGCTTCACCACTTGCTGACACTGCTCGAGAATTTCACGCTGCAGGTGTGCGAGCGGACCGAGATCTTTCTCCTGTCGGCGGTAGCGAAGCTCGGGGTGACGGCGCAGCGTGCCGAGGCCCGCGCACGGAGCGTCCACCATCACCACGTCGAACTCTCCGAGCTCGGAAGGCAGTTCCTTCGAGGCGTCCACGCGCTGTGTCTTCAGCCGCTCCAACAACCCGAGCCGCTTCGCTTCGCTCTGAATCTTGGGGAGCTTGTTGGCATGCACGTCGATGGCGATGACGTCGTTGCTCTGCGCGAGGTGACACGCCTTGCCGCCAGGAGCCGCGCACGCGTCCAACACGCGCGCGTTCGGAGGCACCTGTGCGAACACGCCGACCAACTGCGCGGCTTCGTCCTGCACCTGCCACAGGCCCTCTGCGTAGCCGTAGAGCTCTTCCACACGGCCGGGGTTTTCGAGCACCACGCCGAGCGGAGAGAGCGTCGTCGGTCGGCACGCCACGCCTGCGTCGGCGAACTGCGCGAGCAATTCGTCGCGCGTCAGCTTGCTGGTGTTGGTGCGAATCACGACCGAGGGAGCGTCGTTGTCTGCGTGCAGCATCGTGCGCGCGCGCTCGGGGCCGAACTGACGAATCCACCGCTTCACCAGCCACGCGGGGTGTGAGGTCTCGAACTCGAGCTTCGCGACGTCGTCACCTTCTGCGGCGGGCAACGCTTCGAGCGCGGAGACTTTGCGGAGAATCGCGTTCACGAAGCCGGCCGCGCGCTCGACTCCGGCGGCCTTGAGCGCGTCGACCGTTTCTCCGACGGCGGCGTGCTTCGGAACGCGCATGAAGAAGAGCTGGTAGACGCCGAGGCGCAACGCGGCGAGGACGCGATCTTCAATGGCGTCGAGGCCGCGGTCGGCGAACTTCATGAGCACGGCGTCGAGCGTGAGCTGGCGGCGGGTCGCGCCGTAGCAGAGCTCGGTGACGAGACCCGCGTCGCGCGGATCGTCGGGTGGTGACTCGTCGAGCACCGTGTCGAGCACCACGTTGAGGTACGCGTCGGTCGCGGCGACGCGCGAGAGCACGCGAATGGCGAGTTCTCGCGCGGTTGGGGCGCGCGCTCGTGGACGCGAGGCGCTGCGAGAGTTGGAGCGCGAGTCAGAGCCGCGTGAGTCGCGCCGCGAGTCTGAGATGCGCGAGTCAGCGCCAGCATGTGCGTCGGCACGCGCCTCGCCGCGTGAGCCGAAACCGCTCCGCGAGTCGGAGCCACGCGAGTCACCGCGTTCGTCGCTCTGGGCGGCTCGCGAGGTGGCGCGCGCATCGCCGCGGAAGTCGGAGCCGCGCGAGGCGCGTCGCGAGTCTGAGCCGCGCCGGTCTGAGCCGGGCGAGTCGGAACCACGCGAGTCGCGTCGCGAGTCTGAGCCGCGCGAAGCGTTGCGCGTGTCGCGACTGTCTGCGCTCGAAGTCGGACTTCCCCTCACCCTGTCCCTCTCCCGCAGGGGCGGGAGAGGGGATCCGCCACGTGCGCCCGAGTCGTCTCGACGTCCGCTTCCAGGTCTCGACGGTTTCTTCGCGCTCATGCGTCCAACTTCGCCACGTGAATGAGGAGCGCGCCGTCATTGCTCGCCGCGCCACCAACGACCGCGAGCAGCGCCGCTTCGATCAACTCCGCCGCCCCGGCTTCGACGCTCGCGCCCGACTGAAGCGCGGTCCACTTCTCCTTCGACCACGCCATCAGCTCGGCAGGCGTCAGCTTGCCTCCGATGCGCGCCAGGAATTTTTCGCGCACCAACGTGCGCGTGACCGCCGCGGTGCGCGTCGTGGTCTCCGCTCCGCTGCGGCGACCGATGGTCTTCTCGACCTTGCTCGGCGCAGACTTCGCGGCCTTCGCGCTCTTCTTCTTCGAAGGACTGACGCCGACGAAGTGCGCGAACGCCTGCAGGTACGGTTTCGCGCCCTGCCCCACGAACGTCTTCTCGACGACATTCGTCAGCGCCGACGAGCGACGCGTGAATTGCACTTCGACGACGCGCGCACCGACTTCCGTCAGTCCCTCGCGCAAGGCTTCCGCCTTCGGAGCAATCACGCCCGCATTCACGATGACGGCGTCGACGTCTTCCTCGTGCCACAACGCGTCAAGCAGACCCTCTTCACCGTTCGCCTGCGCGATGACGAGTTCAACGGAATTTTCCACCGCGGCTTCGGCGAGCGGCTCGTTGATTTCGAGACCAGCGCGGCGCGCCAAATTTGGACCGTGAAGAACGAGAACTCGCGAGGGCACGCCTGCCACTTAGGATGCCCCGGCACTGAAGCAAGCGTTGTCGTGAATCAACTCACCACCCGTTCGTTTGATGGCCACCATGACCAAAACCCTCCTGCTGACAGCCCTGGTGTCTGCATCTGCTCTTGCTCAGGAAGCGGCGCCGCCGCCTCCTCCGCCTCCTGCGCCGGCCGCGACTTCAGATGCGCCGGTCGCTGCTGCAGTCGAAGAGACGGATCCGGGTGGTCGCGTGCGCTGGGGCATCGGCGCTGGCGCCGGCATGCACTTCGGCATCCCGTATCCCGTGTTCGGAATGCAGTTGAAGGGGCGCGTCGGCTACCAGATCACCAACCTCCTCGGCGTCTACGTCGATCTCGGCGGTGACTTTGGCGTCGGTGGCCAGGTGACGGTGAACCAGACGGGCGGCGCGGCGAGCGCCACCGCGCTCGGCCACTTCTTCATTCAGGCCCTCGCTGAAATCATGCTCGGCGATCTCTTCTACGTCGGCGGTGGCGGCGGTATCGCGTGGGGCGGTCTGGGCATCGTCGGCGTCGACGCGAGCACCAGCGGCGGCGGCATCGGCGCCATCGCGGCCGGCGGCATCAACCCCGCGTTCGACGTGAAGCTCGGTCTCGGCTTCGGCAAGCCCAAGCCGGGCAGCTGGCGCCGCGGTGGCTTCAACCTCGGCATCGACGCGCAGATGGTGCTCCACACCAACGCGCTCGTGACCCGCGTGCAGGGCAACACCATGGGCGGCAGCGTCAGCGTCGACACCCGCGAGACGGTGTTCACCATCACGCCGATGCTGACCCTCGGCTACGACGCTCGCTGATTCCAGCGCTCGTTCGAAGACCAGACCCGCGTTCCGAACTTCGGAGCGCGGGTTTTCTATTTGAACGTCGCCTTGCAGTACGCGACCACGTCGGCGATTTCCTGATCCTTCATGCCCGGCATGGGCGCCATCTTTCCCTCGCCGTTCAGAACCACGAGCGTGATCTGCTGCGCGGTGAACATCGGCACCTTCACCGTGAGATCAGCTCCGCTCACCGCGGCCACGCCTTTGCCGTCGGCTGCGTGGCACGACGCGCACTGGCCCATGTAGACCGTCGCGCCGCGCGTGGTGTCTGCCGTCAACGCGCCGACTCCTGCCGCGCGCCCTGACGGATCGTTGGGACCACAGGCGCACACCACCAGCACCAACGCCAACATCGAAATACGCATCACGCTGTACCTCCACCAAACGGGCGCGAACCGGCCACCACTTTGCGCGCCGCGAGAAAATCTTTCACAGCCATCGCCCGCTTTCCCTCGGGCTGCACGTCGAGCATCACGAACGAGCCTTCACTGCACGCGACCTCGATGCCATTCGCGTCGGCAGACAGCACCGTGCCCGGCTCACCCTTCCCGTTGCGAGCCGTCGCGCGCGTCACCTTGAAGAGCGCTCCCTCGAAGGTGGTGAACGCGCCAGGCCACGGAGTGAACGCACGCAGCCGCCGCTCGAGCTCCGCGGCCGTTCGCTTCCAATCCAATCGACCTTCTTCCTTGTCGATCATCGGCGCCATCACCACGCCCTCGCTCGGCTGCGCGACCGCCTGCAATTCTCCGTCGACGTAGCGCTTCAACGAGCGCTCGAGCACTTCACCACCGAGAACGGAGAGCTTGTCGTGCATCGTGGCCGAGGTGTCTTCGGGGCCAATCGGCAATTCCGCGCGATCGATCACCGCGCCGGTGTCCATGCCCGCGTCCATCTGCATCAGGCACACGCCGGTCTTCGCGTCGCCCGCGGCGATGGCCCACTGAATCGGAGCCGCTCCCCGAAATCTCGGCAGCAACGACGCGTGCACGTTCACGCAACCCCGCCGCGGCGCATCGAGCACGTCTTGCGGCAGGATTTTTCCGTACGCGGTCACCACCGCGACGTCGGCGTTCATCGACTTGAGCACCGAGGCGAAATCCGTGCCGCGGATCTTCAGCGGCTGCTCCACACGCAAGCCCTTGCTGACCGCGAATTCCTTCACCGGAGAGAAGGTCACTTCCTGCCCTCGCCCTCGCGGCTTGTCGGGCTGCGTGACGACGGCGACGACCTCTCCGATGCGCGTGCACGCCTCGAGCGACTTCACCGCGAACTGAGGCGTGCCCATGAAGACAATGCGCAGTGGAGAGCCGACCTGGGGCGGTTCGGAGCGAGCAGGCGAGTCGCGCATGGCGCTTCTCTACAAACAAAACGCCGGACCCTGTGAAGGATCCGGCGCTGGAATTCGCGAACCGAAGAATCGCGCTTACTGCCAGATGATTGGGCGATCGGGGCGCGTCATGAACTCCGCGGCGCGCTCTTCCTTCGAGGCGTGACGGTTGTCGGCCTTCAGACCGGCGGCTTCCATGGTCCCCTTCATGAGGTCCACCGCGGTCTTCACGTCCTTCAAGATGGCCTTGCTGATGTCTTTGAGCTTCTTCAGGTCGGCCTCGAGCTCGGCCTTGTTCGCCGGAGCCGGGGTCGCCGCGAGCTTGTCGTTGATGGACTTCATGGCCTTCTCGAACGGGTCGGACGAAGCGGTGTCCCACTCGGCCTCGAGGTGGAGACCACGACCCACGCGGCCGGCCTCATCGTCGATGTCGTTGGGCGCCTTGTCGCCGCGCGCCGCCGGGTCGTACACCGAGTAGCGGTCGGCCGAGATGATGAAGCCGTCGGTGTTGCTCGGGAGGTACTGGCCGTACTTCTTGAGCGTGTCGCTCGCGCCCTGGAGGAACTTCTCCTGCTCGGCGAGCTTGTCGGCGTACTTCTGCATCGCGGGAGGAACCGGCTTGTTGGTGGACGTCAGCTTGTCCATCTCGGTCTTGAGCGCGGTGCGCTTGGCCTGCACGTCGCTGATGCTCTCGAACTGCATGTGCGAACGCGTGCGCTTCTGCAGCACGATGCTCTTGGGCTCGAGGCGCAGGTTCTTGTCAGGAGGCAACGTGCCCTTGTCCTGCGCCGTCTTGTAGAGGATCGCCGAGACGCCGAGGATGTCGCCGTCGGTGTCCTTGCCGGTGCGGAGCAGCTCCTTCGCCTTCGCCTCGTCGGCCGTGTACGTGCCCTCGAAGCGCTTCTCGAACTTGTGCACTGCCGAGTTGCCGTCAGCGTCGACCGCGCGGCCTTCCTTGCCCTGCACGAGGACGCGGCGAACCGTGAACGGCTCCT
>JAEUJS010000363.1 GCA_016792935.1 Archangium sp. | reverse complement strand
CTGGGAGAGCGCCGTGCGCGTGGTGTTCGACACCATTCTCCCGCTCGAGCCGTTCTTCTCGTTCGTGCGCGAGGTGCGACGCGTGAAGGCACCCACCCGGGTCGTGCTCAGCACCGACTCGCTCGGAGGCGTCACGGCGCGCTTCGAGGCCGAGCAGGCGCACGTGATGGTGACGATTCTCCCCGTCGAGGCCACGCCGTCGCTCGAGATTCGATCGTTGCGAAGACTCAAGGCCCGCCTCGTCGCGCACCGCTCGCATCCACTCGCCAGGGCCTCGCGCCTCACGCAGGCCTCGCTCGCCGATCACGTGCTGCTGACGGTCCGCGGATCAGATCCGCGACTGCAGCTGCCCACCGCCGACCTCGACCGCCAGTCAGCCGTGCACTTGAGCGACTTCCACGCGAAGAAGGACGCGATCATGGCGGGGCTCGGCTTCGGCTGGCTCCCGGAGTGGCTGATCGAACGCGAGCTGCGCACGGGCGCGCTGAAAGCGCTCTCGATCGGCAGTGGCGCGGTGCACACCTTCGAGCCGCGCGCGGTGGTGCGGGCAGGCAGCGCGGGGAAGGCGACGCGCTTGCTCCTGTCGGCGCTCAGCGAGTGACGAGCCCCTCGGCGCGCTCCCGCTCGAGCCAGTCGTGGAGGAACGCCTTCACTGCCGGGTGCTGCGACTGACGGAATTGCTCGGGTGGGGCTGCCTCGATGATGCGCCCCTCGTGCAGCAGGCCGATTCGATCGGCGATGCGAAACGCGGTCGGGAGATCGTGCGTGATGATGAACGCCGTCGCTCCCAGCGCCTTCTGCGCAGAGATGATGGCGTCGTCGACCGCCTCGGTGGTGAGCGGGTCGAGGCCAGCCGTCGGCTCGTCGGCGAGGAGGACGCGCGGCCTCAGCACCAGCGCCCGCGCGAACGCGACGCGCTTCTTCATGCCTCCGCTCAGCGCGGCCGGAAGTTTGTGCCCCGCGTCGCCGAGCCCCAACAGCCCCAACACCTCTTCGACGCGAGCGGCGATCTGAGGCGGAGACAGCGAGAGCTGTTCGCGCAGGGGGAACGCCACGTTGTCGAAGACCGTCATCGAGTCGAAGAGCGCGCCGGCCTGAAACGCGACGCCGATCAGCCGGTGGGTGGCGTCGAGCTCGCGGCGCGCACCTCCCGAGACGTCATGCCCGGCGATGCGCACCGTGCCCGCGTCAGGGCGCAGGAGACCCTCGAGGTGCTTCATCAACACCGTCTTTCCGCTCCCGCTTCCGCCGAGGAGGACGAAGGTCTCTCCTTCGTAGACGTCGAGGTCCAGCCCGCGCAGCACCTCGACCTCGCCGAAGCGCTTGCACAGCCCGCGCACCTCGATGATCGCGGCGCGCGTCACTTCTTCCCGGCCAGCGCTCTCAGCTCGTCGAGGCGGCGCTGCTCGTCGGGAGGAATGTGCGTGCCCGACGAGCCGGTGAAGCCCAGCGTCAGGCGTTCCTCGAAGCGCTCGGCGCACTTCGACGCGAGCGGCGTCTTCACGTTCTCGCGCACACAGGCCTCGAGGTAGAGCAGATCGAGATCCCACAGCAGCGGCGTGCGCAGCGCGCTCGACGCCTCGCCCAGCAGGAGCAGGAGCTCGCCGCGCGCTTTGTCCTTCGGGTCGAGCGGCAGCGCGCGGGTCAGCGCGGCCGACGCGCGCAGGAGCGGTACGTCTCCACGGCTCGCCACCAGCGCGGAGCACGCCTTCACCAGCTCCTCGCGCTGAAGCTCTTCGAGGCGTTTGGGCTCGGCTTGCCACGCCTTCACGTCGGTGCGCCACGACGAAACCAGCACGCGCTGTGGTTCTCTGAGCGGCAACTTCGTCACCGCGTCGAGCAGCGTGAGCGTCGCCGCGGCGTCTCCTTTCACGCGCACCAACACCACGAGGCTCTCTTCGAGGGCGCGGGCGAAGTCGGGGTGATCGGGCGGGCCGTCGAGGACCTGGCGATACGAGGTGAGGGCCAGATCGAACTGTCGCGTCGCCGCGAGAACCCGCGCGCGCTCGAGCGGCGAGAGACGCAGCTGCGAGAAGCGTTGCTCCGCGTCCGAGAAGTCGGCTGGCACCTGCTCGCGCGAGTGACAGGCGAAGCACAGCGACGCGAGCGTCCGCACGCGGTAGCGAACGGCGTCGCGATCTCCGAACTCGAGCCGCGTGCGCGTCTGCGTCACGTACTGCGCGAACAGCGACGAGACGGCGCCCAGCCCCGGCTCTCGCGTGAGCTGCGCGCCCTTGAGCGCGTGGGGCACCTTCTCGAGCGCGCTGAGCTCTCGCTTCACGTCGGCCGTTTGCTCCGGCGTCAGAGGCCCCGAGGTGAGCCAGATCAACGTGGTCAGCGAATCGAAAGCCCCGCGCATCGCCGTCTTTGGCGCGGTCGGCGGCGGAGCGGCAAGCAGGGTCGCACTCAACAGCGTCGCGAAGATCATGAAGTCCGCGAATGCACGAACGGGACCGGCGTTCGAGCTGACAGCTCGTGGTCGTCGCGCGCAATTCGTGCACGCGCGATCCAGAACGCGAACGCCTTGCGTGCCTCGCGCGCCCCCGTCGGCTCGATGCATCGGGTACGGCCCTTGCTCATCACCCCGCGTGCACTTGCGAGAATCCGCACGCGCTCACCTCACGGAAGTGACGACCGCGCTCGTCGGAGAGTCGGCGAGCACTGCGCTTGCGCGAGCGCGCGAGAAGGGCGCTCCGGGCGGCTCGATCTTCGTGATCGACGTCGAGGGCAAGCTCGTCGGCAGCGCTTCGATCGTGCGCCTCCTCGCCGAGCCAAACGCCACCGTCGAGGCGTGCATCGACGCGCGGACCACCACGCTCCCCAGTGACACCGATCAAGAACGCATCGCGCTCCACGCCGTGCGGCACAAGCTCACGGCGGTTCCGCTCCACGATCAGCACGGGCGCTTCGTGGGCGTGGTGGCGGCCGACGCGCTGCTCTCGATTCAGCACCGCGAGCACGTCGAAGATCTCCATCGTCTGGCGGGCATTTCGCGCGAAGAGCACCAGGCGCGCGGCGCGTTGTCGGAGCCGCCGCTTCGCCGTGCACGTCACCGGCTCCCGTGGCTGATCGTCGGCCTCGGCGGGAGCATCTTGTCGGCGTGGGTGATGTCGCGGTTCGAGCGCACCCTCGCAGAGCAGGTCTCGGTGGCCTTCTTCATTCCCGCGGTCGTGTACCTCGCCGACGCGATCGGCACGCAGACCGAGGCGATCGCGGTGCGCTTCCTCTCGCTGAGCCACGTGCCGTTCCGCAGCGTGCTCTGGGGTGAAGTGCGCACCGGCTTCTTGATGGGCCTCGCGCTCGGCGTGCTCGCGCTGCCGATCGTCGCGGTGGCCTTCGAGCTGCGGCTCGCGCTCGCTGTCGGCTTCGCCATCATGGTCGCGGGCACCGTCGCCACCGCGGTCGGCTTGCTCTTCCCCTGGGCCCTCGCGCGCTTCGGCAAAGATCCCGCCTTCGGGAGCGGTCCGCTGGCCACCATCGTCCAGGACGTCTTGAGCCTCCTGGTCTACTTCGCGAGCGCGACCGTGCTGCTGCGGTGAAGTAAGAGCGCGCGCATGGACGCACACTACGACCAGGTGATGAAGGCCCGCGAATCGGCGGGGCAGGGCACCAAGAAGTACTTCGGCTACTCGACGATCCTCGATCGCGCGGCGTTCGAAGAGTGGCGCGGGCAACACAGCTACGACTTCTTCGAGCTCCCCAAAGGCACGCCCGGCCAGGCGATCGATCTCGGCCTCACCTACGACTTCCTCTCGCGCTGGTGGGGCGGCCGCGTCGCGGGCCTCAAGGACGAAGCAGGCGCCACCGTGCACGGCCTGGTGTTCGAGATCGCCGAGAAGGACTGGGCGATCATTCAGCACAAGGAAGGCGTGGTGACCGGCATGTGCGTCGAGCGCCCCGTGAAGGTGAAGCTCGCCGACGGCTCGCCTGATGTGATCGACGCCATCGCGTTCACCACCAACCCCGTGCGCGCGACGAACGACGGGCCGATCTCGGATCGCTTCGTGGAAGCCATCACGCGCGGAGCGACCTCGGCCGGTCTCCCCGCAGACTGGATCGCGAAGCTGAAGACCTCAGCGCGCTGACATGCGCGAGCACGACTACACCGCGCTCAGCAAGAGCGTGAAGCTGGTGCGCGAGGCGCTGGGCATCGACGTCAGCTCGGCGCAACGCAAGGAGATCGAGACGCTCTGCGAGCAGACGTACGATCGCCGCGTCACCTTCGCCCTGGTGCTCGCGGTGATCGCGCGCGCGCTGCGAGATCCGAACGGGCTCGCGTGGGAACGGCTCGAAGATCGTTCGCGCTTCACCCACCTCTTCGCCGTGGTGTGGAAGACCGAGAAGGGTGAGGAGCGGCTCACGCTCGGCATCGGCCACACCTACGTGCGCAAGACGATCACCAACGTGTGGCGCTCGCTCGAGCCGTGGAAGAGCAAGCTCGAGCTCAACGTCGCCGTCGCGCAGGCGTGGGCGAAAGACGCGACCCAGCACCGCCGCCTCGAGCTCGCCATCTCGCATCGCCCGCAGGCGCCCAACGTCGCGTCCAACGCATCAGAAGAAGAGGCGCTGCTCGCCGCGATCGTGGCCGCTCCGCACGACGACGGGCCGCGCCTCGTCTACGCCGACTGGCTGCAGGAACGCGGTGACGCCCGCGGGGAATTCATTCGGCTGCAGATCGAGCTCGCGCGCTCGAAGAAGCCACCCAAAGAACTGCGCGAGCGCGTGCAGGCGATGCTCGACTCGAGCTGGGGCAACTTCGCTGGAGAGCTGAAGAAGTACACCGGCAAGAGCTCGTTCCAGCGCGGCTTCCCTTCACGCGTGTCGCTGACGGGCGCGGCCTTCGCGAAGCAGGGCGAGCGCTTCTTTTCGCGCTGGCCGATCGAGATTCTCTTCTTCGATAACACGCACTTCGCGCCCGCACAGCTCGCGCAGCTGGTCGACGCGCCGGCCATGACGAAGGTGCGCCACCTCGCGCTCGCGCAGCAGAACCCGCGCTCGAAGCCACGCCTCGCCCTCGCGGCGCTGGCCGGTGGGAAGCGCTTCCAGGAGCTCCGCACGCTGGAATTCATGTCGTGCGGCGCGACGGCGAAAGACTGGGAAAAGCTCTTCTCGACGCTCGATGCGCCGAAGCTCGAGAAGGTCGAGCTCAGCTTCAACTACTCGCACCCGGCGCTCTTCAGCGCGCTGGCGAGCAACCCGCTCCTGCCTGCGCTGAAGACCATCGAGGAGTACCACTACTCCACCATCGGCCGCGTGAAGCCCGCCGACTGGAGAGCGGCCTTCGTGAAGCTCGCGCAGCGCTCCACGCTCGAGAAGCTCGAGCTCAACCAGTGCATGGAGCACACCGACGACACGCTGAGCCCGTTCTTCGAGAAGGCCAGCAAGTGCGCGCTCAAGGACATCCACTTCGTCAATCCGAGCGCGACCGACGTGCTGCTGGCGGCGATCGTGAAGTCTCCGAGCGCGAACAGCCTCGAGTCGATTCGCATTCACAACGGCCACTTCACGCTGCAGGGCGTGTTGCCGCTGCTGAAGCTCCCAAAGCTGAAGACGCTGGCCTTCACCGGTGGCTACGACGACGACGCGTGGCCGAAGGAGGACGTCGCTGCGCTGTTGAAAGCGATGGAAGCGGTGCCTGCCTCCCATCCGCTGCAGGAGATCGGTCTGCCCGCGCACGGCGAACGGGTGAAGCACGAACGCTTCTCGGTGATCAGCTGACGGGCTTCTTCGAAGCCGGCTCGTCGATCGGCGCGAACCACGCGACTCCGAGCGGAGGCAGCTTCACCACCGTGCTCGCCGGCTGACCATCGTGCCGGTGGTGATCGGCCTTGCGGGGCTCGTTCACCACGCCCGAGCCGCCGAACTCTGAGGCATCGGTGTTGAGGATCTCGGCCCACCATCCCCCGCCTGGGAGTCCAACGCGGTACTCGCGCACGCTCGGATTCAGGTTCGCCACGCACACGATCTCGCGCCACGCGTTGCGACCGCGGCGAATGAAGACGTACACGTTCTCTTCCGCCGCGTCGGCCTGCACCCACTGAAAGCCCTGCGGCAGGAAGTCGGTCTCGAAGAGCGAGCCCTCGCTCCGATACAGCCCGTTCAACTTCGCGAGCAGCCGCATCAGCCCCGCGTGTGCGGGATTCGAAGCGAGGTGCCACTCGAGCGCGGCGTCGTGGTTCCACTCGAGGCCCTGGCCGAACTCGCTCCCCATGAAGAGCAGTTTTTTCCCCGGGTGCGCCCACATCCAACCGTAGAGCGCGCGCAGGTTGGCGCGCTTCTGCCACTCGTCGCCGGGCATCTTGTTGAGGAGCGACTTCTTGCCGTGCACCACCTCGTCGTGGCTCAGCGGCAACACGAAGCGCTCGCTGTACGCGTACATCAGCCCGAACGTCAGCTGGTGGTGGTGGTGCTTTCGGTAGATGGGGTCCTTCTCGAAGTACTTCAGCGTGTCGTGCATCCACCCCATGTTCCATTTGTGGGTGAAGCCGAGCCCGCCATCGCGCACCGAATGCGAGACGCGCGGCCACGAGGTCGATTCCTCGGCCATGACGATCGCATCGGGCACCACGTGCGCGACGGTCTCGTTCAGCTCGCGCAGGAAGTGGATCGCCTCTTCGTTCTCGCGACCGCCGTGCTGGTTGGGCAGCCACTCGCCCTCTTTGCGCGAGTAGTCGAGGTAGAGCATCGAGGCCACCGCGTCCACGCGCAGCCCATCGACGTGGTACTGCTCGAGCCAGAAGAGCGCGTTGGCCACGAGGAAGTTGCGCACCTCGTTGCGGCCGAAGTTGAAGATCAGCGTGCCCCAGTCGGGGTGCGCGCCGCGCCGCGGATCAGCGTGCTCGTACAGCGCCGTCCCGTCGAACTGGCCGAGCGCGAACGCGTCGCGTGGAAAGTGACCAGGCACCCAGTCGACGATCACGCCGATGCCGTGCTGGTGGAGCGTGTCGATCAAGAAGCGGAAGTCGTCGGGCGTTCCAAAACGCGCGCTCGGCGCGAAGTAGCCCGACACCTGGTAGCCCCAGCTGCCACCGAAGGGGTGTTCGGCGATCGGCAACAACTCGACGTGCGTGAAGCCCAGCGCTTTGACGTGCGCCGACAACTTCGGAGCCAACTCGCGATACGTGAGCGATCGGTTGCCATCGTCGCTCTTGCGCATCCATGAGCCGAGGTGCACCTCGTAGATGCTCATCGCGCTCGGCTGTGTGGCGGTTCGTTTTCTCTCTTCGAGCCATCGACCGTCGCCCCACGTGTAGCTCTTGAGCGAGTGGATGACCGCGGCAGAGGAGGGCGGCACCTCGGTGCGGAACGCGACCGGGTCGCTCTTCAAGAACGGAGCTCCGCCGCGCGGGAAGATCTCGAACTTGTACTTCTGGCCTTCGCTCGCGCCGGGAATGAAGAGTTCCCACAGCCCCGACGCGCCCAGCGTGCGCATGGGATGACGGCGATCATCCCATCCGTTGAAGTCGCCGACGAGCGCCACGCCTTCTGCGTTGGGGGCCCACACCGCGAAGGCGGTGCCGGCGACACCCTGGTGCACCATGGGGTGCGCTCCGAGGCGATCCCACAGGCGGCGGTGGCGGCCTTCGCCCATGAAGTGGAGATCGGCCGAGCCGAGCGTCGGGAGGAACGCGTACGGATCTTTCTCGCGCCACGGCGTCGTTGCGCCGTCGAAGTGCAGCTCGAGCTCGTAGGGTGCGAGCTTGGCGCCGGGGCGCTTGCCCTCGAACACGCCGGGAAAATCAGCTCGCTGCGTCAGCGCGATCACGTCTCCGGCGACGAGGACCTTCACCTCGCGCGCGTCGGGGCGGAACACGCGGAAGAAGACGTCACCGTTGGCCGGGTGGGCGCCGAGCACCGCATGCGGGCTCGCCAGTCTGAGCGCCAGCAGCTGCCGGAGCGCGTCGTCACTCATGGTGGCCGCTTGCTAGCTCAGCCCGCAAAGAAAGAGGGGAGAGACATGAAGTCTCTCCCCCCGATCACTTCAGGAACTTCTGAAGCGCTTGCTCAGTGCTTGACGACCTGGCCGCGGATCTGGCCGTTGCCCTGCGCGACGGTGTGGATGTTGACGTACAGACCGCCATCCGTGTCGCCGGTGACGACCGTGTTGGTCGCGAACGAGCCGCCCATGCCGCCACCATCGGCGGTGAGGACGAGCGGAACGACGACGCCACCCGTGCCTGCCGGGCCACCCTGGTGGATGTGCGCGAGCGTCGCGAGGTTGTCGTTGGTCCACGAGCCGATGTAGTCGGTGCCGCCGTCAGCCTTGGCGATGAACTGCACGCCACCTGAGCCGGGGCCCGGCGCCATCGTTCCCATGCCGAGCTGGGCGGTCCACAGCTGCGTTCCCGTCGGGATGAGCTGGCCACGGATCGGCTGACCCGACTTGGTGAGTTCGATGTAGATGAGGCCAGACTTCACCTCGGCCGCTTCAGCCGGCGTGAGGTCGGCCGACACCGCGATGGGATCAGCGAAGCTCGCGAAGGGCATCAGCGAGACGCCGTTGCGACCGCCGTGACCCGCGAAGATGCCGCCCGTAATGCCACCGCCGGTGATGTTGTGCGTCACCATGCCCGTGACCTGGTAGCCGCCGTCGGTGAGCGCCGCGACCGCCATCGTCGCCGTGCCGGTGTCGTTGCTGGTCGACACCGGAACCGCCTGGTCCTTCGAGAGCGCCGCCGTGTAGTTGCCGACGAGCGGATCAACCGCTCCGCCGCCGCCGGTCGCACCGCCACCGCCAGTCGCTGCACCGCCGCCAGTCGCCGCGCCGCCGCCAGTCGCCGCGCCGCCGCCGGTCGCCGCACCGCCGCCGGTCGCGCCGCCGCCGCCGGTCGCTGCACCGCCACCCGTCGCCCCGCCGCCGCCGGTCGCTCCACCGCCACCCGTGCCACCGCCCGTACCACCGCCCGTGCCGCCGCCGCTGCCGGCGTCAACTTCGGGGAAAGGCGAGCCGGCCTTGCAGACGCCGTTGTCGCAGGTGAACTCGGTCTTCATCGCCTTCGCCTTCGCAGCGCAGTCGTAGACGTCGACGCACTCGGGCGCGCAGCCCGTGAAGAAGAAAGGCACCGTGGCCGCGAAGGCCAGGGCAGCTACCTTGAGTGGATTGAGCTTCATGTGTGTGGTTCTCCCAGGAAGTGCAACGGCGCCGCTTCTAGGGGAAACGGGGCGCACTTTCCAAAGAAGAGTCACACGATCGACAAGATCGTCGAACGGTTCGAAATTCAGTGCGACCGAAGAGGATCAGCTCTGCGCGCGCTGCTTGTAGAAGAGCAGCAGCGAATAGCAGTGGAACTCGTTGTCGCTGGACTGACGAACGACGCGATCGACGATCTCGAGGTCAGAGTTGCTCTTGATCCAACGAGTAACGTTCTCGCTGATCTCTTCGCGCTCTTTGGCCTTCGTCGCCGAAAACACCTTGACGCCAGTGAACATGCGGTGGCTTATCCCACTTCACGCTTTCCCCCTTCAAGGGCCTTCATGCTGATCGACCTCCACGTCCACTCGTACCTGTCGCGTGACTGCCAGTTGGATCCACGCGCGGTGCTCACTCGCGCCGAGAGCTTCGGCCTCGACGGAGTGGCCTTCACCGAGACCAACACCCAGGACGGCTGCGACGAGCTCTTCGATCTGCAGCGCACCACCAAGCTCAAGATCTTCGTGGGACTCGAGCTGGCGACTGACAAGGGTCAATACCTCTGCTTCTTCGAGAAGCCCGATCGCGCGCCTGAGCCGGTGCAGATGTGGGGCAGCAACCGCGAGACGCCGTGGAAGGCCGACGAAGCGCTGCCGAAGTTGAAGTCGCTCGGAGCCGCGATCGTCGCCGCGCGTCCGTACGACAAGGAATACCCGACGCCCGCGCTCGACGCGGTGAAGACCTGGAAGCTGCTGTCAGCCGTCGAGGTCTACAACCCCAAGGTGCGCGCAGGGGCCAACGAGCTGGCGATCGAAGCGGCGGCGGTGCTCCAGGTGCCCGGAGTCGCCGGCAGCGACGCGCGCGGCTCACTCGATGAGATCGGCTACGGCGCCACGCTGTTCACCAGGCCCATCGCGAATCAGGCCGAGCTGGTGACGGCGCTGCAGGGCAAAGACTATTTCCCCGTGCAGATGGGCGAGCTGCCGCACCTGCAGCGTCCCGGCGATGCGCGCACCGCGGAGCTCAAGGCCAAGAAGCGCAAGAAGCGTCGCTGGCCGCGCTGAGTCTCACGGAGTGAACGCGGTCACGCGCCCGTCGGAGAGCGAGGCGGATCGCTTTCCGTCTCCCCACTTCCAGACTTCCTTCTTCACCTGGCCGTCGAGCTCGATCTTCTTCGACTCGGGGAAGCCCCACGCCATCTCCAACGCCTCGGACGGCATGTCGTTGAGCGCGGTCTTGGTCTTCACCGCGTCACGCACCTGATCGTTGAATGCGTCGAGCTGCTTGCTCTGATCGTCGCGCGTGAGGTGGCGATCGAGCTCGGCGATGAATTCCTGCTGCGACTTGATGCCTGGACGCAGCACGACGATCGCCGGCGGCGCGCCACGCGGAGCGCCGTCGATCTCCACGTACACCCACGCCAGCGTGCGCGGCGTGTAGAGCACGCGCTCGGTCATCGCCCACGCGCTGGGGAACTCGACCTTGAGGATCTTCACGCCGGTGTTCACCGCCCACGTCTTCTCGATCGGCCCGGGCGTCAGCGGCTTGCCGTTGGGATTCTCGAGAAAGCGCACCAGCTCCGGTGGAATGGGCGTCAAG
>JAEUJS010000332.1 GCA_016792935.1 Archangium sp. | reverse complement strand
GGACGCGGCTCATGCGCGCGCTTCTATCCGACTTCGTTTCGAGTAGGAGGCGGCGCAGAAGATGCGCACCCGTTTCACCACCGAGCGCCGTCGCCCCAGGGGGCTTCGTTTCATCGCGTTGCTGGTGTGGACCGTGGGCGTCCAGGTGCACGAGCTCTTCGGAACCATCGGCCTCGCCTCGCTGGCGCTCTCGTTCTTTCCCGAGGTGACGAAGCTCACGCGCGAACACCTGAAGTCCTGGTGGCCGTTGTTGGCGTTCATCGCGTGGTCGCTGATCGCTCCGTCGCTCGGCGGGAATCCGCCTGATGGCACTGGGCTCGCGCGCACGCTCGATTGGATCGCGATTCCGCTCGCTGCGCTGGCTGTCTCGCAGCTCGATGACACGCGAAGGCGTTCGCTGATCATCGCGGTGGCGGCGACGTTGACGCTCTCGTGCATCGTCGCCGGGCTGCAGCACTTCGGAGTCTGGCCCGCGGAGAGCGCGTTCGCCGGCCTGGAGTGGATGCGCATTCCCTTCAATCGCGTCTACGAGACGATCGGTGAAGGCGGCGATCGTTTCATGGGCGGTGGGTTGCTCTTCCATCGCCTCAAGTTCAGTCATGTGTCTGGCTTGATGCTCGTGGTGCTGGTCGCCACTCGAAGGCCGGTGCTCATCGGCGTCGCGGCGTTCGCGTTGATTTCGGTGTGGCTCTTTCCGTTCGCGCGGATGGGCGCCGTCGCTGCGATGGCCGGAGTCGCCGTGACCTTCGCCGTCACCGCCGAATCACCGCGCAAGGCGTTGCTCGCGATCGGTGGACTCGGAGTGCTCGCGGTGATCGCGGTGCTGGCCGTTGCTCCGCTGCGGCATCGATTCGTCGCCGGGCTCACGGATCAAGGCAGCGGCCAACGCACGCAACACCTCGCAGCGGGGCTCGAAGCGATTCGACAGTTCCCGATCGCCGGCGTGGGCCCGGGACAATTCCGCCCGTCGAAGTTCGGCGGTCCCGAGATGGCAGAGCACGTGAAGGACAACCCGGGCAAAGCGCACAACCAGTTCGTCTCGATGGCGGCGGAGACTGGAGTCATCGGCGGTCTCGGCTTCATCGCCCTGCTGGTGTGGCTCGGAGTGCGAGCACGCAAGCAACCGCTCGGCGCCATTACGCTCGGAGCGCTCGCGCAGTTCGTGGTGCTCTCGCTGGTGCATGATCCACTCTTCCAGGCGCCGTACAGCATGGGTCTGGTGTTGGTGCTGGGAGCCGGACTCAGCTCGGCTCCTGAGGAGGCGAACTCATGAAGCTGAAGCGCTCACTCGCAGTGGCTGTCTTCGTTCTCGCGATGTCCGTGGAGGTCCCCAACGTGTTTGCCCAACCCCCGAAGTACAAGCAGGCGAAGGTCAGCTTCGATGACTTCAAGGAATTGGTGGAAGGCCTCGAGCCGCACCGCGCGCAGCGGCTGATCGACTTCGACACCTTCCTCAAGAAGGCGAAGGAACCGAACACCATCATTCTCGATTCGCGCTCGGCGTTTCGCTTCGACCGCGTTCACTTGAAGGGCGCGAAGCACCTCGCGTTCACCGACTTCACGCAGACCAACCTTGCGCAGGTGATCCCGAGCTTCGACACGACGATCCTCATCTACTGCAACAACAACTTCGAGGGAGACGAGGTCGACTTCGCGACGAAGATGGCTCCGAGTTTTCCGCCGCCGCCGAAGGATCGCATCGCCACGCAGATGGCCGTGCAGGCCAGGCCGCGCATGATGGCGCTCAACATCCCCACGTACGTGAACTTGTACGGCTACGGCTATCGCAACGTGTACGAGCTCAACGAACTGCTCAGCGTGAAGGACCCGCGCGTGGTGTTCGAGGGCTCACTGAAAAAGCAGTGAAGCTCAGTTGTGTTCCCAGAATCCGGGAGCGGTCGTCATCGGGTGGTGCGTCAGGCGCAGCGAGTCGAGTGAGACCTGCTTGCCGGCGCGCTCCCCGATGAAGAGGTAGCGGCAGGTCGAGAGGCCCTTCGGCACTTCGCTCACTGCCGCGAACGCGTCGTTGGCGTGGGCGAAGGTCTTGATCGCTCCCGTGCCGCGAATCGCAGTGAGCAATTGCGTCGCGTAGCTGTCGACGAGCGGGCCGGTCTCTCGGGGCGGGAGCCGATTGGCCGCGATCGCCCACGCCGGTTCGAAGCTGAAGAGACAGTCGCTGCTCTTGCCGAGCTCCGAGCGCGCGATGATGAGGTGTTCCCCGGTGCTCGCGGCGCGTCGAATCGTGTGTGTCACCGATGCGACGATTGACGCAGTGGCGGCGACGACCAGCGTCATGCGGAAGCGCTCGGGCAAGGCGATGAACGCGAGACCGACGAGCACGGCTTCGCTCGCGATGAGGTGCGCGTTGTATTGGTTCCACCACGCGGCGCTCGCGAAGAACGAGGCGATGGTGAGGACCCAGGCGACGCCGGCGACTCCGCTGCGACGGCGCAAGACCACCACGGCGATGAGCGCGAGAATCGGTGACGCCAGGTGACGAACGGAGACGATCTGTTCGAGCCGCGCCGTGGCTTCGAGCGTTCCGTCGGCTGGTCTCCACAAATGGAAGAGCAGGGCGTCCTGCATGAACTCGCCGAGATTGCGCAGCGCGAAGGGCGCGATGATCAGCGTCGCCGTGACTGCCGTGGCGATCGAGAACGTGATCCGTTCACGACGCGTCGTGAGCGTGAGCAACACGCCGAGCACCCAGAGAATCGCCCACAGCTTCACGCCGAGCGCAGCTCCGGCGACGACCCCCATGAGCACCATCGCGCGCGTCGTCTTCCACTGTCGAATCGAGAGCAGCACGAGCACGAGGCAGAGCAGGTTGAGCAACGGCTCCATGAACGGCCCGCGCTCGACCTGCACGACCTCGGGATACGTGGCGTACATCGCGGCGGCGATGAGTCCTGCGGGCAGCGGCGCGTTCGGCGTGCGCGCCACGACTCGCCCGACGAGGAAGGCGTTGATCGCTCCGATGATCGCCGCGATCCAGCGTGAGAGCGCGAAGGCTCCGGCGATGCCGAGCGAGCCCTTCGTCCACACCGAGGTCACGACCAGGAACAGCAAGTGCCCCGGCGGATGCACGAAGACGTAGTCACGCCACGGCAGCGCGCCGTCGATCATCCACGCTGCGGCAGAGAAGTAGACGCCTTCGTCGTAGTCGACGCGGTAGCTCCACGCGCCATCAGCTCCGAGAAACGGGAACGCACGAAGAGCGAACGCAACGAACGCGATCGCGAGCAGCGCGACCACCGGCATGCGGCTGTTCGAATTTCCCGAATTATTCGAGTCGCCAGTCATACGCAGGGTCCGGAGTGCAGGGGACGTCGAGCTTGATCAACGACACGTCGCGATCGGTGGCGATCTCCATTCCAGCGATCGAGCCCTTCGGCGCGATCACGTAGTTGAAGTGGCCCTCTCCTTCGGCGGGCTTCTCTGCGCGATAGAGCGGCGCGTTCTTGTGGAAGTACGCGTAGCCACCCGTGCGCCAGTGCACGAAGCCGTTGATGCGCAGCCCGCAGAGATCGTCGAGCTGCCCGGCCTTCTGAAGGAGTCGGTTGTACGGCCCGCCGTGATCGAGCGCCGGCAAATCGCGCGGCGGATCGCTGATGCCCAGTCGCCCGTACGTGAGCCACGGGAGCGATGCCAAAGACAGGAGCGCGAGCGTGACGACGGCTCCCTGCACCTGCGGCTTCACGAGATCGAGGCCCATCGCCGCATGCGCAGCGAGCAACGGGAGCACTGGAAACACGAAGCGCAATTCCTTGTGCGGGATGAGCGAGTGCACCACGAGGAAGGTGATGATCATCAACGGCACTTCACGCGAGCGTCGCATCGCGATCAGGGAGAGCAACACGAGCGGAATGACGGTCGCTCCTTCGGACGTGATGAGCGAGGTGACGTAGAGCCAGAACGGGTGCGTGCCGAACGAAGACGCGCGGCCTTCGATCAAGTTGAAGCGGATGTAGGTGATCGCCGAGTGGAAGAACGAGCCCCACGTGAAGAGATCGATGAGTCCGTAGATCAACGCGCCGACGCCGAGCACTCCGAGCAGCACCAGTCCCTCGCGACGCGCGTGACGGAAGGCGATGACCAGCGCTCCGAGGCAGAAGAGACCGTTCTGCAGACGCAGCGCGACGGCGAGCGACAGCAGCAGGCCGGCGATGATCAGCCCGCGCGTTTCACGACGGAACAGCAACGCGAACGCCAACGTGACGGGCAACGCCGACCAGCCTTCTCCCATCGTGCGTGGCGACATGAAGACCGCGAGCCCCATGAACGAGAAGACAGTTGCTGCGAGTGACGACGCCCACCGCGATGCGCCGAGTGACTTCGAGAGCACGTACACCGCGATGATGGTGCTCACGTTGATCAGCACGCAGAACACTTCGACGCTCGGAATCAGCGGCAGGCGCAGTGCGTTGGCGAACTTCAGAACCAGAGCGACGATGCCGGGGAGCGTCCAGTTGCGCGCGCCGTCGATGAACTCCCACGCCTGCCAGCCGTAGCCGAAGACGGCGCGGTGGGCGGGCTCGAGCGCCTGGTAGTACTCGTCGGGCCACCACAGCCCGTCGTCGGAGAACGCGAAGATCAACCGCGACACGAGCCCGACCGACAGCCCGAAGATCAACATCGGGCGCGCGAGCAGCTGTATTCGCTCTCCCTCGTGGCGTCGCCCCCAGGGGCTTTGCGATGTGCGGGGATCCGGCACGCGGCGCACTTACCAGTGATCGCTTTGTCCACCCACCGAACACAGGAGCGGTGTCGTTCACCGAAGGAGCGTTCATGTCACGGAGCAAAGTCCTGTTTGCGTTGTCGTTTCTCTTCCTCGTTCCCGGCTGCGCAGGCAGTTCCGGCGTTGCTGATTCAGAGGTCGACGCGATCAAGACCACGCGCTCGAGCCTCACCACCACCGACGAGTTTGCGAGCCCCGGCGTCCTTCACGTGCGATTGGCGTGGGGGCTGTTGTCGTGGGCCGAGAAGGGAAAACGCCCCGAGGGCTTCGACTGGACCGGCTCGGCGACGCTGTCCGACGGCACCGCGAAGCTCGACATGGTGACGTTCTTCGAGAAGGGCGACCAAGCCGTCGCGGGTGAAGCCAACCAGATGAAGTGGAACTCGCACACCTACCCGCATTTCGACGGAGTGATCGGCACGCTCACGCCCGCGAGCCTCGATGGAACCCTGACCATCGCGACGCCGAAGTTCGAGAAGAGCCTGTCGGTGAACGAGCTGCTGTCGGCGGGCGAGCTCCGCTTCGACGTCGACGACGTGGGCCACCAGCTCTCGATCTCCGCGCTGCCCGATGAGAACGCGAACTGCAGCGGCTTCGTGGTCGGCTTTTCACGCGACTCGAGCTTCAAGGGCCTGCACCTGAGCAACCTGGGAGATCGTCTCGGCAAGCTGCGTTTCGAAGTGACGGACGGAAAGATCGCCGCCGAGGTCGTGGATCTGAACGGCGAGGTCGTCGACTCCGGCGAAGGCACGCTCGACGCGGCGACACACACCTTCACCATCAAACTCACCACCAGCACCGTCACTGGCCTGTACCAGGACCCGTCGTATTCGAGTCGTGGCAGCTTCCAGGCGACCGAGCGCTGCAACGCCAGCCTCTGAGATCGCGGCGCAGTGCGTCGAAGCGCGCTCTCTCACCGGGAGCGCGTTTTCGTTTTCGCTGGTATCTGCGAGCAAAGCCCCTTGGGGCGACGCCGTTGGGGAGAAACCAGCATGCAGAGCTTCCAGGAAGTCGCGTCCTTCATCCGGCAGAACGAAGTGGGGCGTCGTGCGTGGTTGGACACGCCCTATGGCCGCCGACTGGTGACGTACGCCGATCTCACGGCGACGGGCCGCTACCTGCACTTCGTCGAGGCGTGGCTGCGGCGCGTGCGTCCGTTCTACGCGAACTCGCACACCGCCATTTCTTCGACCGGTCGCGTGATGACCGAGCTGCGCGAGGAAGCGCGTCGCGTGATCAAGCGCGCGGTGAACACCGGCCCCCACGACGAGGTGCTGTTCGTCGGCAGTGGAGCGACTGCCGCGGTGAACAAGCTCGTCGGCCTGCTCGGCTGGCGCATCAGTGAGCCGCTGGAGCGCGAGTTCAACTTGAGCTCGCTGATTCCGCGCGAGAAGCGGCCGGTGGTGTTGGTCGGGCCCTACGAGCATCACTCCAACGAGCTGCCGTGGCTGGAGTCGATCGCGGAAGTGGTGGCGATCGAGCTCGCTCCGAATGGGCAGATCGATCTCGGAGATCTCGAGCGAAAGCTCGCGCTGTTTCCCGAGCGGCCGATGCGGCTGGGCGCGTTCTCGGCGGCGTCGAACGTGACGGGCGTGTTGAGCGACGTGAAGGCCATCGCGCGGCTGATGCACAAGTACAACGGCCACGTGGTGTTCGATTTCGCGGCCGGCGGTCCGTACATGCCGATCGACATGCACCCCGCAGACGAAGCGGAGCGCATCGACGCGGCCTTCCTCTCGACGCACAAGTTCATCGGCGGACCGGAAGGCAGTGGCGTGTTGATCGCGCACCGTGACTTCTTCCGCACGCGTTCTCCGGAGCGGCCTGGTGGCGGCACGGTCGACTACGTCGCGTCGTTCGAGCGCACGAGCGTCGACTACGTCGGGCGCCTCGATGAACGCGAAGAGGGTGGAACGCCGGCGATCTTGAGCGACATCCGCGCCGGCATCGGCTTCTGCGTGAAGGAGATGATCGGCCCGGCCCGCATTCTCGAGCACGACGTGTCGCTCGCTGAACGTGCGCTCGCGCGGCTCGGGCGTCATCCGCGCATTCAGTTGCTGGGGCCGACTGATCTGAAGCGGCTGCCGATCATCAGCTTCAACATCAAGCGGCTGCACCACGACTTCGTTTCCGCGCTGCTCGATCACCTCTTCGGCATCCAGAACCGCGCGGGCTGTAGTTGTGCCGGGCCCTATGGGCACCGGCTGTTGGGCATCTCGCGCGACAAATCGGAGTCGTATCGCACGCAGATCGCGCGCGGCCTCATCGGTCTCAAGCCTGGCTGGGTGCGCGTGACGTTGCCGTACTACGCGAGCGACGAAGACATCGAGTTCCTGCTCAGCGCGATCGAGTTCGTCGCTGATCACGGCATCGATTTCCTCCCCGAGTACCGGCTCGGCTGGCTCGATGGTGTGTGGCGTCACGTCTCGCGTCCGATGAGCGATCTGCGCCCCATCGAGTTGACGGTCGACGCGTTGATGGAAGCCGCGCAGAGCTTCGCGGCCGGCGATCACGAGCAGCCGATGTCGAATCAGCAGATCCGCGCCGAGCGAAAGAAGTACTTCGACGAGGCGAAGGCGAGGGTGGGCGAATTGCGGGCTGCTGCCGCGCGCGCTCCGCACACGTGGAACGCGAAGACGGGGCAGGCCGACGTCGATGCGCTGGTGTGGTTCGACTGGGTGCACACCGATGAGCCGTGGGCGCAGGTGCCGGCGAAGGCTCCTGATCGTCCGCTGCCGTCACGGTGCGGCTTGTTCTCCGAACTCCCGAGCGCGGTGAATTGATGAAGCGCGTGGTGGTGCTGTTGGTCGCGAGCGCGTGTGGACAACCGGCCGTCAAACCCGACGGAGGCACAGCAGAGCAGCCGATCTCGACGATGCAGATCACCGGAGCGCCGTGCGCGATCTCCATCGAGCAGTGGCCGCTCGGAGACGCGACGCACTTCACGCAAGGCGCCCCGCTGACGTGGCCAAGCAATCCCCCCGCGAGCGGGCCGCACTACTCGCGCTGGGCGGCGTTCCAGGAATTTACGACGGCGGTGCCGCGCGGAAACTACGTGCACTCGCTCGAGCACGGAGCGGTGGTGCTTCTCTACAACTGCGATCTCGTCGATGCGGCGACGTGCGATGCGATCAAGACCGCGCTGCGAGCCGCGACGACTTCTCTTCCCGACGACTCGAAGTGCAGCGGGCTCCCGACGCGCGTGCGCACGGTGATGACGCCCGACTCCGCGCTCACCGAGCCGCTCGTCGCCGTGAGCTGGGGCTTCATCTACCGGGCGGCGTGCGTCGATCAGACCTCGCTCAACGCTTTCGCGAGTGCGCACTACGCACAGGGGCCAGAGGATCTCTGCGCGGCGGGCGTGACCAGCTTCTAGCGGGGCAGTCAGCTGACCTGCGCGCCCTTGGGGATCACCACGATCCCGCTCTCGGTGACCTGGAAGCGCTTCTTGTCTTCGACGGGATCGACTCCGATCTTGGTGCCCGGAGGAATCGTCACGTTCTTGTCGATGATGCAGCGCCGAATTTCACAGTGACGCCCGATCTCGACGTTCTCCATCAACACCGAGTCGTGCACCTCGGCCCACGAGTTGATGCGCACGCGCGGAGCGAGCACCGATCGATTCACCAACCCGCCCGAGATGATGCACCCCTCGGAGATCAACGAATCGAGCGCTCGACCAACTCGCTTCTGCGCCGCATCCGCGAACACGAACTTCGCGGGAGGCATCGAAGTGGTCGAGGTCACGATCGGCCACTCCGCGTTGTAGAGGTTGAAGATGGGATCGACGGCGATCAGATCCATGTTCGCTTCGAAGTACGCATCGAGCGTTCCTACGTCGCGCCAGTACCCGAGCTCGCGCGGCGCAAGCCCGGGCACCTGGTTCTGCAAGAAGTCGTACGCGTACACCCGCGCGCGCTTGTTCAAGTTCGCGAGGATCGACTTGCCGAAGTCGTGCGCTGACTTCTCGTCTTTTGCGTCTTCGGTCACCTCACGCACCAGCGTGTCGGTCGAGAAGATGTAGTTGCCCATCGAGGCGAGACACCGCGTCGGATCTCCGGGCATCGGCGGCGGGTTCTTCGGCTTCTCGACGAAGGCCTTCACCTCTCCATCGGCGGCGACGTCGAGAATGCCGAAGTCTGAGCCCTGTTCGATCGGCACGGGCAACACCGCAACGGTGCAGTCGGCTTTGCGCGAGTTGTGGAAGTCGAGCATCTGGTTCACATCCATCTGGTAGATGTGATCCGCGCCGAAGACGAAGACGCGCGATGGCCCTTCGTCAGTGATCAGATTCAGGTTCTGGAAGATCGCGTCGGCCGAGCCCTTGTACCAATCGCCGCCGGTGCGCATCTGCGCGGGCACCGTCTCGCAGTAGTGGCCGAGGAAGGCCGTCATGCGCCACGTGCGTGAGATGTGATTGTTGAGCGAGTCGCTCTTGTACTGCGTCAACACCTTCACCTTGTAGACGCCGGAGTTGACGAAGTTCGAGAGACAGAAGTCGATGATGCGGTAGCGGCCACCGAACGGAACGGCGGGCTTCGCGCGCTCTCGGGTCAGCGGGTCGAGACGGGTTCCTGCACCACCTGCGAGCACCATCGCGAGCGTCGAGGACATGCGCGCGAGGTTAGATCAGCCTCGTCAGACCGACGAATCGAAGCCTCGGCGATACACGAGACGTGCGACGCGTTCTCCGAGCAGCTCGATGGGCATCTGCGTGAAGCCGACACGCTCGACCTGGCGCTGCGCGCGCGACAACAACGGAACGGCGGTCGTCACCGTGCCCCACGGCATCGAGGCCTTGAGAGCCAGGCCATCGGCGAGCTCGGCGCCGACGACGTGACGGGCGAGGGTGGCGATCGCTCCGGCCGGGAGAAAGAACGGGCGTCGCATCGCCAGACCATTCACCAGGGCGCTCGCGAGGGTGCGCGAGTCGTCATCGGGGTGCAGCTGCCGCCGCCGAATGTGTGCGTACTGCGCAATCTCGTCCGGGCGGTTGATCGACAACAGCTCGGGCTTGAGGCCCATCAAGTGACCGACCCAGCGGTAGATGTGGTGAATCGAGTCTTCTTCTTCGACGGTCAGCGCGAAGCCCAAGCGGCCCATCGAGCGCAGATAGACGTGACAGAAGACGAGCAACGTCCACGCGAGATCTTCCTGATTCACCGGCTGGCCCCACGCGGGGTTCCAGTCACCGCGGCGATCCATGCCGTGGCGAACGAAGGCGTGAATCAGGCGCGTGCGAATGATGTGGCGATGCGCGTAGGTGCCCGGAGTCGGGCCACGAGAGGCTGCGATCTCGAGCACGAACGTGGTGGTGTCGTGGAGCCGCTGAATCACCTGACGCGTCAATGCGCCGCTGCGAATGAGCACCTTGGCGCCGAGCGCCGCGCCGTAGCTCTCGATGAGCGAGCCGAGAATCAGCGCCAGCGCCGACTGCACCGGCGTGCGCAGACCGAGCTGCGTGCCGGCCTTCATGCGCGAGAAGTCCACCCACGACGGAGGGCTGAACGAGAAATCGAGCAACGCCTTCGCCGCCGGGCCGTTCGATTTTTCGAGAGCGGCGACGAGACCTCCGGCGCCACCGCCCTTCATCGCTCCAGAGCGCAACAGCTCGGCGACCGCGGCGTCGGCGAGCGGGTCACGTTCGAGCCGGCACGCATCGAGGAACGGATCGACGCGTTCAGGGGGAAGACTCCAATCCACGAACCCAAGTGTATGCCTCCTCCAGCGCCACGCGAACAGCGGCGCCACCCTGTTTCGACAGTCGTCAGAGGCGCAGACTCTG
>JAEUJS010000300.1 GCA_016792935.1 Archangium sp. | reverse complement strand
GTCGCTGACGGCGCCTTCGGCGTCGATGGTGAGCGCGAGCTCGACGTCACCGCCGGTCAGCCCCGCGTCGAGCGCGTCATCGGGCCACGGCGCGGGAGAGGTCTGCACCAACACCGGCGGCAAGAACGTGCCGGCATCCATCTCCGCGGCGACGTCGATGACGAGCCCGCCGTCGGGCGCCGAGAGACCTGCGTCCTGCGCGCGCGCGAAGCCACACACGAGCAAGACCAACACCACCACCGACCGGGCCGACGTCACGGCGCAGCGGTGTAGCCGAGACAGCGATTGAAAACGAAGTGACAGCGAAGACTCCGTACGACTCAGCAGCGTCGGCCCGGCGCCTCAGTTGCCACGCACGGCGCGGGCGATCCACGTCTATTCTCGACGCATGCACCGCCCCCTCGCGGATCCACCGGCATTCTCTGGAGCCCGCTGAAGCCGCTCAGCTTCGTTCGAACCAGCCGCGCTGCTCGTCTCGCTCGAGCGCGTACTTCGCGTCGAGCAGCTTCTTCAGCGCGGTGGTGAAGCGCGGCGACTTGCCGCTGGTCTTCGCGTGCTCGCGCAGCTTCTCGGCGATGAGCTCGAGCGGCAGCCACGCTCCGAGCGGGCGAATGGTGCCCGCCAGCACCTCGAGCATCTTCACCGCGTCCGTCTCGCCGAACGTGCCCTTGCGACGGAGCAGTGAGGCAATCAACCGCTCCCGCACCTGCAGCTGCTGCTGATCATCGGCGCCGAAGGCCATCGAGGTCACGCCCGGCCGGTTGCCGCTGAGCTTCTCGAGAAAGCGCAGCTGCTTCTCGGTCGCGAGCACCGCCACCTCGAAGCGCACCGAGTCGTCGGCCTTGATCCGCTCGTAGGTCGGGCACTCGCTCAACTTGATCTTCGTGAACTCGAACTGGAGCGATTCCTTTTCGATCTGCGCCAGCAGCCCGCGAGCGCCTTCGACCGGCGTGCGCGGCCCCGACAACTTCTCGGCGAGCACGGTCAGCGTGTCGTGGCTCTCGGTCACGTCGGAGTGTGCCGCGTGGTTTTCCGCCCACTCGCTCTTCACCTGCGCGTGCTCGGCGACCTGCAGGAAGAGATCGCCCATGGCGGCCTTCTCACCCGCCTCGAGGAACGCCAATGAGCTCTTCGTCGTGCAGGCGCGCGCCACGTTGGTCGCCGCGCGCAGCCACGGCGCGATCCAGTCGAAGCCTTCGCGCTTCACCGAGGGCGCGGGGTTCCTCTTCAGCAGCGCCTCGAGGTGCTCGAAGGCCAGACCGCGGTTCTTCACGCTCCACTCGTGCCACGCGGTGACGCGGTCCTTCGTGCCCTGCTCGCGCACCGCGAAGACGATGGGGAACTTCGCGTGCAGCCGCCGCAGCGCCTCGTCGACCACCAGGTGCGGGCCGAACATCAGCGGCTTCTCGACGCGCTTCACGCCGTACACCTTCAGCGAGGCTGACTTGACGGCCGCGGGAATGCGCGTGTCGTGTTTGTCGGAGGTGCCGCGAATGTGGTTCACGTTGGCCACCGCGCCGCTCCACGTGACGTCTTCGCCGAGCTGCGAGCCGATGTGCTCGCGGTCCTTGCTCGAGGGCTCGCCCGCGAACCACACGCTCACGTCGACGATGACCGACTCGCTGTACGCATGCCCGAAGTAGGGAAAGGGAAAGCTCATTCATTCACCGCCGCACTGCGAGTGCGTGAAGTTCCCCGCGATGAAGTCGGCGAGCAGCCGCACGCGCGCCGGCACGTACTTCGAGGCCGGCATCACGAGGTGCACGCCGCCACCGCTGATGCCCCACTCGGGCAACACGCGCTCCAGCGTCGGGCCGTGACCCTTCTTCGCGCACGCGCCAGTGATGAAGATGGGCAACAACCCGATGCCCGAGCCGCGGGAAACGAGCGCACGCATGAAGCCGAGGTCATCGACGCTGAGCGCGCCACGCACCGTGATTTCCTGCTCGTCGCCATCGCGTTCGCGCGTGAGCTTGATGCGTGCCTTGCCCTGACGGCCGCGGAAGAGAATCACCTCGTGCTCGCCGAGCTGTTCGACCTTCTTCGGAGCGGGATGCCGCCGCAAATACTCACTCGACGCAAACAACCCGAGGTCGCTCTGCGCCAGCTTGCGCGCGATGAGTGACGAGTCGTCGAGCTTCCCCGCTCGCAGCGCGAGGTCGATGCCCTCTTCCACCAGGTGCACGTGGCGGTTGGTGATGACCAACTCGATGTGGATGTTGGGGTGTTTCCTGGTGAAGCGCGCGAGGAGTTCCGCCATCGGGTACGCGTCGTTCGGCAACGAGAGGCGCACGACGCCGCTCGCGTCGTCACTCGCGTGGTGCACTTCGGCCTGCGCTTCTTCCAACGCTGCGCGTGCCGCCTTCGCCCGCTCGTAGAACGCGCGACCGGCCTCGGTGAGCTCGAGCGAACGCGTGGTGCGCTGCAACAACTGCGTCTCCAGCTCGTTCTCGAGTGACGTCACGGCACGGCTGGCGGTCGATTTCGGGACGCCCAGCGCCTTGGCGGCGGCGGTGAAACTCCCTTGATCCACGACCTTGAGGAAGACGGGAACGCGGCTCCAATCCATGTTGCATGAATAGCAACAAAGCGTTCAAAACGCAGCGTCTAGTGCGGCTCGCGCAACACCATTATTTCGCCGCTCATGACCAAATACCTCGCTCACCTTCCCCGCTTGTTCCTCGGCCTCGTGTTCACCGCGTTCGGCATCGCGGGGCTCTTCCACTTGATGCCTCAGCAGCCGGTGCCCGAGGGCATCGCCGGCACGTACGTCACCGCGCTCGGCGGCACGTACTTGCTCACCCTCGTGAAGCTCACCGAGGTGGCGGCCGGGCTGCTCTTCTTGAGCAACCGCTTCACCGCGTTCGCGGCGATTCTCATCGCGCCGGTGGTGGTGAACATCTTCGCAGCGCACGCCTTCGTGTTGCCCGGTGGCCTCGCGATGCCCATCGTGCTGGTGGCGGCGCTCGCGTTCGTCGCGTGGCAGCGGCGTGAGGCGTACCGGCCGTTGTTCGTCGCGAAGGCGGCGGTCGTTTCCGCGCCGACGAGCGGCCGTCAGCTGGCGCTGAACACCTGACGAAGCGCCTTTGCTCGCCAGCCAGGGCGACGAATTGATCAGAGCGTCTGGTAGTAGTTCTGCGCCGCGTTGCCACGCGCCGGGTTGATGTACGCCGGACGCTCGAAGTAGCGGCAGAACGCCATGCCTGCGTCGTACGCGGTCGTCGTCGCTCGCAGCTTGGAGAGCGCGTAGCTCTCGGCGTGGTTCAGCTCGTGCCACAGGTACTCGAGCTGGCCCTTGAACGAGTTCTCCGCGTAGCCGTGCGAGCGGCAGAAGGCCTTCATCGCGTCGCCGCGTCCGAGGTGCCACTGCGCCACGCCGAACGACGTGCCGCCGTCACCGACCGCGTTGGGGTTGAAGCCCGATTCGTAGAGCAGGTTGCCGGCGATGCCCGCGGCCTGCGCCTTGGTGAGACCCTTCGCCATGAAGAACGCGATGGTCTGCGCGGCGTTGCCCTTCACGCCCGGACGATCCTCGATGCCGGTGACAGGACCGGTCGGATTCGTCGGATTCGAAGGAGGCGTCGGCGTCGGCGCCGGCGTGTTGCCGCGACCCGGAATCGTCAGCACCTGCCCGACGTGAATCAAGTTCGGGTTCGAGATGTGGTTGGCGCGAGCGATGTCCATGTACGGAACGCCGAAGCGCGCGCCGATGGCCGAGAGCGTGTCGCCCGGCCGCACCTGGTAGCGCGCGCCCTGATTGCTCGGAGGCGGCTGGAAGCCATCCGACGCGCCGGGGATGTTGAGCGACTGCCCCGCGTAGATGAGGTTGGCGTTCTTGATCTGCGGGTTCGCCTGCATCAGCGCGCTGACCGTCGTGTGGTACCGCGACGCGATGCCCGACAACGTGTCACCGGAACGAATCTGGTACGACATGGCGACCTCCTTCGTGCGAGAGCCACTCTCATTCTCCGACTCGCACCGACGTCGCTGCCGAATTGATTCGTAAAGTCTGTGGTCATTCTGCGGGGAATTTCGGAAGGTATTTCGGTGACGATTTCGCCTCCGGGACTGCGGCACACGCTCAGGCTCGAGGCTGACCGCGCGCTCCTCTACGACCGCGTCGCGCATCAGTATTTCCCGCTCTCCGCCGGCGAAGCGTTCCTGTGCACCGCCGCCGCCGAAGTCGGGCTCGATGAGGCGACGCGCATGTTGGCCGAGAAGATTGGCGAAGAAGACGCCGCCGAGTTCCGCGCGCAGCTCGAAGACGAAGGCGCGATTGATCAGAACGGCTTCACCGGCCGGCTGCTCGAGCAGCGCGACATCAAGGGAGCGTACGCCGCTCCGCTGGTCTGCCATCTCGGCGTGACGCTGGCGTGCAACTTCGCGTGCAACCACTGCTACTCGTCGAGCGGGCAACGCGCGAAAGACGAGCTCACGCTCGACGACATCAAGCGGCTCGTTGATCAGCTGGTCGACATCGGGTGCATGAAGTTGGTGCTCGGCGGCGGTGAGCCGTTCCTTCGCAAAGAGCTCCCCGACATCGTCGCCTACGCCGATTCGCGCGGAGTTGATTGCTTCGTCCACACCAACGCGTCGCTCGTTCGCGCGGAAGTGCTGGAGCGGCTCGCGAAGACGCCGCCTGCGTCGCTCGCCGTCAGCCTCGATGGTCCTGACGCACACACCAATGATCGCGTCCGCGGTCCCAGGGCGTTCGACAAGACGATGAAGGGCCTCGAGGTGCTGCGCGCGCACTGGCCGCACGGCTTCAATCTGTCGGTCACCATCACTCCCGAGAACGCGGACCTGACTCCGCGGCTCGTCGCGCTCGCGAAGGAACAGGGCGCGAAGGTGTTGCTGTTGCGCCCCGCGTATCCCGCAGGTGAAGCGATGAAGGACACGTCGCTCATCTGTGACCGCGAGACGTTCGCGCGGGCGATTGATCTCGCGCGCCCCGAAGCGGAGAGACTGGGCGTGACGCTCGACGCTCCGCATCCGCACGAGCAGGGCGTGCCCGACTTCGACGGCTTCGGCTGCGTCGCGGCGCGTGTCGTGCTCGGCGTGGACCCACGCGGCAACGTGACGCCGTGTCTCAATCTGCCGGGCGGCTTCGACAGCGGAAACATCAAGGAGAAGAAGCTCTCCGACCTCTGGAAGAAGGGGCGCGGCTTCGTCTTGCTGCGCGCGCAGGAGCCTGGGCCGCAATGCGGGACCTGCAAACACTACGAGACGTGCCGCGGTGGTTGCCGGGTACGCTCGCTGTACGCGGAGAACGGACTCGGTGGCCCCGACAGTTGGTGTCACTATGAGCCGCGCGAAGACGTTGTGCCTTTGAAGACGCCGAAGCACTCACCGAAGCGAACGAAGCGAACAGGAGCCAGCACATGACGGTTCGACGAACGGGTAGCCGCACGCCAGTGTCCACGGGTTGTGGTGCTTCATCGACGCGCGGTACCTCGAAGCCTTCGCCGCGCAAGCCGGTGAGCACGGGCTGTGGCACGCCGAGCACCGGTGGTTGGACTCCGAAGCCGAAGGTGAGCACGCGCAGCAAGGAGCTCCTCGAGAAGGCGAAGGGCAAGGACAAGACCGAGAAGCGCACCGTCTCGACGGGCTGTGGAACGAGCAAGCCGAGCACGCCGTCCAAGCCGAGCAAGCCCACGCGCACCGGCTGCTGAGGACTCGACATGAACGACCATCGACTGAAGCGACTGAAGCGGTTGGCAGCTGGAGCGGCCATCGTCACCTCGACGCTCGTGAGCGCGGGCGACCCGCCGAAGGAACAGAAGCGGCCCAACGTGAACAGCCCGCCGGAACCGCAGGAGCCCAAGCCGGAGCCGATTTACGTGAACTCGCCGAAGCCAGTCGAGGCGAAGCCCGATGCAGGCACTCCGGTCGCTGAGCCGCCGAAGCAGAAGCCGCGGCCGCCGAACGTGAACAGCACTCCGCCGCTCAAGAAGTAGGCAGCATGAGGTCGAGTGGCGCAATCTCCGCGGACCGCGTCATCGATCGCGTGAACCGAAAAACCGGCTCGATGCTCGAGGGGCACGTTGGCTGGTCGGAACCAGCTGTCGCGTCAAAACACCCGTCTTCCCCAATGCAGTTTCTGAGGTCAGGCCGCGCACCATGCGGCGTCGGCGGCTCATGCATGCGTCGCTGCCAGCGTTGCGTGAAGCGATTCGGCGAAAACCGGCCGACGTTGCCCTGCGCGCCGTCTTCGCTGATCTCCTCCTGGAGCGCGGCGACCCACGTGGGCTCTTCATTCAGGCGCAGTCGCAGGGCCGCGTGACGCAAGCCGCGGAACTCCTCGCCACCTACCGTCATCACTTCGTTCATCCGTTGCTCGCTTCGGCGCAGGTCACCTTCGTGCGCGGCTTCATCGACTCGTGGACCACCACGCCTCGCGAATTCCTCGCACGTGGGCGTCGCTTCTTGAGGAACTACCCGCTGCGTGCGCTCACGCTCAGCGGCGCACGCCGTGTGGACCTCCGCTACGTGCTCGCGTCGGAAGGCTTCTCGAGCATCAACGAACTCACGCTGCGCAATCTCGCCCGCGGTGCACTCGCTGAGCTCGCGACGCATGAGCTGCCGAGCGTGCACGTGCTGCAGGTCGCCGGAGAGATGCTGCCCTCCGAGCTCGACGCGTTGCCGAACACGGCTGTCGCTCGAAGACTGAAGCGCGTCGCGAGACCGAGGTTTGGCTCGCCTTATCTCTACATCGAGCATCGCTTCGAATCGCCGCTGCTCGGCGTGGGTGTGCTCCCTCACCCCAGCCGTCTCCCCGAGGGAGACGGAGTTAATGTGCGCGTGTGATTCTTCCGCGACGCTCACCGGTGCCCGAGGGCGACACGCTCGGCCTCACCCGAGAACACGAGCTGATCATCCAACCGCGCAAGGGCGGCCCCATCGACTGGAGCGCGTTCGACGAGTCGCAGTTCACCGAAGCGCAGCTCGCTCCCGCGCGTGAGCTCTGGAAACACCGCGCCTTCACCGAATTCCACTCACTGACGCACTTCACGCAGCTCGCCTCCCAGCTCCACGCGCTCGGCGCACCACTCGACTGGAGCGGAGCGTTCGCGCGAATGATCTCCGACGAAGTTCGCCATGCCGAACTCTGTACGCGCATGACCGAAGCCCTCGGAGGCCCCGCCGACCTCGACCTCGAGCTCGACGGAGTACACCTGAGCGTTCAAGGCCCGCTCCGTGCGCACGTGCGCCGCACCATCGTCAGCGCGTTCTGCATCGGAGAGACGCTCAGCGGCCGCATGTTCAAGCGCTGCCTCGCCGCCGCCAACGTGCCGCTCGCGCGCGACGTCGTCACCGCCATCCTCGTCGACGAGACGTTTCATTCCGAGCTCGGCTGGGAGCTCGCCGCGCTGTTGATGCGCGAAGACGACACGCTCGAAAAAGAACGCACCGCGCTCGAGAACGAGCTCCCGCAGCTCTTCGAAGACTTCGCCACGCAGTGTCTGGCCACGCGTGGACCGAAGTGGGCGCGCTCGCAACCCGAAGTCGACGAAGGCCCGAACTTCGGCGGCCTCAGCGACGCTGGCTACGCGCGCGCGTTCTACGACGGCATGGAAGAAGACGTGGTGCCCGGTCTCGAGGCGATTGGTTTCAGTCGCGCGCGTGAGACATGGAATCGCTTCGTGGCCTCGCGTCCCGACTGAACTTCAGAACAGGCAGCGCGCCCGTGTCTCCAGCGCGTTCCTTGATCAGCTGATCAATCGCTGTCGGTCATCGCCAACACGGCGACCTCTCCACTCGGCCGCAGACACACGAGGCCTACGTCGATGACGACGTGGTTGAACCAATCGCTCTCACTCTCGAACTGCGCCCACTGGCATTGCTCAGCGAGCGTGCCGATTTCTTCGAGGGAGCTCGACGTCGCCGCACCCGTCAACGCGCGCAGAGAACGCCAAGCCAACAACCGGCCCCACGCCGCCGAGCGCGCCGCGACGTACGCCCCTCCACCGGTGCCGAGCTGCAACAACAGCGACATCACCTCGTGCGCAGTGTTGGCGCGCGCTTTGGGCGGAGGTGCAGCTCCCAGACACTCGAGCCCCAGCGAGAAGAGCGACAACGCCTCGACGCGCAGCGGAGCACGGTCCAACTTGAAGACCCGCCCTTCCCACATCGCGTTCGGCGCGAGCGCCTCTTCACTGAGCACCGACGCCATCACGCGCGCGTCGCACGTCAGCTCCTTCGCGCCCGTGGTCCACGTTCCCGGCGAGCCGCCGCGCGACCAGTTCGCTCCTTCGAAGTCGAACCAGTTTCCGAGCGTGTCGTAGCGGCGCGTCGAGGTGCGCACGCACTTCTCTTCGAGGGGAACCGTGTGCAGCGGCAACACCGCGAGTGGATGCGATGACGGCAACCGTTCCCAGAACGCGGTGACGAACGGAGAGCGGCCCACTTCGCTCCCGCGCACCGCGCGCTCCTGAATCCAGCACGCGAACAAGTCCTGCAGGGGCGGCTCCGGGCCGAACCATTCCAGCTCGCGTTCGAGCATCGCGTCGTCTTGCGCGTACGCGAGGAGCGCTCCCAGATTTCTCGCGGGGGCATCGGCGAGAGGCTGAATCGAAGTGTGCAGCTCAGACTTCGGCGGGTTCTTCGCCCGCTCGAGAAACCGGCGCAGCACGTCGGGCGACTGAATCATCGCCAGCGCGCGAAACGCCGACTGGTGCGGCCAGCCCTGCAACAGCGGATGTCGCTCGCTGCGCGCATGGAGCTCGAGCAGAAACGCTTCGTCGCCGCGGCGAATCGCCTCGGTGATTTCACTCTGGAGCAGCCGCCAGTCGTCTCCGTCAGCCGGCGCTCCCGTGAAGGGGAAGCGCGCGACGAGCTCTTCGGCGCGCATGGCGAGCTCACGTTTACCCAATTCTTCGTTGCGCCGCCGTATGCGCGGTGTAGGCGTCACACCCATGATTGAAGTGAAGCCGGTGCGAGGCAAGAAGGAGCTCGAGGTGTTCCTGCACGTCCCCTGGGACGTCGGGATGCACAAGGAAGCCAACTGGGTGCCGCCGCTCCTCGACGACTATCGAAAGCAGCTCGACCCGAAGAAGAGCATCTTCCTCGAGCACGGCGAGATCGAGATTTGGACGGCGTTCAAAGACGGCAAGCCCGTGGGCCGCATCAGCGCGCAGATCGACCACGACTACGACAAGCGCTGGGCCGACGAGCCCAAGACCTGCTTCTTCGGCTTCTTCGAGTGCGCTGACGACGTCGAGGTGGCCAGGGCGCTCTTCGCGAAGGCGGAAGAGTGGGCGAAGTCGAAGGGCCGCGTGCGCCTGCGTGGTCCGTTCACGCCCGACACCAAGGGAGAGGTCGGCGTGCTGGTGAGCGGCTTCGAGAAGCCCTCGATGATCGGCACGATGTGGAACCGTCCCTTCCTCGACAAGCTCATCCAGGACGCGGGCTACCCCAAGGTGAAGGACTTGATCGGCTGGTGGTACGACCGCACGCAGCCGATGGACGAGACCACGAAGAAGCTCGCCGACAAGACGCGCGCGCTTCCCAACGTGAAGATTCGCAAGATGGACATCAAGGAGTTCAGGCGCGAAGCGAACATCATCCAGGAGGTCTACAACGAGGCCTGGAAGGACAACTGGAACTTCACTCCGTTCACCAACAAGGAGCTCGAAGTCATCGCCAACGACTACAAGATGTTCATCGACACGAATCTCACGTTCGTCGCCGAGGTCGATGGCAAGCCGGCCGCGATGTGCTTCGCGATTCCCGACATCAACGAGCTGATCAAGGACTTCTCCGGAGAGCTCGGGCCCATCAACATCGCCAAGCTGCTGTGGCGGCTGAAGTTCAACCGCCCGAAGAACATCCGCCTCATCATGCTCGGCGTGAAAGACGAGTTCCGCGCCTCACGAAAGTACGGAGCGCTCGTCGCCTGCCTCTACGAAGACATCGCGGTGCACGGCAAAGCGGCCGGCTACATCTCGAGCGAGCTCTCGTGGACGCTCGAAGACAACGTCGGCATCAACCGCGGCATCGAGCGCATGGGCGGCAAGGAATACAAGCGCTGGCGCGTGTACGAGAAACAGCTGAGCTGAAGCGCACGGAGCTCTTGTGAAGACTGTGCAACTTGCTGCACAGTCCCTTTCTCCAGTTTGTGCGCTGTGCATCTGGCGTGGCCGGCACCGATGCGATGAGTTTCCGCCATGTCCCCACTCCGCTCGCTGTTCCTCGGTTCACTGCTGCTCCTCGCTGCGTGCGCTGAGCCTTCGGTTCCGCCGCGCGCATCCGGTTCACTCGGCGTCTCGCAGGACGGTCTGACCGTCTACGCGGCTGACACCGACAACGGCCTGCTCATCGCCGTCGACGCGAAGACGCTCGAGAAGAAGGGCGAAGTGAAGGTCGGCGCGCAGCCGTTCCGCGTGTCGGTCGGCACCGACGGCACCATCTACGTCGCCAACCGCGGCAGCCGCAGCGTCAGCGTCATCTCGGGCAAGGACCTCACGCTCGCCGGTGAACTGCCCACGGGCGTGGACCCGGTCGGCATGCAGCTGAGCTCCGACAGCCGCACGCTCTACGTCGTCTCGGCGAGCGCCACGGACGACACCACCTTCGGCACGCTCACCGCGTTCGACACCGAGACGAAGACCCAGAAGTGGGTGGTGCCGGTCGGTGAAGAGCCGCGCGGCCTGGGTCTGCTCGGAGACGATCGCGCCGTCATCAGCCAGTACAAGACGGGCCGCCTCGTCGAGGTGGACCTCACGCGCGGTGGCATCAGCAAGGCCGACGTCGACTTCCAGTTCGACCTCAACAAGCAGGCGCTCAGCCAGCCGCGTGAGAAGTACGGCCTGACGCCGTTCGTCGCGCGCGCGATGACCGACGTGGCGACGTCTCCCGATGGCAAGCGTGCGTTCGCCACGACGATGCTCTCGCGCGATGCGCCCATCCTCACGCAGCCGACGCCCGACACGCCGTATTACAAGGGCCAGGGCCCGCAGCTCGCTGGTTCCGTTTCGACCGCGGGTCTCATCACGCTCGAGCGCGACGGTGACGCGCTGACGCCGCTGGTGGATGACGTGAGCTCGTACGGCTTCGGCTACTACGCCGTCGACGGGACCGGAGTGAACAGCGCGCCGTCGACCCGCCCGCAGACCAGCTTCGCGACGAACGGAGCGCAGACGCCGCCGCTGCAGGGGCCGAGCGTGGCCGTGGTCGACAGCTCGGGCGATTGGATCTTCGTGGTGAACAAGGAATCGAGCCGCCTCGCCATCGTCAGCGCGAACAAGCGTGAGGCGACCAACAACGCTGCTCCCACCACTTCGGCCTTCTACGCATACCAGCCGCAGCAGCTGCCTTCCGTGCACAGCTCGGCGAGCATCAACTCCGGCGCTGACGGGGTCGCCATTCTCACCGACAACAAGACGACGCTCGTCTACAGCCAGTTCGAGCACCGCCTGCAGAAGCTGACGCTCTCGGGCACCACGTTGACGGTGTCCGGAACCTCGGCCCCGCTCGCGGGTGAGACGCTGCCGGCGGACCAGGTCATCGGCCGCAAGCTGTTCTTCGACGCCAACGAACGCTCGATGTCGGCGCTCGAGGCGTCGGTCGCGTGCAGCAGCTGTCACCTCGAAGGTCGCGACGACGGTCACACCTGGCAGTTCCCCGATGGTCCGCGTCAGACGCCGACGCTCGCGGGTCGCGGCATGAAGGCCACCGCTCCGTTCCACTGGAGCGGCGAGTTCCCCGACATGCAGGGTTTCCTCACGCACACCATCACCGCGCGCATGGGCGGCAAGGGCTTGTCGGCCACGCAGGTCGCGCAGCTGAACGCGTTCGTCGACGGCGCGCCTTCGCCCGAGAATCCGTACCTGCAGAAGATTTCCGCCGACCAGCTCGCGCGCGGAGCGGCCGTCTACAACAGCGCTGGGTGCGAGACGTGCCACTCGGGTCAGTGGCTCACCAACAACACCAACGCTGACGTCGGCAGCCTCGTCACGTCGGGCATCAACCCCGACAACGGGCTCGTGATGTCCGGTGGTCTCAACGTTCCGTCGCTCAAGGGTCTCGCGCGCAGCGCGCCGTACCTGCACGACGGCTCGGTGATGACCATCAAGGCGCGCGTGCTGAAGAACCCGGGCGACAAGCACGGCGTGACGAGCAACCTGACGGATGCACAGGTCGACGACCTCGTCGCATACCTGCAGACGCTGTAACCGGCGAAGAAGAACGAGGCTCCCCTCTCCCTCGGGGAGAGGGGAAGGGTGAGGCAGCTCACCCTTCGCAGCGATTTCGTCCCAACTTCTTCGCGCGATAGAGCGCAGCGTCAGCGCGCGCGAGCCACGAAGCAGAGAGCTCGCCGCGCTCACGTGACGCAACCCCCACCGAGACCGTCACGCCGAGCTGCTCGCCTGCCCACGGCACGCGCACGGCTGCGACCGCTTCACGCAGGTTCTCCGCCGCTCGCATCACGTCGACGTGCGAGCGGTCGCTGATCAACGCGACGAGCTCTTCCCCGCCGTAGCGCGCGACGAAATCAGAACGTCCACGGAAGGTGCGCGCGGCCGCGTTCGCCACCGCTTTGAGGATCGCGTCACCCGCGGGATGCCCGTAGGTGTCGTTCACTTTCTTGAAGTGATCGATGTCGAACAACAGCACCGCCGCGGCACCGCCGCTGATCATCGCGAACTCGCTCGTCTGCTCGAGCCGCGCGTCGAAGGCCTTGCGGTTGAAGAGCTGCGTCAGCCCGTCGGTGTTCGCCTCGCGCCGCGCGACCTCGAGCTGAGACGTCACCGAGGTCAGCTTCGTGGACAACGCGGCGAGCTGCTTCTCCTGCCGCTCGCGACGCACCTGCAGCGCGGTCTGCACCTGCTTCACCGCGTCGAGCGCGAGCTTTCGAATCTCCGCGGCCGGAGCGGTCTGCATCGCCGACCCCAGCGCGCCCATCGACTCGCTCAACTTCGCGTCGGCGGCATCGCTCGCGGCGACCTCGCGGTTGAGCGAGGTGATGAAGCTCCACACCACGTCGCGCAGTCCATCGACGCTCAGCGTGAACTCGCTCTGTTCCTGCTTTCGCTGCGCGGTGAACTGCGCTCGCAGCTCGGAGAACGCCTTCGTCGACGCTGGCTTCTCCGCGCCGGGCGGCGGAATGCCCGTGAGCAGATGCTGCGACCATTGATCGAAGAGCGCCTGTGTCTTGCGCGCGTCCTGGCGCTCGAGATCGAACGAGAAGCGGCCGTAGTCGCGAATCACGCCGGCGAGCGTGTCGAGGAGCTGATCATCAGGGCCCTTCCCCATCGCAAAAGGGTAAGGGCGTCAGCGCGAGATGGATCGCCGTCAGACTCGTGACGCGTCGACTACGGAGCGAATGCCCCAATGGCCGGAGGTGAGGCGAAGCACGTCCCATCGAAGTCGGCGTACGGACCACCTGGAATCGCGCGGCCCGCCGTGCGCGCAGGGCTGGTGGCCTGCAGGTGGTAGTTGCCGGCCATGCGGTCGACCAGCAGCGGGTCTTGCTGAACGAGCGAGCCCATCTCGGCGGGCACTCCGCTGATGGGAGGCATCCAGGTGCCGGGCCGATCGAGCGCGAACCACAAGTTGTTGCCGAAGGTGAAGGTCATCGGAGAGGTGTTGGCTCCCACGTTCGCCACGGTGCTGATGTCGGCCGCGTTGAGCACGATGAGGTTGTTGATGAACACGCCGTTGCGCGAGGGCACGAAGCGCGGGTCGGTGTTCTCCTGGAGAATGCGGACGATCCAATTCCGCGGCGAGATGATGGTGTTGTTCGACGCCACGCACGCATCGCAGCCGACGTAGGCCACCGCGGCGCCGCCCATGCCACCGATGTTCACGAAGGTGTTGGCGATGACGCGAATGTTGCGCGCTTCGGCGTCGGCGTTCTGCGGGCGGAAGAACGCGAGCCCGGTGGATCCGCCCGCGTTCACCGCGCGCTGGGGCATGGTGCGGAAGAGGTTGCCGGTGATGAGGGTGTCGGAGCTGCCGCCCTTGGCCTGCACGCCGTTGCCGACGGTGTCGTGGAAGTCGTTGTTCGCGATGACGCCGCGGTGGCAGCCGACCATGTCGATGATCTCTCCCGCGTTGCAGCCCGACACGTCGGAATCGACGACCCAGAAGTCATCGACGCCGCTCAACTTGATGCAGTCGTTGTTTCCGCCGGTGCCGGCGCTCGCGATGGTGAGGTCGCGCAGCACGAGGTGATGCGACGGAGAGTCGAAGCTGCTCGCGTCGTCGAGGTTCATGCCGTGAATCATCGAGTTCACGATGCGCAGGTGCTCGAGCACGACGTACGCGCCATCGCTCATCGAGATGCCGACGCCCGAGCTGCCGTCGATGCGCACGTCGCCGACGCCGCTGATGGCGATGGGCATGCCCGCGGAGCCCTGCAGCGCGCCGAGGTTGAGCGCGGGGTACTGGCCGGCCGCGACGAGAATGCGCGTGCCCGGAGTCGCCGCCTGCGCCGCGCGCGCAATCGTGTCGAACGGGTTGGCCATGCTGCCGTCGCCGCTCGCGGTGCCGGTCGTCGAGACGTGCAACGTGCGCGCGTAGGTGATGCCGACGTCGAAGGGCGCGGGCACTCCGCAGGCGCCGCTTCCGCCACCGGTCGCACCGCCACCAGTTGCACCGCCGCCGGTCGCGCCACCGCCTCCTGTCGCGCCTCCGCCGCCAGTCGTTCCGCCGCCGGATGCACCGCCAGTTCCACCGCCGGATGCACCGCCAGTTCCGCCGCCGGACGCGCCTCCAGTTCCGCCGCCGGTCGCGATGCCTGCGCCGGTGCCTCCGCCCGTGCCGCCGTCACTGCCGGAGATCGTGGAATCACAACCGACGAACACCACCGCCACCACTGCGAGCGCGAGGAGTCTCATGCGCTGCACTTTGGTGGCGCCTCACGTGACGCGCAACGAACGCCCGCACGTTTTCGACGCCAAAGATGCACGGCGAGGGCGCCACCGAAACGTCCCTGCTGTGGAATCGCTCAGCGCTTGTACGTCCAGTGCCAGTACTCGCCGCCGACGTCGTTCACGAAGCCAAACCGCTTCGCGTTGTGTGCGAGCCACGAGTACGCGCGGGTCGAGTAGCCACCGACTCCGCCGACATCCATCGCGATGCCGCCCTGGTGATTGCTGTAGCCCGGCCGCGCCGCGAGGTTGCCGCGTCCCTGGAGGTACAAATTGTAGAGGTGCTGCTGCTCCGCCATCGTGCGGAAGCCGCTGGTCGCCGAGAGCGAGATGCCGGCCCGCTTCGCCGCCGCCTGCATGCGCAAGAACGAGCGCGCCGCGTCGGTGCGCATGTACTCGCCATCGCCCACCGGAGTGACGGTGATGTGTCGCGCGACACCGTTCACGTAGCCGAGCGTGCGCTTGGTGGTGCTGAGCTTCTTGATGAGCTCCGCGGTGCCAGCGGTGAGGTCACCGCTCGCCTTCAAGCCGTACGCGCGCTGCAGCCGACGCACTTCCTTCGTGGTCTGCGGACCGAACACACCATCGACCTTCAGGTGGCGATAGCCGAGCTTCTCGAGCTGCCTCTCGGCCTTGAGAATGTCGACGCCGCGCTCACCCTGCACCGCGCGCTGCTTGAAGCCCTTGCTGACGAAGCGATCGATGCCGCGCACCGCACGGTACGTCTTCCAGTCGACCTCGCCGGTCGCCTCGGTCCCACCGGCTCGCCCCGGGTCGAGCCTCGCGTGCTTCTGCAGACGCTGCACCGCGCGCTTCGTCTTCGCGTCGAACACACCATCGGCCTTGTCGGTGAACAGTCCCGCGGCGCGGAGGTGATTCTCGAGCGCCTGCACGGCTCCGCCGCGATCGCCGAGAGCGAGCGGTCCATCTTCGGTGACGCGGGTCTTGATGCGCTCGAGTTGGTTGCGAACGCGATCAGCAGCTCCGGGGAGAACGCGGCGAGTGGTGTACATGATGTGGTTGTCGCTCTCACGCCGCGAGGTCTACCCCCACCGAGCTGTCAGTCGCGTTGACGATTCGAGCGGAATTCCCGCTCGGATTTCGTGCAGGATTTCAGGCAAGTGGCTGATCAGTTGGTGGTGCCCGACGTCATCCTCGAGTCCATCGCGGCGCGGCCCGAGGACGTTGGCGTGTGGCAGGTGCTCACCGATTTTCTTCTCGAGAACGACGCGCCCGGAGCGTCACTCGCGATGTGTGAGCTCGAGCTGATGAAGGGCATCTCCAACCCCGACTTGCTCGGGCAGCTCGCTGACGCGCGCGCGGCCCGACCGAAGCTGCCGAACGAACCGTGGGGCGGCTACCCCGCGGTGTGGAAGTGCGGCTTCGTGGTGCGCTTGCAGCTCAGCCTTCAGAGTCACCGAGCGGATCGCCTCACCGACGTCCTGCGGGCTCCAGCCGTGCGTGCGTTGCACATGCTGGTGTTGGTGGACGATTCCGGTCGCTTCGGTGCACCGCTCTACAGTCTCCCTGACGAGCCCGCGTTCAAGTGGACAGTGGACGAGCGCGTCGGCGCCTTGCTCGAAGCCGCGCCGCCGTTTCTCAAGCGCGCCGCGATTCACCTCGAGGAACGTCGTGGTGGAGACGTCGACACCTCGCAGCAGAGCGCGTTGCTCAAACGGCTGATCAACTCGGTGCCGAAGAAGCTCGAGCGACTCGACCTCTCGATGGGCACGTTGCACGAGAGCGCGCAGTCACTCCTCATCGAGCTCGCGCGGCGCGTGCCGATGCTCAACCTGGACGGCACGACGCTGCCCAACAACGCGGGGTGGATCGAACAGCTCGTGAATGCAGGCCAGCAGGTGTTCCTCGCGGGCACCGGTCTGCCGATGAAGGAACACGAAGGCGTGGTGAAGGACTGGCTCGCGCCCGACGTGCGTGCGTGGGTCGAGCGGCTGGACACCGGGGCACTCGTTCCGCTCACGCCAACTACGACGAGCGAAGGCTACGAAGCGCCGGCGTGGCCGCGATTGCGCGCGACGTTGCAGCGCGACCTCTTCGGTTGGTCGGTCGGAGGCCGGGTGCTCGACGCCACCGCCGAGTTCACCGCGCAGGGTGTCGAGGTGAAGTTCACGCAGCGTTGAGTAGACTTCGTCTCGTGTTGCCGCCGACCACGACCGAGCTTTTCGAGCCCACACATCGGCCCTACTTCTTGTGGCCACACCTGATTCGTCACCTTGGAAAGACGAAAGAGCGTTGGGCCTGGCTTCTCGATCTGCCCAACCTGCCATGGCCGCCTCCGGAGGCGTATGCGCGCAGCGTTTGATGCGCGTGTCGTGACGCCAGAAGTCGTGCGCTTCGTGCGCGAGTGCCAACGTCGAGTGCGCTGCGTGCTCGTCGGTGGTGCAGCACTCAGCGGCGCGTTCCGTGATCAGCTGCGCGAGCGGATCAAGCGCGCCTCGACGAGCTGATCAGCGCGTCCCATCCCCGAGCACGTCCATCGCGGCGTTCACCACGCCGGAATATTGGACCTGCCAGAGGTGCGCGAGTGGCGTGTTGTGCGGCCCTTCCATCAGCACGGTCTTCGCGCCGGGCATGTCGAGCTGCGCGGTGGGCATGTAGCCGTCACCGTCTTCGAACACGCCCTTCTTCGGGCCCAGCGTCGGAGTGCCCGTGGTGCCGATGATGGTGATGCCTCCGGGAATCTGATTCTTCTGACGGTCCCAGTTGGTGTTGAGGTCGTTGATCATCTTGCTGCCCACGGCGAGCTCGCGCGCGGCGTCGTCGACGTTCTTGATGGGGTCACCGACGACGTTGCCAATGTTGCCGAGGTACGTGCCGTGCGACGCGGGGCCGATCATCGCCGCCTTGTTGATCTTCGGGCCCTTCGAGGCGTCGCGACCGTCGAGATACAGGCGGAAGTCGGTGCCGCCCGCGGAGTGCGTGATGACGTCGACGTCTCCCGCGCTGGTTGCCTTCGAGATGCGTTCCATCGCGCGGGCAATCTGCGGCG
Organism: Archangium sp.; assembly: GCA_016792935.1. GTDB lineage: Bacteria > Myxococcota > Myxococcia > Myxococcales > Myxococcaceae > Archangium_A. The sequence continues at coordinate 2,552 of JAEUJS010000300.1, read as the reverse complement.
CCTTCACCGTCGGGGAGCCCCACGGATCTTTGTATTCGACCTGGAAGATCTTCGCGTTCTTGAGCTCGTCGCCGCTGACCTCGCGGCCCTGTGAGTCATTGAGTCGGAACTTGTCCTGCTCGGCGACGTAGACGACGACGGGGCCGTTGCTCTTGTTGGTGGCGAGCTGATCACCCAGGCCGTCGAAGCTCTTCGCCGGCATCGTGAGCCCGGGAATCATCACCACCGGGCGCTTCAACGTCGGCGGCGCGTTCTTCGGGCCGTACGCCACCCGCTGCGGACCGGTGAGCGATTCTGGAGCGCCGCCCGGCTTCAGCTTGTTGAACACGCGATCGCTCATCCAATCCTTGCTGGCGTTGAAGCGATCGATCTTCGGGCCCGGGCCCTGCTTGAACGCGTCGGGCGTCATCGCGTCCTTCAGGTTGTCGAAGCCGTTCTTCACGGCGTTGAGTGGCGCCCAGCCCTTCTTCGCTGCCGGAGCCGGCGTGAACGTCGAAGCGGTCTTCGCAGCAGCAGGAGCCGCCGTCGGAGTGGTGCGAACCGCGGGACGAGAAGAGTCGATGCGTGAAGTCGCCATGCACGCATTGTCGGTGCAGGTGCGCGTTCGTGCATCGACAGCTCGCGACAAACTCATATGCAAACGACGACATCTCGCGCTTCAGTCGTTCGCGTGCTCGCGGAACTTGCCGGGTGTCACGCCCGTCCACGAGCGGAACGCGCGCACGAACGCAGCGCTGTCTGCGTAGCCAATCTGCTCGGCCACGTCGGTGAGCGGGACGTCCGTGTGACCGAGCAGACGTTCCGCCTGCGAGCGACGCACCTCGTTCAGCAACACAGCGAACGAAGCACCGTTCTCCTCGAGCCGACGCTGCAACGTGCGCGGAGTGACGTGCAGCTTCTTCGCCACCTTCGCCAACGTCGCGCCACCATCGGGCAGCAAGTCGATGACCGCTCCGCGCGCACGCTCGTACGCGTCATCGATGTCGCCACACTTCTCGAGGACCGCTTGCCCGTGCATCTCCAACGCGCGGTTGAGTTCGGCATCGGCACCGGTCGGCACACGCTCCAGCGTCGCCGCAGAGAACGAGATGCCGTTGCTCGAGCGACCGAACGCGATGTGTTTCGTCCTGAGGAACGCGGCGACCTCATCGGGGCAGCTCTTCTCATCGTGCGCGAACCACGCGCGCACCGGCACCACGTCGTCGCCCATCATCTCGCGCGCGATTTGCAGAATGCGCGTCACGGTGAAGAGGTTGCCCTGCCGCCCGACTCCACCCTTCTTCGGAGCGCGGTGGTGCAACGCCACTTCGTCGCCATCGACTTCCAGGCTCCAACGCACGAGTGGATTGATGAGCGCTCCGTAGCGAGCCAGCTGTTCCATCGCGATGCGACCCGTCGGAGCCGAGCGCAGCCCGAACTCGAGCAACCCATACGCGCCACGCGACATGCCCATCGCGCAGTGCAAGCCGAAGAGCGAATCACCGAGCAACTTCGACGCGTCACCCAGCAGCGCGCCCAACTCGTCGAGCGACACTTCCGGCGTGGCGATGCCAGCAGAGCCCCCTGGGGCGACGCCGTTGGGTGGCGAACCAGTGCGCACGTGCAGGTACTTCTTCTCGAGCGCCTTCGGGTCCTTCCCGCTCATGCGCGCGTAGGTGAGGACGTACGGAACGAGTGCCGAGGTGAAGCGCTTCGCCTTGAGCGGTCGAGCCATGCGGCGCGCACGATGCCACGTTGGCTGTCAGGCTCCATGCGGTTGAACGGTCAAGGTGCGTGACTCGTTTAAGAGTCCACCTGACTTGATTGGCATCATGAAGCTCGACCACCCCGACACCCATCTCCTCGTGCTCACCGGCGCGGGCATCTCAGCCGAGAGCGGCATCCCCACCTTCCGCGGCAGCGGCGGCGTGTGGGAAGGCGAGTCGGTCGCGCGCGTCGCCTCGCTCTCGGGCTTCGTCCACGACCCGGCGCGCGTGTGGCGCTTCTATTCCGAGCGACGCGCGCGCGGCCGCGACGCGAAACCCAACGCCGGTCACCTCGCGCTCGCGAAGCTCGAAGAGAAACTCGGCGACCGCATGCTCATCGCCACGCAGAACATCGACGGCCTGCACCAGTCGGCAGGCAACACGCGCGTGGTCGAGCTCCACGGCAACTTGTGGAAGTCGCGTTGTTCGCGCTGCGAGCGCGAGCCCATCGACGACGCGGCGGAATATTCGCCAGAGAAGCTGCCGGCATGCGGCAAGTGTCACGCGCGTGGAGAGTTCGCGTTGCTGCGTCCGCACATCGTGTGGTTCGGCGAGAAGTTGTCGAGCGGTGTTCTCGACCGCGTCGAAGCGTTCATCCGCCGCGCGCGGAAGCACCGCTTCGTCTTCCTCGCGGTGGGAACGTCAGGCCTCGTCGCGCCGTCGTCGCAGTTCGTCGACGTCGCGCGCGCAGCAGGAGCCGAGACGTGGCTCGTGAACCAGGATCGGCCCGCCAACGCCGAAGCCTTCGCACACGTCGTGCTCGGACCGAGCGGCGAGCTTCTCCCGGCGCTGCTTCAGCGGTGACCG
>JAEUJS010000290.1 GCA_016792935.1 Archangium sp. | reverse complement strand
GAAGTACGCGAAGAGTGAGCCCCACGTGGAGAGAAGCGTCTGCTTCTGCTCCGGCGAATAGATCGTCTCGCCTTTGGTGAAGAGCGTCTTGTTGCCCTCGACCTTCTTCAGCACGCCGCGCATGCCAGCGACGAATTGCTTGAGCGTCTCGAGATCGTGCTTCGCGGTCTCGGCGAAGGCCTCGTTCGACAGCGAATAGACGTCTTTGGTCTCGGTGGTGGGCGAGGCCGACAGAACGGAGAGGGCGAGAAGAAGAGCGCTCATGGGCAGCGCGGACCGTAGCGCGCGGTTAGGTTGACGCCATGGCGAACGGGAAATTGATCGAGGACGAGGCGGGCATCGAAGCGCTGGTGAGGTCGCTCAAGCGCGTCGCGGTGCTGGGCATCAAGACCGAACAGCAGGCCGGGCAGCCGGCGTTCTCGGTGCCGAAGTACGTGCAGAGCCAGGGCATCGAGGTGGTGCCCGTTCCCGTCTATTACCCCGAGGTGAAGGAGATCCTCGGCAAGCCGGTGTTCCGCACCATCTCGGCGATCCCCGGTGAGCTCGATCTGGTCGACGTCTTCCGTCGGCCGCAAGACATCGATCAGCACGTCGACGATCTGATCGCCAAGAAGCCGCGCGCGGTGTGGTTCCAGCTCGGCATTCGCAACGACGTCGCGGCGAAGCGGCTGATCGAAGCAGGCATCGACGTCGTGCAGGATCGCTGTCTGCTCGTCGATCACCAGCGCTACGCGGCAGACTGACTATGGCCGGGGTGGGATCTCGAGCGTGCCAATCAACACGCGATTCTCAGCCGACTGCACGCCGTTCGCGTTGGTGACTTCGACGCGGTGACCGTCTCCGCGCATTTCCCACAGGCCGACCCACGCGTTCCACGGCACGCCGCGCTTCGCGTCGGGGATGTCGATGAGCAAGATGTCTCGCCCGATCGATCCGACCGGCAATTGCTCGAAGAAGATCGCGTCGGAGATCTGCAGGTGATCGGCTGCGACGCGCTTCAAGGCGCCCGGCTCGAGGTGGAGAAAGACACCGAGGTTGCGATTGATGTTCGCGGTGCGCGACCAGTCGAGCTCGATGCGAATGCGATCATCCTGCTTGCGGTAGGTGACGGCCGCGCCGTCGAGCTTCACGCCTTCCGCGAACTGCACGTCGAGCTTCTTGCTGTCGAGTGGGAGCACGTCGGCGATCACGGCTTCTCCATCGGGGCCGGTGACCTCGGGGCGCGTGAGGAGCGGCTCGTCGTTGTTGAGCGCGAGGAACGCACCGACGACCAGCGGCACGGCGCAGAGCGCGAGCTCCTTGAGGCCGACTTCCTTTCGGAAGCGCATCGCGAGCAGCGCGATCAACGCCAGCGCGGAGACGATCAGCCCGCCGATCGCGCTGCGCGGCAGAAATCGGAGCGAGACGTTCGATTCACCTTGCGGCAGCTCGACAGACAAGAGGCCGTCGGTGCTGACGACCGTGCCGACGTCGGACTTCCAGCCGCGGTGGTAGTTCTGGTTGATCAGCAGACGCGTCGGCCTGTCGAGGCGCGCGTGGAAGGTGAGCTGGTTGGGGGTCCACCTCGTCTCGAGTGAGCCGGCGCTGCCGTCAGAGAGCCACGCTTCCTCGGTGAGATCGCCGCGCAGCTTCGGAGATTGCGGCACGCCGTACGCTTCCCAACACGCGAGTGAGCCGCGCGACATGGGCCCGAAGCCAGCGACGGCCCAGCGGTTGCCGCGCGCTTGATGGAAGGGGCGGAGCGACTCGCGCGGTGTCGCTCCGATGGTGCGCTTGCTCGCGGCGACGGTGAAGTTGTGCAGCTGCCACGCGGTGGCGAGCACGAGCCCGAGCGCGGTGATGATCGCGAGGCCCTGGTGGAAGCGCGGCGTCAGCTGCTTCTTGCGGAGTCTCAGTCGCGCCAACACGTCGCTCACGGCGAACGACACGCCGATCGACATGACGAGACCAGCACACACCAGGAAGCGCTCGGAGTTTCGCAAGAGCGAGAAGATCGGGATCTGCCGCAGCAACGCGTAGAGCGACGGAGTGACCGCGCTGCCGGCGGCGATCCAGATCGTCAGCAACAGACTCAGCGCGAGCCAGCGCCCGCGGCGACGGAGGAGGGAGATCGCGGCGACGATCGCTCCGGGGATGGTGACGAGGTACCAGACCTCGCCGCTCCACACGTCGTAGGTGCCGAAGAGTTGGGCACCCATCGACTGCAGGCCGACCACCGACATGCCGGCGATCACACGCGGGCCGCGCTGGAGTTCTTCGAAGACCGGCCACAGCCGAAATGCAGAGAGGCCGAGCGCAAGAAGCCCCGCGGCGGCGATGGGGCCGTACTTCAGTCGCCCGCGATGCTGGATCGCGAGGAGGACGAGCTCGATCACCACCGCGACGAAGGAGATTGGCGCGACGTAGGTGCCTCCGAAGCCGACGATGAAGCCGGTGGAGAGACCGACCAACGCGAGACCGCTCAGCTGTCCACGCGCCGCTCTGCGAACGCCGAGCAGAATCCACGGGAGGAACGCGAAGCCGAGGAAACCGAACCAGCCGAGGAACGGCGCGCACGCGAAGACGCCGAGGAGCCCGAAGAGGGGCGCGCCGAGGGTGGCTCCAGCGCGCGTGGCCCCGTGACTGCGCGCGAGGTGAAAGGCGCCGTAGAGCGCGACGATCACGAGGGTGAAGATGATGAGTGGTTCAGCGCGCGTGGTGCCGAAGATCAGCGTCAGCAGGAAGAGCGGTGAGCCGAAGCGCGCCTGTGGAGTGCCGAGCGCGGGGAGCCCGCCGCAGAATTCCGGGTTCCAGAGCGGGATTTGCCCGAAGTCGAGCACGCTGCGGCGCGCCTGATCTTCGTAGAGCCACAACACCTGCGCGTCGCGGAACTCGTTGAAGCCGCCCGCCGTGAGGAGCCAGGGCAGGGTGGCGATCAACGCGAGCGCGAAGAAGAAGCAGACGCGCACGTACGGGTCGGCGGCGAGCTTGGCGATCGATCTGGCGGCGCGAGCGATCATGGAATCGCTCCCTCACCCCGGCCCCCCGGGCCCTCTCCCCGAGGGAGAGCGGGAACGGCGAAGCGAGCTCGCGCGTCGAGTGCCCGCATCGATCAATCCATCGGCCGAGGCTTGAGAGGAACGACCGTCGCTTCGAGCACGCCACCATCGGGGCCAGGCCACTTCGAGCGGAGGCCCTCGTCGATCACGAGGAAGAGGTCCTGCCGCGATCGGTTCCTGGCGCCAGCGAGCGAGTTCACCTTGTCGAGCTCGAGCGCACCGAACGCGTCTTGCTGCGACCAGCGGTGGTGCGCCCAGTCTTCCTTCGCCTTCTCTCGATTGGTGGGCTCATCGCGCACCAGCTCGTCGAACAGCGCGCGCGATTCCTCGGGCGTCGGCGGAAGGGGACGGATCGGCGCCGGGCTCAAGCCGACGAACATCAGCAGCAGGGTGATGACCCCTCCGACGAACACCAGCGTGACGCGTCGCTTGCGTTCCATCTCAGTGCGCAGTCGTGGGTGCGACGAAGAAGTTCGCGCCGATGCGCAGCGCGAGGAGGCCGACGATCAGCGCGAGGAAGAGCACGAAGGTGCGGCGATCTCCTTCCTGAGTTTCTGGAGGCGCGCCGAACCAGCGCCGCAAAATCAGTCCGCCTCCGGTGATCATCGCCATCGGAGAGGTCGCCATCAGTCCCAACGCGAGGGCCGCAATGCCCAGCCACGGGAGTTGCGCGCGAGAGAGAGTGGCCGATGCGCGGCTACCATCGAGCTGCCACACGGGGATCAGGTTGAAGAGGTTGATCTCCGCGATGATCACCGCGGCTCCCACGAGCCATTGTTGCTCCAGCGCGAGACCGATCGCGAGCGTGAGGACCCCTGAAACGCCTCCCCAGAGTGGTCCGGACAGGGCGACGTCACCGATCGCGGTGAGGCTCTTCGGATAGTGCGAGCCGCGCACGAACGCGCCGAAGCCGGGCACGAACATCGGCGGGGTGACCGCGATGCCGTACCGACGAAACGCGAACGTGTGTCCCATCTCGTGCACGTAGACGCTGCCGAGCACCACGAGCGCGAACCCTGGACCCGATGCGCCCTGCCACAGCGTCGCCGACGCGAAGAACGTCAGCAGCGTGGGCAACTTCGCGAGGCCGAAGAGAAGGAACTTCGCTTTCGTCGCGACCGCGACGATCAGCGCGCCCAGACCGGCGAGCCAGCCTTTCCCTTGCGCCGCCTTCGGTCGCGCGCCGGCTGCGCCTGCCTTCGCTTCGAGCGCCGCGATGCGTGTGTGGATCGCCGTGGCCTGCGTCGAAGCGCGCGGAAGCATCGGCTCCATCGCGCGCCACTTCTCGAGCGCCCCGACGAGGTCACCGCTCTTCTCGAGCGCATCGGCTTCCTTCGAGAGCGCGCTCAATTCCTCAGCGAAGAACAACGCGAAGCAGTTCGGGCACGCGACGAAATGCAGCGGAGCCGTGGTCCCACACCGCGCGCAGGTGCGATGCGTCGGTTGCAACGGAAGTGGGCCCGGAAGCTCGCGCATCGTCAGGTCGGCTCGCTCGGCGCAACTGCCGCGATGCTGAACGGCCCCTCGACGGGAATCACGACCTGCGCGGCTTCTCTCCACGCGCGCCACACACCGAAGGCGAGAATCGCGATGCCGAGCACGCCCATGTCGCCCATGAACGGCATGATCAGCGCGAGAAACGGCGCGATCAGCATGGCGACGATGAACGGCACCGGCTGCTCCGCCTTCTGCATCCCGGTGATGAGCGAAGGCACGAACGCCTGCATGCACCACACGTAGGTGAGGATCGCGGCGAGCACCTGGTACCCACGGCCACCGCGGTTGTCGCTGCCCTTCATGACGCCTCGACCGACGAACCACCCGATGAAGATCGTGACCAGCGCGAGCTCGTAGCCGGTGAAATAGATGATCGCGCCGTAGCCGATCGCGCCGAGGAGTCCGGCGCCTGTGCCCATCGCTCCGGCCTTCACGAAGCGCCAGCAGCCCTGGTTGTCTTCGGGCGGACCCGCCTTGAGCTGCGCGGCGCAATTCCCACACAGGCTCAACGGGCCGGCGGTGAAGTACTCCGAGATCAGCTGTCGCCCGCACGACGCGCACGCGTTGGCCTGCGGCGGTTTGTTCTCGAATTGCGCGGTGGAGAAATCCATCGATTCGGTCACGGGGCGTGCCTACTCGAACGAAGCGCGTCAGTCCTCACCAGTCCATCCGGCGGAAGGCTGCTCGAGCGCGGCGAGCACCGAGGCGCGGCCGGCGTTCACCGCGTCGACGCCACGGTGCATTTCCTTCGGAGAGACCGGCGGCAAACGCGAAGTGATCACGTGCACTTCGACACCGCGCGCCTCGAGAAGGGACAACTGCAGCCGAAAATGATCTTTGCGGATCGCCGCGAAGCCGTTCGCCATGCCGCTCGCGTAGGCGAACGCTCCGGTCGGTTCCTTCGCGCCATCGCGGCTCGGGAGGAAGTGCACCAGCAGCGCGTCGAGCGACTTACCGGCCTTCGAATCTTTGAGCGCGAGGGCAGGGGCTTTGTCGACGATGCCTCCGTCCCACAGGAGTTGTTCGTCGCGGCGCACCGCCTGGAAGAGTCCCGGGTACGCGCAGGTCGCGTGAATCGCACTCGGGAGATCTCCGCTGTCCATCACCAACGGCGCCTGCGTCGTCAGGTTGGTGGCCACCATCACCAGCGGAACGCCAAGCGACTCGAAGCTCCGCACGGGAAGAAAGTCGTCGAGCAGCGCGCGGAAGCGCTTGCCCTCGAGCAGCCCGCTCGGACGCGTGCCCTTCTTGAGCGCGCCACGCGCGATCTCGAGCCAGCTCGGATCCCAGAAGTCTTCGCGTTTGCGAGCGAGCAAGAGCTCGATGATGCGCACCGGAGGAACTCCGGCGGCGGTGAAGGCGGCGATCATTCCGCCGGCTGAGGTCCCGCTCCATGCCGCGGGCGCGATGCCCTTCGACAGCAGACCGTCGACGAAGCCCGCGTGCCCGTAGAAGCCGAAGTAGCCCGCAGAGAGCACCACACCGACGCGTTTGCCGCGGAGCTGATCGATCAACCGCTGCCTCATGCGCGCGCTCGCCACACGAGGTCAGGGACCTCGTGACTTCGCCTTCGGCTCAGCTGGGCTCGGGCGCCGACCATGACTACTCGCGCT
>JAEUJS010000264.1 GCA_016792935.1 Archangium sp. | reverse complement strand
CGTCTCGAGCGTCGCGGTCGACGTGTCGAGCTGAAGGGTCCGCCCCGCGCGCTCGAGCTCGATCGCCACGTCTTGCAGCCGCGCGAAGCGGCGATCGGGCGCCTCGGCGAGCATGCGCAGCACGATGTCGCCCAGCGGGCGCGGCACGTCCGACGCGACGTCGCTCGGGTGCGGGATGCGCGCGGTCAACACCAGCTTCGCGACCTCGAGCTCGTTCACGCCGACATGGAGCCGACGACGCGTCAGCAGCTCCCACGCGACCACGCCGAGCGCGAACTGATCGGTGCGCGCGTCGGTCGCCTCGCCCATCAACTGCTCGGGCGCCATGTACGCGACCTTGCCCACCACCGCGCCGGTCTGCGTCTTCGCGTCGCGGTTGAGCGCCCAGGCCACTCCGAAGTCGACGACCTTCGTGACGCCATCGCGCCGGAGCATGATGTTGTGCGGGCTGACGTCGCGGTGCACGATCTGCTGGAGCCGACCGTTCGCGTCGACGGCGTGATGGGCGTGATCGAGGCCGAGCGCTGCGTCGTGAATGACTCGCACCACGAGCCCCAGCGGCAACTCGCTCGCTTCCTTCTGGAGCTGCGCCAGGTTCCAACCGGCGATGTATTCCATCGCCATGTAGAACGTGCCGTCCGACAGGCCCGCCTCGAAGACCGAGACGACGTTGGGGTGGTTGAGCGTCGCCACCAACCGCGCTTCGTCGAGAAAGCGTGACGCGAGCAGCGGCGTCGACTTCTCGCTGAGCATCGCCTTCAAGATCACCTGACGCTCGAACTTCGCCGCGCCGAGCTGCCGCGCGAGGAAGACTTCGCCCATGCCTCCCACGGCGATGCGTCTGACGATCTCGTATTTCTCGAAGACGCGCTGGGGCACGAGCGCGCGAACGCTACTACTCCTCTCGCGCGGCTGTGGCGCACAACGCCCGCAGTGGGCTGCGAGCCCACACCTGAAGGATGCAGCCCACAGTCATCGCGTCCAAGCCGCTGACGACGCGAAGCGGCACGCGGGCTGCTCTGCACCGCCTGCATGCGAGTGATCAGCCTCCTCACAGTGATCGTGTTCGTCAGTGGCTGCGAGAGCCAGCTCAACCCGGGCCCGGGCAGTGACGGTGGCAGCTCCTCCAGCGACGGCGGAAGTGGAAGTGGTGGCGGTGGAGGCGCGATGGCGTGCAGCGCTCCTCAAGTCGGCGAGACGCCGATGCGAAGACTGCGACGCGTCGAATACGAGAACACCGTCGAGTCGCTCTTTCCCTCGCTGACCGGCACCGCCTACGCGTCGGCCTTTCCGCCCGAGGAGCGCTCGTTCGGCTTCGACAATCAGGCCAACCAGTCAGTCACGCAGCTCCACCTCGAGAAGTGGATGGAGGCGGCCGAGCGGATCTCCGACGAGCTCAACCTCACTGCAACGATCGGCTGCCGGCCCACCGGCACGGCAGAAGAAGACGCGTGCGCCAACACCTTCATCGACACGTTCGGCGCGCGGGCGTTCCGCCGTCCGGTCACGGCTTCCGAGCACGCTGCGTTCTTCGCGCTCTTCACCGACATCCGCACCGCCGAGAGCTTCGCGATCGGCATGAAGGTGATCATTCAGGCGCTGCTGCAGTCGCTGCCGTTCATGTACCGGCTCGAGCCGAGCGCTGGTGCGGAGCTCGCGGGCACGACCGCGCCGCTGACTGACTGGGAGCTCGCCTCGCGACTTTCGTACTTCTTCTGGAACGAGCCGCCCGACGCACAGCTGATCGCGGCCGCGCAAGCCGGCCAGCTGCAGACCGCCGATCAGCTCGAAGCCCAGGCGCGACGGCTGCTCGCTGATCCGAAGGCGCGCGCGATGGTCGATGACTTCCACACGCAGTGGTTCGACCTCGATCAGATGACGCTGACCTTCAAGACGTCGACGGTGCCGATGGAGAACCGGCTCTTCAACGTCGCCAAGTTCCAGCTGGTGGAAGAGACGAAGGGGCTGATGAGCGAGGTCTTCTTCACGGGTCGCGCTCCGCAGCTGTTCTCGATGACGCACACGCAGCTCACCACGCCGCTCGCGGCCTTCTACGGAGTGCCCGCCCCCACGATGCCGGGTGAACGACGCGAGCTCGATCCGATGCAGCGGCGCGGCATCTTGAGTCGTGGCGCCTTCCTCGCGATCAAGGCCAAGCCGACGAAGACGTCACCGCTCCACCGCGGGCTCTTCATTCGCGAGCGCTTGTTGTGCACCAGCATGCCCGCGCCACCGCCGGGAATTCCTGCGCTCGGCGATGCGATGCCAAATCAGACGAACCGCCAGCTCTTCGCAGCGCACTCGGCCAACGCAGCGTGCGCCGGTTGCCACCGCTTGATGGAGCCGCTCGGCTTCGGCTTCGAGAACTACGACTTGATGGGCCGCTGGCAGACCATGGAGGCCGGCCAGGCGATCGACGTCAGCGGCGAGGTGATCGGCGCTCAGGAGATCGATGGCCCGTTCGTCGGCGCGGCGGCGCTCTCGGCGAAGTTGGAGACCAGCGTGCAAGTGCGCGAGTGCCTCGTGCGCCAGTGGTTCCGCTTCTCGCTCGGCCGCGGAGAGCTCCCTGAAGACGAGTGCACGCGCAGCGCCCTCAACGCGCGCTTCGCAGAGACCGGCGGCGACTTTCAGGATCTGTTGATCACGCTCACCCGCTCCGACGCGTTCCGACGCCGTCAGACCATCGCGCCCTGAGGAGACATCGAATGAACCGCATCTCACGTCGAAGTCTGTTGTCGGGTCTGGGCGCGCTCGGGCTCGGGTTGCCGATGCTCGAGTCGGTCGCCGGGCGTCAGGTCGCCTTCGCGCAGAACGCTCCGCCGCGGCGACTGCTGTTGATGCTCACGCCCAACGGCACGTTGATCAACGAGTGGAAGCCGGTGGGCTCTCCGGGCACCAACTTCACGATGGGTCCCCTGCTCTCTCCGCTCGAGACGCCGACGATCAAGTCGAAGTGTGTGGTGATCGAAGGGCTCAACGTCGACTCGGCGAATCCCGCGAACGGTCCCGGTGATGGTCATCAGCCCGGCATCGGCACGGTGTGGACGGGCACTCCGCTGCTGCCTGGAAATTATCCAGGCGGTGGTGGCGCGCTCGCGGGCTGGGGCGGTGGACCTTCGGTCGATCAAGTGATCGCCGACGTGTTGAATCCGCAGACCTTGCAGCGCTCCGTGCAGCTCGGAGTCGGCACCGACACGCAGGAAAACCACGGCCGGATGATCTTCCGCGCGTCGAATCAGCCGCTCAGCCCGGTGTACGACCCGCGAGCCGCGTTTCAGACCCTCGCTGGCTATCTCGGCGGTGGCGGGCCGCAGCAGCTGCAGCAGCTCCGCCCGCGACGCCGGAAGATCGTCGATCTGCTGCAAGCGCAGGCTCAGGAATTGAGGCCGCGTCTCTCGACTCGCGATCGCGCGACGATTGATCAGCACCTGAGCGCGCTCTCTTCATTGGAGCAGTCGTTGAGCGCGCCCATCACCACGCCATCGTCGTGCACGGTGCCTCCGCCGCCGACGCCACCGATGGGCAACACCAACCCGTTCTGGTTCAACGTCGACCAGAACCTCCCGCTCGTCACTTCGCAGCAGATGCAGATCGCGACGATGGCGCTGGCGTGTGACGTGACGCGCTTCGCGTCGATCCAGTTCGATCACTCGCAGAGCGACGTGTTGTTCAGCTTCCTCAACGGGAACGGGTTGACGATCACCGAGAACCACCACGATCTCTCGCATCAGCCCATGAGCAACGTGAACGCGATGAACGCGCTGCGAGCGATCAACACCTGGTACGCACAGCGCTTCGTCGATCTGCTCAACATGTTGGCCGCGGTGCCCGAGGGAAACGGCACGCTGCTCGACAACACGCTCGTGGTGTGGGGCAACGAGCTGCAAGACGGGCGCAACCACGATCACAACGGCGTGCCGTTCGTCGTCGCCGGCGGAGCGGGCGTGGGTCTGGTCGGTGGGCGGTATCTGCGGGCGCCGGCGGGCACTCGGCAGAACGCGTTGTTGGTGTCGATCTGCCACGCCCTCGGCGCGACGAGCGTGAGCTCTGTCGGCAAGGCGGAGTTCAACTCCGGACCACTCGCGGGGCTGATCAGCTGACCAGCTCCCGCGGTTGGGCTGCTTACTTGTGCTTGTACGAGAACAGCTCGGTGCTGCGGAAGAAGTACGCGACCTCGTTCTTCGCGTTCTCCACCGAGTCGGAGCCGTGCACGGTGTTCGCGTCGATCGACTTGGCGAAGTCAGCGCGGATGGTGCCCGCGGCCGCCTTCTTCGGATCCGTCGCGCCCATGAGATCGCGGTTCTTCTGCATCGCGTTCTCGCCCTCGAGGCACATCAGGACGACCGGGCCGCTGATCATGAAGCTGACCAGGTCCTTGAAGAACGGGCGGTCCTTGTGGACCGCGTAGAAGCCCTCGGCCTCACGCTGCGAGAGGTGCTGCAGGCGGATCGCGATGGGGGTCAGCCCGTTCTCTTCGAAGCGGGAAATGATCTTGCCGATCACGCCCTTCTCGAGAGCGTCCGGCTTGAGGATGGAAAGCGTGCGTTCGATGGTCATGGGCGCGCGGCTACACGACGCACTGCGTGAACGCAAAGGCTTTCAGAGTGCCCGCGCGCTCGTGCTAGTTGCCGCGTCGCATTCCCATGAACCGCGCGTTCCTGAACCATCTGCAGAGCGAGCTCGATTCGATCGAGGCGCAGGGATTGACCAAACGCGAACGGATCATCACCTCGCCGCAGCGCGCGAACATCACGGTCGCGGGCGGCCAGCAGGTGCTCAACTTCTGCGCCAACAACTACCTCGGCCTCGGTGATTCTCCCGACCTGATCGCGGCGGCGAAGGAAGGGCTCGATCGCTCCGGCTTTGGCATGGCGAGCGTGCGCTTCATCTGCGGCACGCAAGACGTGCACAAAGCGCTCGAAGATCGCCTCACGAAGTTCCTCGGCACCGAAGACACCATTCTCTTCTCGTCGTGCTGGGACGCGAACGGCGGCGTCTTCGAGGTGGTGCTCGGAGAGCAGGACGCGGTGATCTCCGACGCGCTGAATCACGCCTCGATCATCGACGGCGTGCGGCTCTGCAAGGCCAGGCGCTTCCGCTACGCGAACAACGATCTCCAAGAACTCGAACAACGGCTGATCGAAGCGAAGGACTGCCGCTTCAAGCTGGTCGTCACCGACGGCGTGTTCTCGATGGATGGCGTGATCGCCGACTTAAAAGGCCTCGTCGCACTCGCCGAGAAATACGACGCGATCGTGATGGTCGATGACTCGCACGCGGTCGGCTTCACTGGCGAGAAGGGCCGCGGTTCCCACGAGCTGCGCGGCGTACTCGGGAAGATCGACATCCTCACCGGCACGCTCGGCAAGGCGCTCGGTGGAGCGAGCGGTGGCTACCTCTCGGGTCGCAAGGAGATCGTCGCGCTGCTGCGTCAACGCGCGCGTCCGTACTTGTTCAGCAACACGCTGATGCCCGCCATCGCGCACGCGACGCTGCGCTGTCTCGATCTGCTCGAGCAGTCTGACGGCCTGCGCAAGAAGCTCATCGAAAACGCGGCGTACTTCCGCGAGAAGATGAGCGCCGCCGGCTTCACGCTCGCGGGAGAAGGCCACCCGATCATCCCCGTGATGCTCGGAGACGCGAAGCTTGCGGGGCGCTTCGCCGAGCTCATGCTCGCCGAAGGCATCTATGTCGTCGGCTTCAGCTTCCCCGTGGTGCCGCAGGGCAAAGCGCGCATCCGCACCCAAATGTCCGCGGCGCACTCGCGCGCCGATCTCGATCGCGCGATCGCTGCATTCATCAAAGTCGGTCGTTCACTCGGAGTGATTCAATGAGAGCGTTGGTGAAGTCGAAGCGTGAGCCGGGTCTGTGGATGGAAGACGTCGCCAAACCTCAGGTCGGCCCCAACGACGTGCTGATCAAGGTGCAGAAGACCGGCATCTGCGGCACCGACATCCACATCTACAACTGGGACGAGTGGAGCCAGCGCACCATCAAGACGCCGATGCACATCGGCCACGAGTTCATGGGCGTGGTGGCCGAGGTCGGCAGCGAAGTGACCGGCTTCAAGCCCGGCGATCGTGTGAGCGGTGAAGGCCACATCACGTGCGGAAATTGCCGCAACTGCCGCGCAGGCAAGCGTCACCTCTGCCGCAACACCATCGGGCTGGGCGTCAATCGCATCGGCTGCTTCGCCGAGTTCGTCACGTTGCCCGGCGTGAACGTCTTCAAGCTGCCCGATGCGATTTCCGATGAGATCGCGTCGTTCTTCGATCCCCTCGGCAACGCGGTGCACACGGCTTTGAGCTTCGATCTCGTCGGTGAAGATGTGCTCATCACCGGAGCTGGCCCCATCGGCGTGATGGCCGCCGCGATCTGCCGTCACGTCGGCGCGCGACACGTGGTGTTGACCGACGTGAACGATTTCCGCCTCGAGCTCGGCCGCAAGCTCGGAGCGACCCGCACCGTGAACGTCGCGAAGGAAGACCTGAGCGCGGTGATGCAGCAGCTCGGCATGACCGAAGGCTTCGACGTCGGCCTCGAGATGAGCGGCAACGGCTCGGCGTTCAAGCAGATGTTCAAGACGATGAATCACGGCGGTCGCGTTGCGCTGCTCGGCATTCCGACCAGCGAGCTGGCGATCGACTGGAATCAGGTGATCTTCAAGGGCCTGGTGCTCAAGGGCATCTACGGCCGGGAGATGTTCGAGACCTGGTACAAGATGACGTCGATGCTGCAGAGCGGGCTCGACATCTCCGCCGCCGTCACGCACCGCTACCCCGCCGCGCAGTTCAAGGAAGCGTTCGAGATCATGCGCACCGGTCAGAGCGGGAAAGTGGTGTTGGATTGGGCGGCGTGAAGAAGCCTGGCAAGCCTGCGAAGAAGAAGTTCGACGCGGTGCCCGCCGCTCGGGCCGAAGCGCGTGCGATGCGTGCCATCGACGAGATGCGCAAGCCCGCTCCGTCGAAGCGGAAGTTGTTCGTCGCGATGGCCGGCAACATCGGCGCGGGCAAGACGACCGCCGCGAAGATGGTGAGCCAGAAGTTCGGCTTCGAGCTCTTCGACGAGCCGGTGATCGATAACCGCTTCTTGAAGCCGTACTACGGCGACATGAAGCGCTGGAGCTTCACGCTCCAACTCGAGTTCTTGATCCGCCGCGTCGAGCACCACGAGCTGATCCACAAGGTGCCCAAGAGCTGCATTCAAGACCGCACGCTCTACGAAGATCCGGAGATCTTCGCGAAGTACCTCCACGGCCTGGGCAACATGACCGACCAGGAGCTCGAGCTGTACTTCGAGTACTTCAAGCGGCTCACCAAACACGTCGCGCAGCCCGAGAAGGTGATCTGCTTCGACGTGCCGAAGGTGGACGTCCTGCTCTCGCGCATCAAGACGCGCGGCCGCGAAGAGGAAAAAGGAATTCAGTCGGCGTTCTTGCGCGGTCTCAACGGCTACTACGCGACGTTCCCCATGGTGCTGCAGGG
>JAEUJS010000244.1 GCA_016792935.1 Archangium sp. | reverse complement strand
GACTGGGCGCTGCCCGGTGGCTTCGTGCGCGTGGGCGAGACGGCGAAGGAGCAGGGTGAAGATCTCGACGCTGCCGCTCGCCGAGAGCTGCAGGAAGAGACCGGCCTCGATCCCGATCGCGTGCACATCGAGCAGCTGTTCACGTTCGGAAAGTCAGGACGCGATCCGCGCATGCGCGTGATCTCGGTGGCGAGCTTTGCGCTCGTGCGGCCGGATCTCGCTCCGTTCGTGAAGGCGGGCGGAGACGTGAGTCACGCCGACTGGGTGCCCGTCGATCAGCTCAAGAAGATCGAGCTGGCGTTCGATCACCGCGAGATCGTCGAGCTGGGTCTGGCTCGCGTGCGCGGGAAGCTCGAGTACTCGGGCATCGCGTTCGATCTCGTGCCGTTGACGTTCACCATCCCCGAGCTTCGGCACGTGTATTCCATCGTGCTCGACAAGGAGATGGACCCGGGCAACTTCCGCCGCAAGTTCAACCGCATGTTGGACGATGGGTTGATCGAGCAGGCTCCGGGTAAGCGCATCACGGCGTCGAAGCCGGCCACCGTGTATCGCTTCAAGCGACGCTGAGATGGACGCCACCGCTTTCTGGAACTGGGTCCGCGCGAATCGGAAGCGGTTCACGAGTGACGCGGCGATCAGATCAGCCGGTGAGCCGGCTGGGGTACTCGACGAGCTGAGTGACAAGCTGCAGGAAGTCGATGATGCGCTGACGCTGCAGTTCACGAGCGGGCCGGGGACGGAGCCGGTGCTCGCGATCGGTTGCGATGGAGACGAAGAGCTCATCGAGAACGTGCAGCGCCTGGTCGCGGCTGCGGGAGAGATCGACGGGCTTCGCGTCGTCGCGTTCGCTCAGCGGATCAGCCCGAAGGAGCTCGAGCTCGAGCTGGGCGACGGTTTCGTCTTGAAGGCGTCCGAGATGTGGTTCCGGCTGTCTCCTGACGAGTCGCATTTCGATCGGCTCGCGTTGAAGCTGTTCGTGAAGGCGCCTCGCGTGACCGAGGAGCTCGCCGAGGCGAGCGTGTTGATGGTCGAGGCGGTGCTCGGTGAGTTCGCGCTGATGACCGGCATCGGGGACATCGACGTCGAGGTCGCGCCGGCGAAACGCGCCGACCTGATGCCGCTCGAGAAGCTCGTGAGCACCTTCGACGGTTGGGATCGATGACTCGCTGAGCAGCCTCGTTGCGCAGCTGTCGTTTCTCCCTCACCCCCAACCTCCCGCAGGGGCGGGAGGGAGTCTTCGCGCTTGCCGTCGAGCACACTCGCGAGCACGTTCGACGAATGGGACTGAAGAACGCGCTGCTGGTCGGGCGATTTCATGCCGTGACGCGCTCGCAGGGTGAGTGGTTGGCGTCGCTCTCGAAGGCTCCCGTCGATCGGTTGATCTGCGTCATGACCAGCGCGAATCACGCGGCGACGCGGCGAAATCCCCTCGAGGCTTCGGTGCGTGAGCAGATGTTGAAGCCCGCACTCGCGCGGAGCGGGAAGAGGTTCGACGTCGTGCGGATCGACGACATCGCCGACAGCGCGCAGTGGGTCGAACACGTCGCGGCGCAGGTCGAGAAGCAGCTGGGCTTCAAGCTCGGCGCGAGCGACACGGACGTCTATTCGGCGAACCGTGACGTCGATGCGCTGTTTCAGGCGCGGGGCTTTCGCGTCATCGCGCAGGAAGTGAAGGGCCTGACTCCGCACGAATTGGTGCAGCGGATCGCCGACGGGAAGAGCTGGAAGGACGAAGCGTCACCCGAGACGCGCGCGGTGTACGAGCGGGCTGACGTCGCCGCGAAGGTGAAGGACATCTTCCGGCAGACCTTGCTCAACGATGACGGCGAGCTCGGGCACCTGCGCGATTTCCTCTCGTACGGCGCGATGATGGACGCGTCACTGGTGCAGAAGCTCCAGGATTTTCTGCCGCACATCAAACCGGGCTGCATCGTCGACAAGGGCTGCGGGACCGGGAAGTTGATGGTCGAGCTGTCGCGGCTGTTTCCGAACTCCGCGATCGTCGGGGTGGATCTCAGTCGCGAGTTTCTGCGGCTGTGTGATGAGAACCACTACGCGACTGAAGACGTCTCGCTCGTGTTCGGGAACGTGATCGATCAGAACGTTCCGCCGTCCACCGCGAGCACGGTCGTCTACTCATCCGTGATGCACGAGGTGCACTCGTACACCGGGTACAAGACGAGCGAGATCGATCGGGCGCTCTCGAATTGCTTCACCGAGCTGCAGCCGGGTGGGCGGGTGTTGATTCGTGATGGTGTTTCTCCGCCGCTGGCGACGTGGCGGCTGAAGTTCCTCGCTGCTGGCGTGAACGAGATCTTCGAGAAGTTCGCTGCGGAGTTCTGTCACGGGCGCGGGGCGAAGTTCGAGCGGCTGGCTCCTGATGAGGTTCGCTTGAGCTCACACGATGCGAACGAGTTCATCTGCAAGAAGGACTACCTCAAGAATTGGCACATCGAGGTGCATGAGGAATTCGGTCCGCTCACGCTCGAGGGGTGGCGGGGTGCTTTGCGCAAGGCGGGTTTTGAGCCGGTGCATCTCAGCGAGTACGCCAACGAGTGGATTGTGAAGAACCGGTATGTCGGGGCGGTTCGGGTGATGGATGAGAGCGGTAAGGAATTGGGCTGGCCGGCTACCAACATGATCGTTGTCGGCCAGAAGCCGGGCTGAGGTGGGTTTACCCCTCTCCCTGGCCCTCTCCCCTGTGGGGGAGAGGGAAATGGTGCCTTCGTTCGGCGCAGTGCCTGAACTACCGAAGGCCCAGCTCGGCGCCGACGTTTGCGCGCTCATCGCGGCAGACGGGGACGAGCCACTCGAAGCAGAGCGTCGGGAAGAGCGCGCCCGTCAGGTACATCGAGAAGCTCTCGATGGGCAGCACCCACGCCGTCGCACCAATCGCCTGCTGCGTGTTCCACACCCACCAGCCGCGGCCGCACGCGAGCAGCTCGAAGAAGAGCGCGAACGGGAAGTACGTGAGCACCATCACCAGTAAGCGCTTCCACTGCAGGCGGTGCGCGACCTTTGCTCCGACGGCGAACGTGCCGGCCCAACCGAGGAGCTGCACGATGGTCCACCCGTAGTTGCGAGGACCGGCGGCGAAGCGAATCGCTCCCATCGCGTCGGGGCCGGGCACCGCGTCGATCGGCGCTGAATCACCGACTCCAGCGATGGCGAGGCCGACGAAGAAGACCGCTCCGTAGAGCGACATCCACGCCGCGCGCTTGAGCCACTTCGCGACGACGGCGTGCTTCTGCATGCCGAGCGCCTGCTCGTTGGTGAACACACGACCGAGCCAGAGGTACCAGAGGATCGGGATGTTCAAGAGCATCGGGTACGAGAGGAATTCCTCGACGGGGATCGCTCCGAGATCGAAACCCGAGAGTGGATCGAGCTGCGTGTAGAAGCCCCAGTAGCGGTGCTCGATGGCGAGCAGCTCGGCGATCGCCGACTGGCCGATGAAGAGGCCGCTGGTGATCACGAACGCGATGCGCTGGCTCGGTTCCAACTTCGGGAACACGTCGAGCAACAGCCAGCCCATGGGAATCAGCAGCACCACCAGCTCGTGCAGCAGGTACCACGGCGCCTTCACGCCGAAGGCGTCGGCGATGCGGCGGGCGACGACCATGAAGAGAATCAGCCCGGCGAGCTGAGCGAGTCGTTTCAGCATGGTGATGTCTGCGGTGTTGTTCACGGTGAGCTCCTGGGGATGGGAGTGAGGTGTGCGCGGAGTGCTTCGAAGGAGACGACGGTGGCGACGGGCGTGAGGCCCCACACGAGCACCGCTTCGATCGGGAGGTCGTGCCACGCAGCGACGTTCAGCCCGAGCATGTTGCTCTGCTGGTAGCCCCACCATCCCTGCGGGACGGCGAGGGTGACTTCCCAGAGGATCGAGTGGCCCCACAGCGCGAGGCAGACCAGCGCGAGCGCAGGCCAGTTGATGCGCGAGCCGATCACCGGAGCGAAGGCGATCACCACCGGCACCGGCACCAGCATCAAGTACGTCCAGTAGCCGGGCATGGCCTGACCGGGGTTGAGCCAGCGCTGCACGAGCCACCCGAGCATCGCGAGCGCGACGCCGAAGCCGAACGAGACGAGGAACTCAGGCAACGAGACGGCGGGCTTCGCCATCAAGCGGCGCGTCATCGGGAAGAGGACGACGTCGGCCCACGCGTAGAGCATCAGCAGCGACGCGAAGCCGAGGATGTAGAAGAGCAGCTCTTCGACGGGGATCTGGAAGGCGTGATCGACGCCGTCGAGATCGATGGCGGGGAAGGTGACGCCGAGCACCGCGCCGTGGTTCGGGTAGACGAAGAAGTCATCGGCGAGCCCGACGGTGAGCACCGCGCCCATCGGCACGAGGAAGAGGAGAGAGAGCAGCACCGGCTTCTTGAGCTCGGCGAGTGCTCCGCGTCGTTTGAGCTCGCGCGTGGTGACGACGAGCGGTGCGACGAAGATGAGCAGGCTCCACGTGTACTGGTAGCTGCTGGCGAAGAGCGCAGGCGTCACGCACAGCACCCAGCACGAGAGCAGCTGCACGGCATCAATTGCCGCGCGCGGCATCACCGGCAAGAACGCGCGACGCTCGAGCGCCGCGTCCACTCTCAACTCCTCGCCCCATCCCGTACGCATCGCTTGCGCGGTTGCAAAGCAGGGGGCGTTCCGAAAATGACGCGTGCGCAACCGCGTGAATCGGCTCGCGATCAGGCAGATCGAGCCGGGGCAATCCGCGTCGTGGGGTTTTGATGACGCGTCAGAGCGTCAACACCGGCATGAGCTGCCGGTCACGGATGCGGAGGATCACAGAGGTGTTCTGAGCCGCCGCCGAACGGGTTGCAGATCCAGTTGCACGGGCATTGGTAGTCGGGGTCGCCGCAGTACACCGAGCAAATGCGGCCGTAGCCAGCTGGAGGGTCGGAGGTGATCAGACAGAAACCGACCGCACAGTCAGTCGAGTCGAAGCAAGGTGCTCCGATCGGTCTGCAGCGGCAGCCGGGGCCGGCGTCGAGCGTCGCGATGTCAGTTGGCAGCGCGCCGCACAGGCCCGCGTCTGACTGGGAGATTCCGGCGTCGGTGCTTCCGGCATCGTCCGTTCCCGCATCGGCACCGGCGTCTGCGACGAGTTGAACCGTCGAGAAGTGCCAGAGGAACGCGACGGCCGTGTTCGCGGTGCGAGTCGTCGGGATGAACTCGAATTGCGTCGAGCCACTGGGCGCTGTCGCGACGGTGAGTGTTCGGGACGCGGGAATCCCAGTGGTGTCGAACGTGATCGCGACCGCGCGCTCGAAGCGTTGGCCTTCAGGAGACAAGGTGTAGCCGTCGCTCAGACGCTCAAAGCCCGGTGGGCCTCCAGCGAACGGTTCAGCGTTGATGAAGACCGTGTTGACGAGTGCGTTCGGTGGAAACGAGAGGACGATGCCGCCATCGAGCGTGATCGTTCCTCCGTCGATGCCGATGGGAACACCGATCGGAGGTGTGCCCGCGTCGCGCGCGGGAATTCCTGCGTCGAAGAGGCCTGCGTCGGTCGAGTTCCCCGCGTCTTCTTGAACCGTCGAGAGACATGCTGAGAGAGAAACCGCCGCCGCCACCCACACCTTTGTGCGCATCACTCCATGTTACATTTTCGTCCATGCGCGCGGGCAGGGCGGTGGTGCTGGTGGTGGTGTTGTCGACGTGCATCGACGAGTCTGGTCGAAACCGTCAGGCACAAAATGATGGCGACGGTGGGCGTGATGCTGGTGTCGAGATTGTTGATGCCGGTGCAGATGCAGGCACCGATGCGTGCGTCGCACTGACCTGCGCGTCGGCTCGGGCGGAGTGCGGTGTCCTGATCGACGGCTGCGGCGGAACGGTCGACTGCGGGGTGTGTCCAGCGGGCCTGGTCTGCGGGACTGGCGGATCCGCGAACGCGTGTGGATTGACGCCTTGCGTGCCGACGACCTGCGCAGCACAGCAGAAAGACTGCGGGATGCTTTCGGATGGCTGCGGCCAGGTTCTCGAGTGTGGAAGCTGCAGTGGCATCGAGACGTGTGGAGCGCTCGTTCCCAACGAATGCGGCTGTCGTCCAGCGACCTGCGCGAGTCGAGCAGCGACGTGCGGGAGTTTTCCGGATGGGTGTGGAGCGCGAACGAGCTGCGGAACGTGTGGTGGCGACCAGGTGTGCGGGAGCCGAACCCCTGGCGTGTGCGGGCCGCAGTTGGTGTGTACGACGCTCGGGTGGTGCCACGAATACCCCGCGAATCGGGTGCCGTACGTGATCGACATGTGGGCGAACGGGCCCGATGACCTCTGGGTCGCGGGCGGGCCGATCACGCACTGGGATGGAGCGCGCTGGGAGAGTCTTCCGCTCCCTGAGTCGATCGTCGCGCAATCGATCTTTGGCTTCGCGACTGACGACGTCTGGGCCGTGGGCAGTGCGAAGGTGGCTCACTTCGACGGTTTCGAGTGGAAGGTCGTTGCGCCAGCTCCCGGGATCATTCCGTCGAACGGCGGTTTCGCCGCGGTCCACGGGCTGGGCCCCAACGATCTGTGGTTCTCTGCGTCGCCGAATGTCGTCGCGCGTCGCTTCAACGGCAATTGGTCCTCAGTGCGCGTGGGCACGGGGACAGTCCCCATCGACTACTTGTTCTCGCCGACGATTCTCGCGCTCTCGCCCACCGACGTGTGGGCCGGCTCGTACCACCTCACGTCAGCGGGCTGGGTGACGTACCCGCAGCCCGGAGGCGCAGGGCCGTATGAACTGTGGGCGAGCTCTGCGACCAACATCTGGGCAGCGCCGAATTCGAGTGGACCCGTCTGGCACTGGGATGGCGGTGGTTCGTGGACAGAGATGCCCGGAATCAACGCGGTGACGTCAGTTGCCGGCACCGGCGCAGACGACGTGTGGTTCGTGACGAACCTTCGGTCGATCGCTCGCTATGACGGCAGTCAGTTCACGACGCGTCCGGTGCCACTGCCGGGCGTGCAGTCTCTGACTTCGATCGCTGCGCCCGAGCGCGAGCGCCCAGTACTTGGAACCAACACTGGCTCCGTGCTGCGCGTCGAGCGCGACGGCGGCATCACGCAGCTCACGAGTGGAGAACTGCTCAGCCCGATTCTCGACATGTGGTGGAACGGCAACGCGGGTGCGGCCGTCGGTGCAGACTTCTACCTGACCTTCGACGGCGCGCATTGGATCAGCGCGCCGCTCCCGCCGACCACCGGCGTGCTTCGCGCTGTTGCCGGGACGTCAGCGTCGCTGGTGTACGTGGGCGCGCTCGTGCCGCCGAATGGTGGCGAATTGCTGCGCTGGGACGGCACGACCTGGACCGCGGAGCTGCTCTCGAGCCCGGTGAATGCGATCTGGGCTGCTGCAGCCAACGACGTCTGGGTGTTCTCCACGCTGGAGTTCCGTCACTGGGACGGCACGACGTGGACGACGTTTTCTCCGCCCGCACCGCGTGTGGTCGTCGACGTCGCGGCGAGCGGCAGCAACCTGTTGGCGCTGACGTCTGGCTCAGTGCTGACATGGGACGGCTCAAGCTGGACCGAGGCACCACTCGGAATGCAGACGACCGGGCTCCAGAACATCAGCGTGTGGAGTGCAAGCGACGTGTGGGCGGCGGGAAACAACTCGCTGTTCCATTTCGACGGCGCGAGTTGGCTCGATCTTGGGACGCCGAATGCACGCGTCTCAGGCGTCGTCGCGATCGCGCCAAGCGAAGCCTGGGTCGTCACGGAAGGACCGCTGTATCTGTGGAAGTTGAATCCGTTCTCACTCACTGAGGTCGAGACCGGACTTTCGGGAGGGTTCCAGCGTGTTGAGATTTCCAACGGTCAGGTTCGCATGCTGAGGGCCGGCGCAATCATCAAGCCGCCGTGATCAGCGCGAGAGCAGGTGCGTGAGGAACTGATCGCTCTGCTTCTCGACCACCGAGTTGGCGCGCAGCCGCATGTCGAGGTGGGCAAAGTCCACCGAGTCGAGATCCTGATCCTGGTTGAAGCACGAGAAGACGAAGGACTCTTTTCCCGTGCGCGGATCGACGTGACGCTGCAGACACTGCGCGCAGATCTCCTTCATCATGCATTGCATCGGAGAGTTGATGCTGCCGATGGCGCAGTGCGAGGCCTTCAGGTGCGGCTGCAGCACGCCGTGACGCGCGTTCTTCACCGCGTTCATCATGCGATCGCTGCCGATGGCGATGAGGCGATCGACGTCGCTCAGCTTGAGCTGCTGCTCTCCGAGCTCGCCCTTCGCGTAGGCCACCATCGCCTGCACGATGTTGCCGACGAAGCTCTTGTCCTGCGGGCGACGCGGCTTCAGCGGAGTGCCTGAATCCACCGACCAGATCACCTGATCGGCCGCGCGCTCAAGCTCGTCGAACTTGTACGCGTCTTCCGCTTTTCGATAGCCGGCGAAGTAGAGGACCTTGCTCCCCAGCGCGCGGAACGCCTGGCCGATGGAAAACAGGACCGCGTTCCCGAGCCCGCCACCCGCAAGTAATACGGTATCCCCTCGCTGGATGTGGGTCGGTGTACCCGTCGGTCCCATGAGCACGACGGGCTCTCCGATTTTGAGTTCTGCGCACAGTCGTGAGGACGCGCCCATCTCCAACACGATGGTCGAGAGCAGACCCTTCTCTTTGTCGACCCACGCTCCGGTCAGCGCGAGGCCTTCCATCGTGAGGCGCGTGCCGTCGATGACAGCCGCCGTGCGCTCGTAGTTCTGCAATCGATAGAACTGGCCGGGCTCGAAGTGCTGCGCGGCATATGGAGCGTGCACCACCACTTCCACGATCGTCGGCGTCAGGCGATTCACCGCAGCGACGGTCGCGAGGAACGCCGAGTCGAGTCGCGCGAAGAGCTCGCTGCGTTTCTGCGCGGCATCGGCGGGAGGCGTGATGCCCGCGAACAACTTCGCGACGTGGGGAAAACCGTCCTTCGCCGACGCCATCGCCTTCACCACGTTGCCCGCGTACGTCGGGTGGTTGTCTCCGTAGAAGGTGATGAAGCGACCGTCCTTCGCGTAGCTGGTGAAGAAGCCGGTGTCCTTGCCGATGTCGTCGTGCGGCGGCGTCTCCTGCAGCGTGAACGCTCCGTCGGCACCGCGGACCGCGTCGTAGTTGCGGAAGTGCGTGCGGTCATCGTCGAGCGCGAAGGTGCCCTCGTGCTCGCGCTCGTAGGTGACGTTGGGCGCGGTGCCTGCAGCGACACACAAGGTGCGTGCGGGGAGTTCGAGTTCGGTGCCGTCGGCGCGCTTGAAGGTGAGCGCCTTCACCGCTCCGAATTCGTCGGGCGTGATGGCGAGCGGCGTGACCTTCTCGATGAAGCGGATGCCTTCTTCGAGCGCCTTGGCGACTTCTTCGTGGTTGAGCCGGTACGCGGGCGATTCGATCAGCGAGCGGCGGTAGCAGAGCGACACGCCTCCCCAGCTGCGGACGAGGTCGATGAAGTTGGGAAGCTCGTTTGCCTTCGAAGCACGCTCACGTTCTGCGCGAATCGCGCGGCCGTGAGCGAGGAACTCTTTGTAGACGCCGAGTTCTTCGGAGTTCATTCGCGCGAAGACGGCTTGCTCTCCGCCCTTGCCGTGTTTCGCCAGGACCTCGTGACGCGCGAGGAGCTTCTCGACCTGCACCGGGTAGTACGCGAACAGTTCGGTGGCGGTGTCGATGCCGGTGAGTCCACCGCCGATCACCAGCGCCGGGAGCCGCACCTGCAAGTTCGCCAGCGAGTCCTTCTTGAACGCGCCTGTGAGCTGCAGCGCCATGAGGAAGTCGCTCGCCGCGCGCACTCCGCGGATGAGGTTGTTCTTCATGTTCACGATGGTCGGCTTGCCTGCGCCCGCGGCGATCGCGATGTGGTCGAAGCCGAGCTTCCACGCGTCGTCGATGGTGAGCGTGCCTCCGAAGCGGATGCCGCCGTAGATGCGGAAGGCGTCGCGCCGCGCGAGCGTGAGATGAATGAGCGTGAGGAACGATTTGTCCCAGCGAACGGTGATGCCGTATTCGCTGACGCCTCCGAAGCCTTCGAGGATGCGTTCGTCGAGCGCGGCGGCGATCTGGTTCCAGTCGCGGATCGGTTGAGGATTCCGCACGAGCTCGTCGGCGAAGCGCTCGATCTTCAGGCCGTCGATGCCGGCGACCGTGAAGCCTTCGTTGAGCAGGTAGTGGGCGAGCGTGTAGCCCGCGGGCCCGAGGCCGACGACGAGCACGTTCTTGCCGTTGGGCCGCGCCGCGTAGGGACGCTTCACGTTGAGCGGGTTCCAGCGCGTCAGCAGGCCGTAGATCTCGAAGCCCCACGGCAGCGCGAGCACGTCGGTGAGCACGCTGGTTTCGATCTGCGGAATGTTCACCGGTTCCTGCTTCTGGAAGATGCAGGCCTTCATGCAGTCGTTGCAGATGCGATGACCGGTGCCGGGGCACATCGGGTTGTCGAGCATCACCATCGACAATGCGCCGAGTGAATCGCCGCGCGCCTTCAATGCGTGCATCTCGGAGATGTGTTCTTCGAGCGGGCAGCCCGCGAGCGGGATCTTCAGCGCGTTTGACTTGTAGGTCGGGCCTTCGGGGCCCTTCTCCTTGAAGCCCTTGCTGCAGGAGTCCTTCTCGCGCTCGTGGCAGATGACGCAGTAGTCGGTCTCGCCCATCACGAGGCGATCGCTGCCGCGTTGATCGGTGAGCGCGAAGCCGTCGCGACGGCGGAGGTGGTGGTGCGGACCTTCGAGGATCTCGGGGTGCGCCTTGTCGGGCACGTGCAGCTCGACGAGCTTGTCGGGGATGAGCGGGCGCGGCTGGAGGACGGTGTGCCAGCCGACGAGTGAGTGCGTGAAGGTGGCGCGCGCGTAGATCCAGCGGTCGATCAGTTGAAGCACTGAAGAGGGCGTCGCGTCCGGGCCGAGCTTCGATTGGAATTCCGCCGCCCACTTCTCGGGATCTGGAGTTTTCTCCAGGCGGAGCAGGGCGATTGTCAGGCGCGCAACGAGCGCTTCGCGATCAGGGTGTGCTCCCTCACCCTGACCCTCTCCCCGAGTGAGAGGGGATCCTTCTTCTCCGCCGAGTTTGGTGAGGAGTTCAGAGAATTTTGCGTCGAGCGACGGCAGCTCTTCGCGCGTCGGGCGATCCGTCAGGCCCTTCTTGAACACGCGCCGGGTGACGAACTCTCGCTTGAACTCGTAGAGCGCCAGCTCGCGGCTCAGCCGGCCCTGGAGATCGTCGAGTTCTTTCTCCACTCCGAACAGCGCGCCGACGAAACGACTGACGTGTTGCGCTACGCCGATCAGGATCTCGGACTCAGCAGGAGCGCTCATCGCTCCCCGCGTGCCGCTCTTCTCGAACTCGGCCCGGTACGCGTCGAACTTCGCGCCGAGCGCTGGATCATCGCGACGCAACCGCGTCAGAAAAGCCACGTGGAGGCGCGACAGCCCCTCGGGTTGCTGGAGATCCGCGAAGCTGAAACCCTCGATGCCGAGCCGCAACATTTCCGAAAGCCTCTTAACGCTGGTCGCCAGAATCCTCCGCGCAAATTGAAGCGTCGCCGCGTGCACCGGCCAACGACCGGCCAGCCTGTGCCGCGCGCAAGAATTGCTCGAGGTGGTCGGTGGCGACGCGCGCCAACCCGCGAAGACGCTCCTCGATCGCCTCTCCGCGTGCCTGCAGCCGCGCGAATTCCTCTTCGAGCTGATCGAGGACGTGCGTGAGATCGAAGCCGATCGCCTCAGCGGTGAGGAGCGGCTTGAGCCGTGCGAACTCGTGCAGCACGTGCGCTCTCGCGGCGAATGTCCCGAGCACGAGCCCGGCGAGCAATTCCACCGCGCGCGTCAGTCGACCGTGCGCGACCTTCTCTGCGTAACGCACCAGCGCGAGCTCAGTCTCGAGTCGATCTCCCAGCGTCAGCACCGCGATCAGCTCGGCCTCGGCTCGCCTCGAATGAACATCCGCTCGGGCCTTTCTCAAATACTGAGCGACATGCCTGTACCGTTTTTTCACCTTCGCCAGCTCCATGCGTCCCTCCCCCGAGGAGAAATGCGAGCAGGAGCGGTGCCATCGTCACGTCGCTGATTTCCTTGGCAACCCGCGCGCGAGTGGAGGATGAGCGCGCACTCGGATGGCTCCCGCTTCGACTACGCGCTGGGCTGTGTTCATCGCCGCCGCGTTCGGGCTGGCCTGGGCGCACGCGTGCGGGCTCACGCAGTTCGCCAATCCGACGAAGATCGACTGGATGATCGAAGGCGACTGGCTCGGTCATCTCTTCGGCTGGTTGTTCACGCGCAATGGGCCGTGGGCGTTGCCGTTGGCGCAGGCTCCTGATCTCGTCCACCCGACGGGCAGCAGCGCCGCGCTCACCGACGCGATTCCGATTCTCTCGGTGATTGGGAAAATGCTCTCGCCGTTCTTCGGCGATCGCATGCAGCTCTTCGGCGCGTGGATGGTGCTCGGCGTGATGGGTACCGGCATCGCGGGCGTTCTCGTGTGCCGCCCGTGGCTCAAAGATCTCCCGTCGCTCGCGCTCGCCGGTTGCTTGTTCGTGATGAACCCCATCGTCAGCACGCGCTACGGACATCCTCCGTTCTTCGCGTTCTGGACGCTGACGGCGCTGGTCGGTTTGTGCGTGTGGCCGGTGACGTCGCTGCAATCAGCGCGAAGAGTCATCTGGGCCACGCTCGGTGTTGGCGCGTTCGCGTGCGCGACCAACGGCTACCTCGCGGTGATGGCGTCGGTGCTGGTGGGTGCTTCCGTCGTGCGCGTGGTGCTCGTGGAGCGACCGTTCAAGCTCGCCGAGTCGCTCGGGTGGTTGGCGAGTGGACCGGCAGCGTGTCTGGGCGCGCTGTGGGCGTTCGGCTTCGTCTCGGGAGCGCGCAGTGCGCCGATGAGCACGCTCGCCATCGAAGGCTTCGGTCAGTTCTCAGCGGACCTTCTGACCTTCTTCAACCCCACGATGTGGAGCCGCTTCTTCAACACCATCCCGATGGGGCCGCGGCAATACGAAGGCTTCGCGTACCTGGGTTTCGGAACGCTGGTGCTGGTCGGAGCGCGCGTGTTGTTCCTGTTCAAGCTGCGCCCGACGAAAAAAGAAGTGCTCGTCTGGGTGCCGCTCTTCGCCGCCGCGCTGCTGATGGCCGCCTACGCGCCTTCGAACATCGTGACGGTGGCCGGCAAGCCGATCGCGAACTTCTCTGAGTTCTATTCGAAGCTCGGTTCGTGGCCGTCGGTGTTCCGCAGCTCGGGGCGCTTCGTGTGGCCGCTCTTCGCGACGCTGACGTTGATCGCTGCGCTCGCGTCGGCGCGCATTCAGCGGGCGTGGCTGCGGCAGTGGGTGTTGTTGATCGGCGTGCTGTTGCAGTTCGTGGATTTCGACGCGACTCGCCACCCGCTCAACAAGGACTACCCGGCGTTCACTCCGTTCGCTGATCCCGCGTGGGCGATGCTCAAGGACTACCAGCACGCGGTCATCCACCCGATTCAGATTCAGTGGACGTGCCCGTTCGATCACCGGCTCGTCGCGCGGCTGTCGTGGGAGGCGTATCGCCAGAAGCTGAGCATCAACTCCGGCCACGTCGGTCGTGCGCCCGCGGGGACGGACTGCAACCGACATCTGCTCCCGAGCGACCTCGACGAGCAGACCGTCTACATCCCGTACTTCCAGCCGTTCCTCGCCGACTTCACCAACGCTGGATTCGTGTGCGGCCCGATCGAGGGCTACGCGGTGTGCGTGTCTCCGAATCGCCAGACATCGCTGCTCAATGAGCTGCTTCAAAGGCGGCAGGGTCCGAGGTAGAGGCGCACGGCCCCATGGACGCCTCTTCCGACAGCCGAAGACTGGTCACCATCGTGTGCCCGGTCTTCAACGAAGAGAAGGCGGTGCCGCTCTTCTACGAGCGTCTGGTGAAGGCGCTCGCTGCGCTCGACGATCGGGTTCGCTTCGAGATCCTGTTCGTGAACAACCGCTCGACGGACGGCACGGCGGCGGCGGTGCTCGCGTTGCGGGAAAAGGATCCGCGCGTGCAGATGCTGACGATGAGCCGCAACTACGGTTACCAGGCGTCGATCTCGGCCGGCATGCGGCACGCGTCGGGCGATGCGTCGGTGAACATCGACGTCGACTGCGAAGATCCGCCGGAGATGATTCCGAAGTTCATCGAGCGCTGGCTCGAGGGAGCGGACATCGCGTACGGCGTTCGCGCGCAGCGTGAAGAGTTCTTCCTGATGCACTGGGCGCGGAAGTTCTTCTACCGCCTCACCAAGAGCATCTCGGACCACGAGATCGTGCTCGACATGGCGGAGTTCTTCCTCGTCGACAAGAAGGTGAAGGAGCACGTGCTCGCCACGCGCAGCACCTTCCCGTTCGTGCGTGGGCAGGTGGGCTTCGTCGGCTTCCGGCGCGAGGGCATTCCGTACAAGCGCGAGAAGCGCATCATCGGAGAGACCCACTACAACCTGATCAGCGCGATTCGGTTCGGGCTGGCCGGGATTTTGTCGTCGTCGACGTTCCCGTTGCGGCTGCTGGCGTACGTCGGTTGCGTGATCTTTGCGCTCGATCTGATCGCTGCTCCGGCGCTGATCGTGTGGTCGCCACACATTCGAACGGAGTACCTGGTGCGTGGGTTCTTGACCGCGTTCCTGCTGCACCTCGGGTGGCTGGTGTTCTCAGCGGGGATGCTCGCGATCTACGTGGCGCGTATCTACAAGGACAGCATCGGGCTCCCGCTCTACGTGGGAGATCCGAAGCACTCCACGATCGAAGTGAGGAAGCACCATGAGTGACTTGATCTGTCCCATGTGCGCCGGTCGCGACATGGCGACCGAGTTTCGCTCGACGAACTCGTACGACATCGTGCGGTGTCGGCAGTGCCGGTTGGTGTTCACCGATGCGCGGACTGCTCCGCCGCCCAGCGAGCTGTATCCACCGTTCGAGCAGAGCGACACCGCGGCGCAGCGCAGCGCACGTCAGGCGCTCTCGCTGTTCACGCTGCAGCGCGCGCGGTTGATCGAAGCGCACCGGCCGAGTGGGCGTCTGTTGGACTACGGCGCGGGCGCGGGCCAATTCGCGCGCTTCATGGCTGATCGCGGCTTCGACACCGTGGGGCTCGAGCCGTACTCGCTGGGCACCACGCTGGAAGAGAAGAACCTGCGGCTGGTGCGGGCTCCGTTGGCGAAGGTGAAGGCCGAGCTGGGCAAGTTCGACGTCATCACCATGTGGCACGTGCTGGAGCACCTCGAGCAGCCGGTACCGTTGCTCAAGGAGCTGCACTCGATGCTCGCTCCGGGTGGCGTGTTGGTCGTCAGCGTTCCCAACTTCTCGAGCTGGCAGAGCGAGGTGTTCAAGGGCGGCTGGTTCCATCTTGATCCGCCGCGTCACTTGCTGCAGTTCGAGCCCGACACGCTCGAAGACTGTCTGCGTCGCGCGGGGTTTGCGGTGAATCGGTCAGTGCCGTTTCTCCCCGAGTACGGGACGAGCGGGTGGATTCAGAGCGCGCTGAATCGGGTGCTCCCGCACAAGAATTTTCTCTACGAGTGGGTGAAGGATCGCGGCGCGCTGTCATCGATGTCGATGGCGTCGCGCGCGGTGCACTTCGCGGCCTCGGTTGCGGGATCGTTGCCGATCTTCGCGGCGTCGATTCCGGTCGAGTTCGTGGCGGCGCAGAGCAACAAGGCCGCTGCGCTCACCGTGGTTGCTCAGCCCAACTGATCAGGCGCTGACGCGATCGCAGGCGACGATCAACGTGCCGCCTTGACCGAGGATCGCCGTGGCGACCGAGGCCGTCGTGGCTGCCGGAGCGATCGCCGTCGCGAACGCGAAGTCACGCACGACAGACAGCGCGCTCGCCGGAGTCGGACGCTTGGTCAGCGTGTCGAACAGCGCGTTGGGCACCGTGCCAGCGGCGTTGAGCGGACTCTGAATCCACCCGAAGACGTCGATCTCGATCTCCTGGTGCCAGCGCTTGCTGACGCGCAACGAGGCGCGCGTGAGCATCGATTCCAGCGAGCTCGCCGTGAAGTGGAAGAGGTGACGGGGCACGTCGAGGTGGAACCAGTGACGGCGCCACATGCGGGCCTGCGCTCCGCCGGCGTCGGGCACCGCGATGATCAACTTGCCGCCGGGACGCAGAACCTTGCTCGCTGCCTCGACCGCCTCGCGCGGATTCCGGAAGTGTTCGAGCGAGTGCCAGAAGGTGATGGCATCGAACGGGCCATGGTGCGCGAGCTCTTCGACGGTGCGCTCGATGGTGAAGCCCTTCGAACGCGGAGGCTCGGGGTTCATCTCGACGCCGAAGCCTTCCCAGCCCTTCTCACGAGCGGCCTCGAGGAAGCGGCCGTCGCCGCAGCCGACGTCGAGCAACTTGCCGGGCGTGCTGACGGATTCCTTCAAGAAGCCCAGGCGGCGCTGCGTGCACCACTGGTCGGTGAAGCTGTGGCGACCGCCGTGGTACCGCGCGCCGTAATACGGAGCGAGATCGGCCGGCTGCGGATCGGTGTGGCCCAGTCCGCACTCGACGCATTCCACGATGGTGAAGTTCTCGAGCGACTGCGGGTCGACCACCTTGTCGAAGCGCATGCGCAGCGCGGCGCCACAGCTCACGCAGGCGCTGGAGTGGATGGGGGCGCTCTTCGCGCCGAGGTCGGTCATCGTCATCTTGAGGGTCCTCTTCAGGTCGACTATGGGCCTCGCCGCCATGAAGCCCTTCGTGATGGTCCTCGCCTACAACGTCGAGAAGACGCTTGCCAAGACGTACGCGGCGATTCCCGACTCCCTCAAGCCGTACGTGGTGGTTGGCAACAACCGCAGCACTGACGACACGGTCGGGGTCGCGCAGAAGCTCGGCATCCGGTGCGTCACCCACGAGGTGAACTCGAACTACGGCGGCAACCTGAAGCGTCTGTTCAAGCTCTTCCTTGCCGAAGGGGCTGATGTCGCGATCGAGATCCACGGCGACTACCAGTACGAGCCGAGCCTCGCCGACCTGATGATCCAGTACGTGGCGCGTGGCCACTACGACATGATCCAGGGCAACCGCATCCGCACCCGCAGCGAGGCGCTCGGCGGCGGAATGCCGCTCTACCGCTGGCTGGGCAACCGCACGCTGACGCTCTTCGAGAACCTGTGGTTCGGCACCACGTTCGGCGAGTGGCACAGCGGCATGCGCGCGTATTCGCGTGAGCTGATTCAGGCGATGCCGCTCGACACCTTCAGCGACACGCACGCCTTCGCGTCCGACATCATGATGGACGCCGTGGCGCAGGGCTTCCGCGTGGGCGAAGTGCCGTGCCCGGTGCGTTACGAACCCGACAGCTCGTCGGTCGATGTGCCCGGGCTGTTCAAGTACACGTTCCGCACCGTCAAGTCGGCGATGCGGTATCCGCCTTGGATGACGCGCGGTCGCCGCTGACCAGCGCTGCTCCACCCGCGGCTGCGGCTGCGCAGAGGCAGGCGAGGATCAAGTAGTAGTAGTTGGTGAACGCCTGCTTCGCGAAGAAGAAGAAGAAGAGCAGGGTGAGCGCGAGCGCCGCGGAGAACGCGCTGGCCGACTTCTCGCTCTTCCACGCTGAGAGACCGGCTGCTCCGCCTGCGAGCAGGAAGCTCAGATTCAGCGGCAACATCGGCCCACCGTTTTGAGCGAGCCACGCCATCACGCTCAACGCGTCGGCGCGGAACGGCTGCTTGGCCTGGAACGCGACGACTGAGTTGAAGAACGCGCCGGGACTCCAGAGCAGGAACGGCAGCGTGATGATCGCGGGAAGAATCGCCGCCTTGAGCAGGAACTTCCCGAGCTCGCGCGGCTTGTACGTGCCGAGCAACAGCGGCAACAGCGGCAACGCGAACACGAAGTACTGCTTCACGCCGAGCATCAGCCCGAACACCCACGGCAGCGCTTTGGGCCAGCGCACGGCGACGCAGACGCAAGCGGTGATGGCGAGTGAAGAGGTCGCTTCGGTCCACCCCTGCTCGAGCACGAAGAGTCCGCGCGGCGTGAAGAGGAAGACGATGCAC
This sequence comes from Archangium sp., assembly GCA_016792935.1. Taxonomy (GTDB): domain Bacteria; phylum Myxococcota; class Myxococcia; order Myxococcales; family Myxococcaceae; genus Archangium_A. Next base: position 2,800 of record JAEUJS010000244.1, on the reverse strand, counting down.
GCCAGCATGGCGACGCGGCCGGGGCGGGTGAAGGCGAGGAAGGCTCCGGCGCCGAGCTGCGCGACGAGATTGAAGTAGCGGTAGTCGGCCTTCGCGAGGTGACCCAACCAGCCGAGCAACATCGTCACCGGCGGATACGGATAGCCGACGAACACGTGCTGCGCGTCGGCGAGCCCGGGCGCGAACCACTGCGTGTGGCCGTAGATGTTCGGCATCCAGATGCCGTACGGGTTGGTGCCAGCGGCGAGCGCCTCGTAGCCGGCCTTGTGCCAGTACCAGACGTCGATCATCGGAGCGGGTGAGGCCTTCAAGAGCCACACACCGAGGAACGCGTAGACGATGAGCACGCCGACGACGATGAACGGCTGCCACTTGCGCGCAGCGAACGCAGCTCCGGCGAGCAGTGCACCTGCGACCGCGTATTTGTGGTGCTCGATGAACGCATCGCCACCGACGCGCAGATAGACGCCGGGAGCGGTCGTGAAGTGGATGCCGAAGATCACGACCAGCCCGATGAAGACGAGACCGAGTGCGGGCGCTTCCAACTTCACGAGGGTGCGATCGCGAAGGAACGCGGCGAAGGTGGCCAGCACCAGCACCACACACGTGAGATTGAACGCCTCGGGGTGAAGCGTTCCGTTCGAAAGCTGCAGCAAATACCCGAGCAAACAGGCGGCGATCAGAGCCACGGCCGCGCGTGAGGAAACGGCGTGGCTGGAGGCCGGAAGCACGGGCTCGCTCGTAGCCGACGGTGCGCCGAATTCGTGAGGGAAATCGTGCGCGGACTGCTACGTGCGCGCGCCATGATCGATGGAATCGTCGTCTCTCCCCGTCGCGTGATCGCCGATGACCGCGGCAAGGTGATGCATCACCTGAAAGCCACGGATCCCGAGTTCGTGAAGTTCGGCGAGATCTACTTCTCGACGATCTTCCCCGGCATCGTGAAGGGCTGGCACCTGCACAAGGAAATGATCATCAACTACGCGGTCCCGCACGGGATGATCAAACTCGTCTGCTACGACGATCGTGAAGGCAGCAAGACCAAGGGCGAGATCAACGAGATCTACATCGGCAACGACAACCACGTGCTGGTGAAGGTGCCGCCGTTCATCTGGAACGGCTTCAAGTGCGTGGGTCCGACTCCGGCCATCGTCGCCAACTGCGCGTCGATTCCGCACGACCCGGGCGAGATCGTTCGCCTCGATCCGCACAAGTCGCACATCCCCTACGACTGGGCGACGAAGGACCGTTGAGCATGACCATCTCGCGTCTCTTGGTGGTGGGTGCCTCCGGGCTCGTTGGGTCCGAGGTGATGCGTGCAGCGTCTTCCGTTGAATTGAAATTGCCGACCGGGCCGCGCGTGCCGTTCTCGTCGTCGCCTTCATCGGTGGCGGAGAGCGCGATGTTGATCGGGGCTCCGGCGCGCGTGACCTTGGGCGTCGCTCGCAACGTGAGCGGCTTCGCGACGAAGGCGATGGATCTGTTGGATCCCCGCGCCATCAACGCGGTGGTCACGGAGTTCAAGCCCGATGGTGTGATCATCGCCAGCGCGTGGCCGCATGTGGATGGCTGCGAGCAGGATCCCGCGCGCAGCTCCCGCGAGAACGTGCAGACCGTGAAGAACCTCATCGCCGCGCTCGCCGACTCTGTGCGCGTGGGCTTCTTCTCGACGGAGCACGTGTTCGACGGGAAACAGGCTGAGTACGACGAGCGCTCCAAAACGCACCCGCTGAGCGTGTACGCGAAGCACAAGCGCGACGTCGAAGAGCTCCTGCTCACGCGCGGCAACGCGATGGTGGCGCGCACCAGCTACGTGTTCGGCGCCGAAGCGAAGCGGAAGAACTTCATGTACCGGGTGATCGACGCCTCGGAAAAGAAGACAGCGCTCAAGGTGCCGACCGCGCAGGCCGGCATGCCGACGTGGGCCGTGTGGCTTGCGAAGTCAGCCTTGCAGCTCCTCGATTCGGACTTCGAAGGCATCGCGCACCTCACCGGTCCGCAGGTGCTGACCAAGGGCGAGTGGGCGCGTGTGCTGGCGAAGGGACTTGCGTTGCCAGACGTGGAAATCACCGAAGTTCCGTGGCAGGAGTCCGGCCAAATCGCGCCGCGGCCGGAGCGCGTACGTCTCATTTCGACGAAGCACGACCTTCACCATCCTCCGCTGCTGGAGCTGTTGAGCCAGGAGCGCGAAGCCTTGTTGACGAAAGTGGTTTGAACCATGGCCTCTGCGATTCCTCAGTGCCGCGTGTGCGGCGCAGGCAACCTCGAGCCGATCCTCTCGCTGGGCGACATGCCGCCCGTGAACAGCTTCCTTTCCGGTCCCGCCGATTTCCCGAAGGAGACGTTCGCTCCGCTGGCGATCTCGTTCTGCGCTCCGTGCGGTCACGTACAGCTGACGCACCAGCTCGACCCGAAGGACGTCTTCACCGACTACATCTACTTCTCGGCGATGTCGGAGACGATCGTGCGCTGGGGCCAGCAGCTCGCGGCGCGTTACGCCGGGGAGATCTCGCTGCAGAAGAACCAGCTCGTCGCTGAGCTCGCGAGCAACGACGGCTGCATCTTGAAGCCGTTCCGCAACCACTGCCGCGTGCTCGGCGTGGAGCCGGCGAAGAACATCGCTGAGGTCGCGAACAAGGAAGGCGTGCCGACGGTCGCCGAGTTCTTCAACTTCAAGATGGGTCAGAAGCTGCGCGAAGAGCACGGCCCGGCCGAGCTGATCATGGCGCGCAACGTGTTGGCGCACGTGCCCGACCTGGTGGACTTCGTGAAGGGCGTGCAGCACTGGCTCTCGGCTGAC
>JAEUJS010000212.1 GCA_016792935.1 Archangium sp. | reverse complement strand
GCGCGCTTGCGCGAAGCGCGCGACGGAGCACATCTGCTCGCAACGTTCTGCCGCACGTCGGTCCCCCGCTTCGCAGCCTGGGTGAAGTCCCGCACGCTCGGAGAATTCGTCAGCGCCTCACCGGAACTCCTCGTCGAGCGCGAAGGCCGCAACGTGCGAGTCGAGCCGATGAAGGGCACGGCGGCGCCTGATCAACGCGCGTGGCTCGAAGCGAGCGAGAAAGACCGCGCTGAGCTGGCGATGATCACTGATCTCCTGCGAGATGATCTGCATCACCTCTGCGAACGCGGCAGTGTGGTCGTCGAGAACGATCGCCGCTTCATCGAACTGCCGTACGTGCTCCAGACCGTCGCCGACGTGAGCGGAGTGCTTCGCGAAGACGTGACGACCCGCGCGCTGCTCTCGCAGGTGCATCCCGGCGGTTCCGTCACAGGAGCACCACGCAACGCAGCCTGCGCGATCATCGGGAAGCTCGAACAAACGCCGCGCGGTGCCTACTGCGGACTCCTCGGTCTCGAGCGCGAAGTTCGAGAAGAAGAAGAGGCCCCCTCTCCCTCGGGGAGAGGGCTGGGGGTGAGGGAGCACACCCTGATCACCTCACTCCTGATCAGAACCGCGGAACGCGTTCCAACCGGCTGGCTCTACGGAGTCGGCGGCGGCATCACCTGGGACTCCGACGCAAAGTCCGAGCTCGCCGAAGTGCAGCTCAAGCTCGGCGCTTTGCGCTGACGCGAGCAGTCGATTTCCGCGTCATCCGGTCGAGCACGCGAACGAACTCGAGCTCTCGATCGACGTACTTCCCGAGCGCCTCAACCGCCAAAGCCGATGGAGTTCGCCCCATCGACTTCGAGAGTGACTCGAACTTCGCGAGCGTCTTCCGCGGAACGCGAAGTCTGAACGTCTTCATCCTTCGGCGTCCTTCTCGCCGTCGAAGTACTCCGCCTGATCTTTCTTGTTGAACGCGAAGCGCTTCACGTCGGGCCACACACCGACCGCCGACGCCACCTTGTTGCTGTCGGGGTACTCGACGATGTCGACGCCCTTCGACGCGCTCATGCCGATGTAGATGAGCGGCTCGCTGCCATCGTTGATGAGCTGGTGCGCCGTACCGCCCGCAGGAAACTGCACGAAGTCGCCCGGGCCAATCGGCGTCTCACCCTCGTTGGTGCGCACGCGCGCGAAGCCCGAGAGTACGTACATCGCCTCCTCGGTGACGTGGTGCACGTGGAAGGGGAACGACTTCATCCCCGGAGGCAGCTCGAAGATGCTCGCTCCGAGCGGACCGGTGGCGAGGGTCTTGCGGCGCTGGAAGAACTTCCCTTTGTGGATGCCCTCACCCCACTCCATTTCCTTCGAGCGGACGATTTTCATGCGGGCGAGTGTGCCACGCCTCGGCGTTACTGGCAGGTGATGAACACGGCGTCGGCAGCAGCGCAGTCTTCGACACCGAGCGGAGCGTGCGAGCAATCGAGCAGCGTCGCTTCGTTGCCAGTGCACGTCACGTCGTCGAGCAGAAACACATCGTCGGGGCCAACTGCGTCACTCTGGATTCCGCTCACGAAGCCGAGATCGCGGCACACCACATTGGCCGCGTTCAGATTGACGTCGAAGCCATCGTCGCAGACCTGCCCCCAGCCGGCGTCCTCGCTGAAGACCTCGAGCCTGCCGTTGGTTCCACCGTCGCCAGCGACAAATCGGACACGACCATTGTTGAGCGGGTTGGGGATGCGACAGAAACCGCCCGAACAGGTCTGACCCGAACGACAGCGAGTGCATGTGCTGCCGCCGAGACCGCAGCTCGAAGTCGACGAGGCGCTCGTCACCTCCGACACACACACGCCACCATCGTCGACACACCCGCTGCAGCCCGCATCGGGAGCGACACAAACGCCCGTCGCGACGTCGCAGACCTGTGAGGCAGCCGTGCAGTTCATGCACCCAGTTCCACCAAGTCCACAGTGGTTGTCATCGCTGGCGAGGCAAACGGACTCAGCCTGCATTCCCCCGCAGCAGGTTCCGCAGGTCGAAGGCGAGCAACCAGGTCCACCTCCCGCGGGCGCGCCAAAACAGTCGCCAGATGTCGAACACATCGCGCCGAAGGCCGAGCAGTTTCGGCACTGATTCCCACCGCGCCCACACGCCGAGTCGGTCATGGCCGCGCCGACCAGACAAGTCTGACCGTCGCAGCAGCCAGAACTGCACGTCCTGAAGTCAGAGTCGACGACGCCCCCGCCCGTTCCGCCTCCAGTCCCGCCACCGAAGGAACCGCCGCCCGTCGCCCCGAAACAGAGGCCGTCAGATCCGCAGCCAGAACGGCCGATCGAAGGACAATCGACGCACTTGGCCCCTCCGCGACCGCACTGAGAAACCTGCGTCCCGGTGACGCATTCGCCGCCGGGCGCACAGCAGCCAGTGCAGTTCCCGCTGTGGCACGAGCCGCCACCATCGCGCGGCACGAATCCGGCATCAGAAGCAGTTGCCGTCGGACACGACGAGCCCAAGAGCCCGGCGACGATCAAGGCGAGCCAACGCATCACCGCGCCTCGACGTACTCGAGATGCAGGAAGCTCTCGCGATCGACGCGCAGCCGCAGGTAGCGCGCTTCGATCTCCTTGAACGGAATCTGCATGTTCGCGCCGAACGCCTCGGTGCGACGCGCGACCTCGGTCCACCGCGTGCGGTCGTCGCTCACCTCGACCACCAACGGCAGCGCGCGCTCGTCACAACAATCTGACCGGTTGCTGACCACGACTTCGTGCAGCTTGGTCGGCGCTCCGAGATCCCACTCGGCCCACGGGCGGAACTCGAGCTCGGTGTGGAACAACAACTTCGCGCTGCCCGGATCGCGGCCGAGCTTGCTGCTGGTGTTGATCGGCCGACCCGCGAGCAACCCCGGCGGCTGCGGTCGATTCCGCACCATCGACGCGATGCCGATGACCACCGCGAAGGCGACTCCCGCCAGCACGATGAACTTCGCCGCGCGCTTCGCTGCACCGAGCGTCTTCTCGCGCTGCGGAGCCTCGATCGTCGACAGGCCCGCCCACGCCACCTTGCGCGCCTCGAGCAGCTCGCTCTCGGTCTCACGCTTCGAGCGCCACGCCATCGGCAACGGCTGCGGCTTCAGCGTCAGCCAGAACGCGTGATCGATCGACGGACCGACGAAGGTGGGATCAATCGAGGTGATCAGCGCTTCGACGGCGCGCTCCAGCACGATCGACGCAGCCAACACGCGCCCACCTTCCGGCGGCTCATCGATCGAAAAGAGAATCGAGTCGACGTAGCGCATCAGACCGCGCGCCTTCGCCAACGCCACCTCGTTCTGCACGTTCCACGAGGTCGGCGCCGGAACAGGCGGAGGTGCAGGCGCCACGACCTCCGCAACGGGAACAGGCGGAGCCGCGACGACCGGAGCAGGCGCCGGCTCACTCACCGCAGGCTTTGGTTCGAGATCACTCATGGAACGTTGACCCAGTTGACGCCGATGGAGCGCGCGACCGCCTCCGTGGCTGGATTGCGATGGCCGCGCTTGAACACCAGGTACGGGTGCTCATCGAACAGCACGCCATACGGCTCGGTGGTGAACAGCCGGCTCAGCTTCTCGATCTGCGGGCGATCGAGGTGCGTGCGATCGAGCAAGATGTACTCCGCAGTGCCGAAGGTGAT
>JAEUJS010000194.1 GCA_016792935.1 Archangium sp. | reverse complement strand
TCGCGCTTGGCGTTGAAGTAGCGAAAGCGGAAGTACTGGTTCTGGCGAATGCGCCGGCCTTCGTCGTCCACCGACGACTCGTAGCTGTTGCTGGTCCCGAAGCTCAGCGGAGGCGGCTTGCCCGTTCTCGCGCTGCCATTGACGTTGGCGTTTGCGTTCGAGGAAGCGTCGTTGATGGTGAGCTTCGGCCCACCAATCGAGGGAGCGTCTTTGCTCAACCCCGCGAGCAGCCGCGTCGCCTCGGCCCATTCCTTCTGCTTCTTGCCGATTTTTCCGAGCGCGGCGGCGGCCTCTCCGGGTTGGCCGTCTTCGATGTAGAGGCGGCCGAGCTCGAGCGCGAAGCGACCGTCGTTCTTGTACGCCTTGAGCCCCTTCTGCAGCGCGTCTTCCGCGGCCCCGCGCTGATCAGAGCGCTTGCCGCTGAGCGCAGTGCAATACAGCGCGTCGGCTGAGCTCTCGAAGGCCACGCTCTTGTCGCCGAGCGAAAACGCCATCACCGGGTCTTCGCCTTCGAGCGCCAGACAGCCCTGCGCGAGCGCTTTGGCGATCTTCGACTTGTCGCCCTTCGACACGCCGTCAGGACTGGCCGCGGCGAACGCGAGGTAGAGCTCTTCCCACTGCTTCGCCCTGGCGAAGTTCACCGCCGCTGAGGCTGAGGGCGGCGCGGTGATCAGCAGTGCGACGAGCGCGCTGAGCACGAGATCAGAACTGCCAGGTGGTGAGAATGCGCCCGAAGTCTGCGAGCTCTTCGCGCTTCTTGCCGGTGGTCGCGCCACCGCCGGCTGCTGCGAAGCGATCGCTGATCGCCGCGAGCCGCTTGCTCATCACTTGCGCGAGGTTCACCACCACCTTCAGCGCGGCAACGTTGTTGCCTTTGATCATCTTCTGCACGCGCTTGCTGGGAATGCGCAGCAGCTTCACGTCGGTGATGGCGGTCGCGGTGGCCGAGCGCACTTCACCTTCGCTGACGAGGCTCATCTCGCCGAGCACGTTGTGCTTGCTCAAGCGCGAGAGCTCGACCGTCTTGCGGGTGATCTGCACCTCACCTTCGAGAATGACGACCAGCGAATCGCCATCGTCTCCCTCGCGGAAGAGCGTGGCGCCGCGCGCGAGCGAGTCTTCGACGGCGACCTCGAAGAACTCCGCGGCCTCGGCCACGGTGAGCCCCCCGAAGATGGGGATCTGCACCAGCTTCTTCACCAGCTGCGTCGAGATGCTCATGGAATGAATCCCCCTCTTAGATTCCGCGCAACACGGTGGCCTTGCCCACTCGACCGATGGCCAGCACGTACGCGCTGGTGCGGAGCGGCAGTTTTCGCGAACGGCTGATCTGACCGACCTTCTCGTACGCCTCGCTCATGATGCGCTCGAGCTCGGTGTTGACGCGCTCTTCGTCCCACGTCACGTGCTGGAGGTTCTGCACCCACTCGAAGTAGCTCACCGTCACGCCGCCCGCGTTGGCGAGGATGTCGGGCACCACCAACACGCCGCGCTCCTCGAAGACCGCGTCGGCTTCGGGCGTGCACGGCGCGTTCGCTCCCTCGAGCACGATGCGGGCGCGCACGTCCTTCGCGAGGTGCTTGTCGATCACGCCACCCATCGCCGAAGGCACCAGCACGTCGCAGTCGGCGACCAGCACCGCGTTCGAGTCGCAGGCTTCTCCGCCGCCGAAGCCCTTCACGGTGCCGTTGCGGCGAACGTGTTCGAAGAGGCCGGGCACGTCGATGCCGCGCGGGTTGGTGATGCCACCGTTCACGTCGCTCACCGCGACCAGCACGCCGCCCGCGTCGTGGAACAAGCGCGCCACGTGCGAGCCGACGTTGCCGAAGCCCTGCACCGCGAAGCGCATGCCCTTCATCGGCAGGCCCACGTCCTGAAGAATCTGGCGGCACACTACGAGCAACCCGCGCGCGGTCGCCGAGTCACGCCCGCGGCTGCCGTACAGCTCGACCGGCTTGCCGGTGACCACCGCCGGAGAGTGGCCGTGGTACTTGCTGTACTGATCCATCACCCACGCCATCACCTGCGGGTTGGTGTTCACGTCGGGCCCGGGAATGTCGCGCGTGGGGCCGATCACCTCGTGCATCTGATCGACGAACTTGCGCGTGAGGCGCTCGAGCTCCTTGAGCGAGAGCGTCCCGGGGTCCACCGCGATGCCGCCCTTGGCTCCGCCGAAGGGGAGATTCACGACGGCGGTCTTCCAGGTCATCAGCGACGCGAGGCCGTGGATCTCTTCGGAGCTCACGTCAGGGTGGTACCGCAGGCCGCCCTTCATCGGGCCGCGCGCGTTGTCGTGCTGGCAGCGGTAGCCGGGGAAGGTGCGGATCTCTCCGTTGTCGAGCTCGATGCTGACCTGCACGCGGAGCTCACGCGTGGGCGTCATCAGCAGCGTCTCGATGCGCTCGCCGACGTCCATGATGCGAGCGGCCTTCGTGAAGTAGGTGTGAGCGCTGTCCGCGGAAGTCATGGTGCGCGGAAGATAGGGCTGCGTGTAGCGTGGCGTCCATGATTCGAGTGATCCTCGCGACGGCCTTCATCGGCGTGTTGGCGGCTGCGTGCGGGCCCATGAACTCGGTGAAGTGCACTCCGGCGAATTGCTCGGGTTGCTGCGCCGCCGACGGTGAATGTCTGGGCAACATGAAGCAGTCGCGACAGGCCTGTGGATCGATGGGGGCCGACTGTCGGGTGTGTCTTCCTGATCAGCTCTGCAGTGCCGGCCGGTGCTTCCGCGATCCCGACGCGAGCGTGATTCTCGATGACGCTGGAACGGGCGCGGGCGGCGGCACTGGAGGCGGCGGCGGCGCGACCGGCGGTGGCACTGGAGGCGGTGGCGCTCCGTGCGGTCAGCAGAGCCAGGCGTGCTGCTCGAACATGAGCTGCTTCCTCGGGCTGACCTGCCAGCGCGGTCTGTGCGACACGCCGATGACCGATGCGGGCGCGTGCGGCGGCGTGGGCGCGATGTGCTGCGCGAACAACATGTGCACCGCGCCGGGCACGAGCTGCAACGGCGGCTTCTGCACCACGGGCGGAGGCGTCGACGCGGGCACCGATGGTGGCCAGCCGCTGCGGCCCACCGGAGCGGCGTGCACGCTCGATCGCGACTGCGTGGACGGCACGTGTCTGCAGATTGGTTTCTCGGGCGGCTACTGCACCAGGGCGTGCACCAGCTCGGCGCAGTGCTTCGGCGGCAGCCAGTGCGGCAACAATCCGAGCGGCGTTGGTCCGACCAAGGTGTGTCTCACGCAGTGCTCGATGCCGCGTCAAGCTCCGGGTGGCTGCCGCACCGACTACATCTGCGAGCCGAATCAGGGCACTTCGGGCGTGCCCGTGTGTTTCCCCGCGTGCACGTCGAACACGCAATGCGGCATCGCGCCGACGTGTGACTCGCGCGGCTTCTGCTGCGGCGTGGCGGGCTTCGCGTGCTGCGAGGGAAACATGTGCCAGGCGGGCAACACGTGCTCGTCGGGTCAGTGCATGGCTGGCGGCGGAACGGGAGGCGGTGGTGGCGCAACGGGCGGCGGGACGGGCGGTGGCGGCACCGGAGGAGGGACGGGCGGTGGCACTGGCGGCGGCGCGACGGGCGGCGGCACTGGTGGTGGATCGACCGGCGGAGGAACCGGCGGCGGCGCGACGGGCGGCGGCGGAGGCGGCGGCTTCAACATGACGCCGACGGGAGGAACGTGCGGCTCGTTCCTCGATTGTGTGGGCAACACCTGCTTCACGACGTGGAGCGGCGGCTACTGCACGCACAACTGCACGAGCGCTTCGTGCCAGAACGGGAGCAGCTGCTCGCCGTACGTGATTCAGGGCCAGAGCTACTGCCTCGCGAACTGCACTGGAGCGGGAACGCAGGGCAGTTGTCGCTCGGGCTACGTGTGCGATCGCTATCTGATCAACGGAACTGATCAGGCGACGTGCGTCGTGTCGTGCCCGACCTTCCCGTGCGCGAGCGGAACGACGTGTCAGAGCGGGTTCTGCTGCGGCAAGCCGTTCTACAAGTGCTGCGCGGGCAACACGTGTCCCGGCGGCGGGACGTGCCAGGCCAACGGGTACTGTCAGTGACTTCGTCGTGGAATGGAGAGTCGTCGCTCCACGCGCTGGGGCGGCGGGTGCGTCGCCTGCGCGAAGGGTTGCGGCTCACACAGGAAGAGTTCGCGCGGCGCTGCGACATCTCGGTGAGCTTCGCGTCGCTGCTCGAGCGTGGGGAACGCAGCCCGAGCTACGAGACGTTGCTGACCGTCGCGCGTGCGCTCGAGGTGCCGGTGTCGGAGTTGTTCCGTGATGACGCAGCGGCCGAGACGAGTGAGCCCTCGCACGCGCGGCTGATCGAGTTCGCGCGCAGAGCGCATCTCTCGCGTCAGCAGCTCGAGCGGTGGATCGCGGTGGGGCACGCGATGTTCGGCATCGAGCCTTCACGTTCGGGCGCGGAAGAGGGTGCGCGCTGCGCGATCGAGGGATGTGATCGGCCGGTGCTCGCCCGTGGTCTCTGCGCTCCGCACTATCACCGCGATCGCCGCGCGCGCCTACAGCAGGCGCCGTGACGCGCGCGTGGGCACTGCGCGGGGGCGACCTCTCGTCCGAGCCAGCGCAGCGCTCGCCCGAAGCGCTCTCCTCTCCCCCACCGGGGAGAGGCCGGGAGAGGGGAAGTCAGCCCTCTCACGCCCCGAAGTCAGCACGCCACGCATGAACACCCTCACCATCCCTGAAGCAGGCCCAGTCCTCACCACCGAGCGCCAGATCATCGACCTCATCGGCCAGACCTTCGGCCAGCAGATCGACCTCGTGATCATCCCGACGACACGCCTCGGCCCCGACTTCTTCTCACTGCGCACGGGCCTCGCCGGAACCGTCGCGCAGAAGTTCGCGAACTACCGCCTGCGTCTCGCGATCCTCGGAGACATCACCGCCCACCTCACCGCGAGCGAAGCCTTCCGCGATTTCGTGAGAGAGACCAACCGCGGCACGCAGCTCTGGTTCGTGTCTGATCAGCGCGAGCTCGAGCGGAAACTCAGCGCACGACCTTGCTGATCAACTTCTCGATCCGAGCCCGCATCTCAGCGCTCGAAGCGAACTCGAGCCCCATCCCGGGATGCGCCCCAGCGAGACGCACCCACGCGACGTGCGCCGGAATCTCGATCGACGTCAAAGAGAAACTCGGGCGAACGTGCAAAGCGACGGTCGCTCCAATCGGCAGCGGATTCCACGTGCGCACGAACGCGCCACCGAGCGAGAGATCCGCCATCCATTCCTTGCGCTGACGGCCCTCGTGCACGAGCCGCACCTGCAGCTCGACCTGCTGCCGCGCCTCGACGCGCGTCGCATCGGAAGACACCTCGCGCCGAGCGAACGCCAGCAACCGCACGCGCGTCGCGTCGTCGTCGGGATCGAAGTCGAACCCGTACCCGGTCGGCTGATTGGGCCCCGCCTTGTGGCGCACCCACGCGATCTGCCCGCGCAGCTGAAATTGTCGCGCCGGCTTCTCGACCTCGATGAAGAGCGTGAGCTGCTGCGCGAGCGCCCCTGGAGGCTTGCCCGGCACCGTCAGGCCGCCGAGGCGACCGTTGGGGTAATAGAGCGCGGCGAGCGCTTCAGGGCTCGGTACCGCGAGGCGCGCCTCCATGGCGCCTGATCACTGCCCCGGAACGACGTCGAGGACGAGCGAGTTGTCGACCTGCGGCTCGCTCTGGATCAACCGCGCGTGGATGCGCGCGTGGCTGGTGAAGAGCTGACCACCCTCGAGCACGGCGTCGGCGAAGAACCCGACCGCGCCTTCGGTGCGCGGGCTGGGCTCCGCGGCCCACGATGCGGTGCGCTTGCTCAGCTTCAGATCGCCGCGCGTCGCGTCCTGGTAGAGCGCCCACACCACGCCCTGCGGTCCGAAGACGATCGCGCTGTCGGTGCCCACCCAGCTCTGGTTGCCCGGCATCGTCTGATCAGCGCCGGTGTCGATGGTCTCGATCGTCACGCCGGTCTGCAGCTGCGGCGAGAAGTAGAACTTGAACGCCTTGCTCGAGAAGTCGTGGTACCCGATGCCGATCGATTT
>JAEUJS010000158.1 GCA_016792935.1 Archangium sp. | reverse complement strand
CAGCGCGCCCTCGAGCGCCACCGGGTGCATCGGCCCGCGACCGAGGAACAAGAAGTCGCTCGCGTTCATGTACTTGCGCGCGATGTCCTTCACCTTCGCTTCGGTGTGCAGCACCTGCTCCACGACCGACGGCACCTCGCTCAACATCGTGAGGTGCTTCTGCGCGTCTTCCTTCGACAACGTTCCGCGCAGACGGCCGAGCTTGATCGCCAGCAGGTACAGACCGACGAGCTGCGTGGTGAACGCCTTCGTCGAAGCGACACCGATCTCCGGGCCCGCGTTGGTCAGCACCGTGAAGTCCGCCTCGCGCGTCATCGCCGAGCCGACCACGTTGCACAGCGTCATCGTCGTCGCGCCGCGCGTCTTCGCCTCACGCATCGCAGCCAGCGTGTCGAGCGTCTCACCCGACTGCGAGATGGCGACCGCGAGCTGCGACTTGCTGACGATCGGATCGCGGTAACGGAACTCGCTCGCCAGCTCGACCTCGACCGGAATGCGCGCCAGCGATTCGATCATCCACTTGCCGGCGAGACCGGAATGGAACGACGTGCCGCACGCGAGAATCCACACGCGGTCCATCGACTTCACCTGCGCTTCGCTCAGCGACCAGCCGTCGAAGTGCACGTCACCTTCAGAGCGCAACACCCGTCCACGCAGCGTGTCGGCGACCGCGCGCGGCTGCTCGCAGATCTCCTTGTGCATGAAGTGCTTGTGGCCGCCCTTCTCGGCCATGCCGGGCGTCCAATCGATCCTGGTGTGCTTGCGCTTCGCCTCACCGCCGGCGCGCGCGTAGATCTCGATGCCTTCCCTGGCGACGACGGCGACGTCTCCGTCTTCCATGAAGACCACGTCGCGCGTGTACTCGAGCAACGCCGGCACATCCGACGCGACGAAGTTCTGACCTTCCGCGAAGCCCAACACCATCGGCTGCGCCTCACGCGTGCACACGATGCGCGTGGGGTCCGCCTCGGAGATCGCCACCAGCGCGTACGTACCCTTCACCTGCGCCACCGCAGCACGCACCGCCTCGAGCAACGACTTCCCGCCGCGCTGCGCCTCACGAATCAGGTGCGCGAACACCTCGGAGTCGGTCTCCGACGCGAACACGTGCCCCTTGGCCTTCAACGCCGCCTTGAGCGCGAGGTGGTTCTCGATGATGCCGTTGTGCACCACGCTGACGCCTTCGAAGGTGTGCGGGTGCGCGTTGTCGTCGCTCGGCCGCCCGTGCGTCGCCCAGCGCGTGTGGCCGATTCCGACGCGGCCCTTCGGCATCTCCGTCGAGATCTTCCCCTCGAGGTTGCGCAGCTTGCCCGTCGCGCGCACCACCGTGAGCGCCTGGCCGTTCAACACCGCCACGCCCGCGCTGTCGTAGCCGCGGTACTCGAGCCGCTTCAGACCCGAGACGAGAATGGGCGCTGCTTCCAACTCACCGACGTAGCCGACGATTCCGCACATTGCTGTTTACTCCTTGAGACCTTCGAGCACCTTGCGGCGCCGCTCGGCCCAACCTTCTTTGGTCGTTTGAGGCGTGCGTGAGAGCGCGAGCGCTCCGTTCGGCACGTCCTCGGTGATGGTGGATCCGGCCGCGACGAACGCTCCGTCTCCCACGCGCACCGGAGCGACGAGCTGCGTGTCGCTCCCGATGAACACGTTCGAGCCGATGACGGTCTCGTGTTTGTTCACGCCGTCGTAGTTGCAGGTGATGGTGCCTGCGCCGATGTTCGAGCCTGCGCCGACATCGGCATCGCCCAGATACGTGAGGTGGCCTGCCTTGGTGCCCTTGCGCAAGCGCGCCTTCTTGGTCTCGACGAAGTTGCCGACGTGCACGTCTTCTTCGAGCACGGTGCCCGGGCGCAGCCGCGCGAATGGACCGACGTGGCACTTGGGGCCGACCTGCGCCTCTTCCAGCACCGAGTACGGCTTCACGTGCGCGCCGTCGCCGACGGTGGTGTGCATCAACACCGCGCCTTGATCGATCGTCACGTTCGCGCCGATCTCGCACTCGCCGCGAATCGAGACCTGCGGACCGATGACGGTCTCGGGGCCGATCTCAACGGCCGCGTCGATGAACGTCGAAGCCGGATGCTGGAGCGTGACGCCCGCTCGCATATGCCGCGTGTTGATGCGTGCGCGAATCACCTCTGCTCTGTCCGCCAGCTCCGCGCGATCATTCACGCCCGCGGTCTCGGCAGGAGGCGCCTCGACCACGGCGACTTCTCCTGCCTTTGCGGCCTGCGCGACGATATCCGTGAGGTACAGCTCGCCCTGCGCGTTCTGCGGCGTGAGTTTTTCGAGCGCGCCCCAGAGGAACTTCGACTCGACGACGTAGATGCCGGCGTTCACTTCGTCGATCAGCTTCTGCTCGTGGGTCGCGTCCTTCTGCTCGACGATGCCGACGACCTTGCGATCGGCCCCGCGCAACACGCGGCCGTAGCCGGTGGGATCGCTCAGTCGGCAGCTGATCATCGCGAGCGCGCCCTTCGCAGGGTTGTACGCCGCGACCAATCGCTTGAGCGTGTCGACGGTGAGGAGCGGAACGTCTCCATAGAGAATCAGCACTGCGCCGTTGAAGCCGGTGAGCGCGCCGCGCGCGGCCGCGACTGCGTCTCCGGTGCCACGTTGTTGGGCCTGCACGGCGTACTGCAAAGCCTGGCCCGGGAAATTCGCCGCGAGCTGCTTCTTCACTTCGTCGCCCTGGTGTCCGACGACGGCGACGACTTGCTGCGCGCCGAGCTCGAACGCGCTGGTGATCGGGTACCACGCGAGCGGCCGACCAAGGATCGGGTGGAGCACCTTCGCGCGATCAGAGTTCATGCGCGTGCCTTTGCCCGCGCACAACACGACGGCTGCCAACGGTGAAGTCATGCTCGCCCCTTTGGCAAGCGGGCCGGTCTCGGTCAATGCCGGGAGGACGGTGCGATCAGTTGCCGCGCGGAGCCGGCGTCGCCTTCACCGCTTCGACCTGCACACCCAGCTCGCCAGAACGTGGACCGACCGCGATGCGCAGCTTCGGCTTGAGGAAGGTCGACACGCTCAGGAAGTCCCGGCTGCGGAAGAACAGCTCGTCGGGGTTCGGCGTCAGGCTGGTCTGCGTGTCAGAGACGGTCTGCATGACGCGCCCAGTCAGCACACAACATGCCACGATCGACCACCAATGATTCCATGCACTTGCGCGACACCAATCAGGAGGGGTGTGGCACGGCTGACAGGCCCCTGTCGCGTCGTTGCCACGATCGGGCTTCGGTGGAAAACGTGCGTTCATGAAGACGATCTTCCTCGCGCTGGTCGCCGCGTCGTCGTCAGCGTTGGCAGCTCGGCCGTATCAGACCGCCGGCGTCGCCGCGCAGCATCCACTCGGGAGTGCGGCGGCGAAGGAGATGCTCGATGCGGGCGGCAACGCGGTCGATGCGATCGTCGCGGGCGCGTTCACGATGGCGGTGGTCGGCCCGTATCACTCGGGCCTCGGAGGCGGGGGCTTCGCCATCATCCACCTCGTCGCGAGCAAAGACGGCAAGACGCCCGCGCAGGATCTGGCATTCGATTTTCGCGAGGTCGCTCCGCTCAAGGCGACGCGCGAGATGTATCTGGTCGACGGAAAGCTCGTGCCCGAGAAGGCGACCGACGGCGTGTTGTCGATCGCGGTGCCGGGCGCGGTGAAGGGCTACCTCGAATTGCACGCGAAGTACGGGAAGTTGCCGCGCGCGAAGGTGCTCGCTCCGGCGATCAAAGCGGCGAAGGAAGGGTTCCTCGTCACGCCGAAGTATCGCGATCTCGCCGTGAATCGGGAGGCGTGCCTCAAGGCTGACCCCGAAGCGTCACGGATCTTCCTGCGCGATGGATCGGCTCCGGCGTTGGGCACGAAGATCACGCAGCCCGAGCTCGCCGCGACGTTGAGCGCATTGGCGAAGAGTGGAGACGCTCCGTTCTACACGGGGAAGATCGGCAAGCAGATCGCAGCCACGGTGACGGCAGGCGGCGGATTGCTCAGCGAAGAAGATCTCGCGAAGTACAAGACGACGTGGCGCGCTCCGCTGATCGGTGCGTATCGCGGGCACCGCATCGTGACGATGCCTCCGCCGAGCGCGGGTGGGCTCGCGATGTTGGAAACGTTCGGACTCATCGAAGCGAAGGGCGTCAAAGGGCCCGCCTCGCGTGAGATCGATGCGCTGCACGTATTCATCGAAGCGCTGCGCATCTCGTACGCCGATCGCAGCCGCGTGATGGGAGACCCCGCGTTCGTCGAAGTGCCGGTCGCTTCGCTGCTCAATCAGCAGTCACTCGCGGCGGCTGCGTCGAGGATCGATCTCACGAAGGCGACGCGCAGCACCACGTTCCTCGCTCCTGGAGCGGCCGATGTTGGGAAGAAGAACACCACGCACCTGAGCGTGATCGACAAGGACGGCAACGCGGTCGCGCTGACCACCACCATCAACTACTACTTCGGCAGCTGCGTCGTCGCGAAGGGCACGGGCGTGTTGCTCAACGACGAGATGGACGACTTCGCCGCTCAGCCTGGTGTGCCGAACACCTTTCAGCTCGTGATGGGAGAGGCGAACGCCATCGCGCCCGGGAAGATTCCGGTGAGTTCGATGACGCCGACGCTGGTGTTCATGAAGGATCGGCCGAGCGACGTGATGCTCGCGGTGGGCTCTCCGGGTGGCTCGACGATTCCGACGACGGTGATGCAGGTGGTGAGCAACGTGATCGATCTCGAGCTCGACGTGGTGCGCGCGGTGGGTCGTGGACGCCTTCATCACCAGTGGCTGCCCGACGAGGTGTGGGTCGACCCCGACGGGATGGATCCCGCGACGCAGAAGGCGCTCGAGGCGCGCGGTCACACGTTCAAGCGCCTCAAGGGCTGGGGCGACGCGGAAGCGGTGATGGTCGACCCCGTCACGGGGCTGCGCACCGCGGCGAGTGATCCGCGCAACGAGGGTCAGCCGAACGGCTCGGACTGATCGTCTCCGGTCGTCGGCGTGTAGCGGCGCGCAACACTCAACCTCGCCGGCGCACCGCGAACGACAGCGCGGTCGCCACCACACCGACTGCCAGCGCCACCGAGCTCGCGATCGCGAGCGAGCCCTGCACCTGCGTCAGCACTGCGATCTCGCCCGCGACGAACAGCGCTCCGAAGATCACCTTGTTCCACTTCGCGAGCCACTCCGGCAGGAAGATGTCGAACGCCGGAGAGGGATCATCGGTGTAGCGACGCGCGATCGCGGTCAGCGGACACGCACCTCGTGAGCATCCGAGCGCGATGCCTTCGCCCGCCATCATCACGGTGATCGCCAACGCCCAGCCGAAGTGATCGGTCCACGCCAGGAACGGCAGCGCGACGATCCCACTCGCCATCACCGCCCAGATCACGGTGTGCACGAGCCGCGTCACGAACAACTTGCGCGCGTTGGTCATTGATTCCACGCCTGAGCATCGAGTGTGCCGCTCCATCGACCGACGGAGAGAAATCGTCACGCGCATCTCTTGCGCACACCCTCGCCTTCGCGCGAAATGCGCCCCATGCCTCGCATTTCGCAGCCGCCTCCCTCGACCGTCTCGACCACTCGCACCGATTCCTCGTTCGAGTCACCCCGCCCGGCCACGAATGCGCCCGCGGGTCAGGCGCAGCGTGCGTGGGGCGCGGGCGGTGCTCCGAAGACCAGGACGCCCGCACTCGGAGCGCTCGAGGCCACGCTGCAGACGCCCGCTTCCCGTCCCATCGGGCCGGCGCCCGTCGCGAGCACCGTCGCCGGCGTTCCCGTCAAGAGCGCCACCACCTTGCAGCTCACCGGCCTCAAGGCCGAGCGCGAGCTGATGAACCGCACCGTCGACGTCTCGTTAGGCAAGCTCAGCCAGTCGCAGTTCGACGCGCTCAAGACCGAGTTCGGCGGCAAGTCGAGCGTCCGCTACGACGCGAGCCGCGAATACAACGCGATCGATTTCCTGCCACCGATGCTGCAGTCGCTGGTGAATCGCGATCTCGACACCGGCAAGCAGATCACCATCGCCGGCACCGAGAAGATCGCCGAAGACATGATGATGGGCGACCAGGTCAGCATCGGCGCCACGCCCAATTGCCACGGCACTGCGTGGGAAGCCATGCGCGCGTACCAGGGCACGCAGGGCGCGCACGTGCAGCTCGCCTACGGTGACGCGCAGCTCGTCGACGCGAAGTACGCCGACGACTTCACGACGCTCGCCACCGCCAGGCCCGGAGAGAAGCTCGACACCTCGAAGCTCCAGCCCGGCGACGTGGTGACGTTCAATCGCCACGATGGGGCGATCAGATCAGCCGACGAGTCGGCTGGGGCATCGGGCGACATGGAACTGCTCCACTCCGCGGTCTACGTCGGCGGCGGCCTGTTCTTCGAGAAGCCCGACACCGAGAGCGACGAATATTCCGAGACGCCGTATCGCCTCGTCACGCTCGATCAGGTGACCGCGCCGATCGCCGACTTCCTCTCGGAGCAGCCCTCGATGACCGCGCGTCGCCCGAAGGCGAATCTGCCTCCGCCGGCTGAGGCGTTCAGCGCGGGGAGCGACGACGTCGGAAAGCTCGAGCAGCTCCTCAACAAGCGCGGAGAGACGGTCGGCAGGCCGCTCGTCACCGAGCTGATCATGGGCATGGGCGGCGGCGTGCGCGGCATGGCGTTCAACGCGGTGCTGACGAAGAAGCTCGAGACCGACACGAGCGGACGCGGCGTGCTCCGCTGACGTTCTTCCCCCTCTCCTGCAGGGGCGGGAGAGGGGATTTCGCAACTCTCCGGGATCTGATTCGTGGCGTCCGAGCTCTTCAATCCGCGCGTTCATCCGGCTGGGCTGAGCGACGTCGATCTCGAGACGATGCAGATCTTCGGCGTGCGTGCGCTGATCGCCGTCGCTGATTCGACCGCGCACCCCGCGACTCCCGAAGGTCTGCTCGCGCACTTCGATGAGTTGATGGGCCCGCAGCTGATACGACTCGATCGCGCGGGGATCAAAGCGGGCGTCGCGCTCGGTGTTCACCCGCTGTGTCTCCCGCGCCGCGGTCTCTCGCAGATCCTCGACGCGATCCCCGGCTATCTCGAGACTGGCCGCGTCCTGGCGATTGGTCAGCTCGGGCTGCGGAGCGGCTCAGAGGTCGAAGAAGAGGCGCTGCTCGCTCAGCTCGCGCTCGCACACCAGTTCAACAGGCCCGCCATCGTCAGCGCGCCCGATGAAGACACCGAGCGCATGACGAAGCGAACGCTCGTCACGTTGCAGGCCAGCGAGCTCCCGGCCGACCGCATCCTCCTCGACGGAGCGATCGGCAAGACGGTGCGCGGCATTCGCGAGCTCGGCTTCTTCGCCGGTCTCACGGTGCACCCCGCCATCTTGCCGGTCGAAAAAGCCGTCGCGCTCATCCGCACGCTCGGGCCCGAACGGCTGGTGCTGGGAGATGCGGCAGGGTTCGGCGCCAGCGACATCGTCTCGCTCGGGCGGGCCGCACATCGACTGACGAAAGCCGGTTTGTCGCAGCGCGTGATCTCCCGCGTCACGTGGGATCACGCGGCCTCGTTGTTCTCGCTGGAGTAGAGTCGCGCCGCCGTGCCCGCCGATACACACGATCACACCGTCGTCGTGCACGTGACGCCGGGAGAGCTCCTCGACCAGCGCTGGCGCATCGAGACGCGCATCGGCCAGGGCGCGATGGGCAGCGTCTTCAAGGGCCGCGACGTGCAGGCCAACAAGCTCGTCGCCATCAAGATCCTCGCGCCGGAGCACTGTCGCAAACCCAAGGTCGTGGCGCGCTTCGAACGCGAAGCCGAGAAGATGACCGGCCTGCGGCACCAGAACATCGTCGCCTTCCAGGGCCACGGTCGGCGCGGCGCGTTGCCGTTCATCGTCATGGAGTTCCTCGAGGGCCTGACGCTCTCGGACATCATCGAGAAACACGGTGGCAAGGTCGGGCTCGCCGAGACCGTCGCCATCGTGAAGCAGATCGCGTCGGGCCTCGCGTTTCTCCACCACAACGGCCTCGTGCACCGCGACATCAAGCCGCAGAACGTCTTCTTCTGCGTCGGCGGCCGCGTGACGATTCTCGACCTGGGCGTGGTGCGCGATCAGGCCAACCCGGGTCTGACGCGGCCGGGCGCGATGGTCGGCACTCCGTATTACATGTCGCCCGAGCAGATCCTCGGAGTGGAAGACATCGACAAGCGCACCGACGTCTACGCGCTCGCCGCCGTCACCTTCGAGCTGCTCACCGGCCGCCCGCCATACCTCGGCAACAACAACTTCGAAGTGCTCTACGGGCACAAGAACACGCCGCCGCCCGATGCCAGCGCGCTGGTGAAGGGGCTGAGCAAGACCGTCTCGCAGGTGATCATTCGCGGGCTCGCCAAGCGCCGCGACGAGCGCCCCGAGACCGTGACCGAGTTCGTCGCTGACCTCGAAGCAGCCGCCGGAGCGAAGAAGGTCGATCTCGCCAGGGCGTTCAATCTGCCGACCACCCAGGCAACGGATCAGAAGGTCGCGGTCCAGAAAACACGGCTGGTGCCCAAGAAGCTCGCCGAAGACGCGAAGGAGCTCGGCCGCAAAGCCGTGCCTCCGCTCGCGACGGAGCAGCAACCCGCGCTGACGCCGCAAGACTCCGACCCGTCGGGTGAGTCGCCGTCGAGCGAAGCGCCGATTCCGGAAGCGTCGAACAGCGATGTGGTCTCGGTGCCCGGCCTGCCGCTGTCCGACACGGGAAGTTCCGGAGAGCAGAAGACCGTCGTGTTCCGCTTCGACGAAGAGAGGCCGAAGATCCGCGCGCGGGTCCCGACGCAGCAGCAGCTGCCGCAGCCCGCTCCGGATCCTCCGAGCGGGGAACGCACGGTCGTCGGTCTCCCCACGAGCGCGGCGTCGGGCGCTCCGAAGATCCGCGCGTCGAGCGTGAACGTTCCGCAGCAGCCGCCGCCTTCCGCGCCCGAAGATCCGACCGGAGACAACCCAGCGCCCGTCGCGGCGAACACCGGTCAGCTGCGCGTGGTCGTCACCGCGAAAGGCATCGCCGCCGAGGCCAATCTGCTCGTCGATGGGCAGCCGCGCGGTCAGTCACCGAACACGCTGACGCTCACCGCGGGCCCACATCAGATTCGCATCACGCTCGACGGCTACCGCACGGTAGAGCGCTGGGCGACCGTCATCCCCGGCACGTCCACCAACCTGCGCGTGTTCATGGAAAAGGTCTGAAGGCGCTCGTCACGGCCCGGCGTCAGGCGGGTACGGCTCGAAGCCCGCGTCCTGCACGTCAGCGGCGAACGTTCCCGTGAGCGTGCGACCGAAGCCGACGTCGCCACCGGTCTGCTCGAAGAGCATCGAGAAGTTGCCCTTGGTGAACTCGCCAATCTGACCGCCGGTGGTGATGACGAGATCTCCGCGCAGCACGTTGGGCATATTGCGCGTCGGCTCTCCTCCCGGAGCGTTGGTGACCGACGTACGCAGCACACCGCTGGGCGCCATGCCCGCGAGCGGAATGCGCGTGCCCGGCATCAAGTTGATCTTCGGCACGCCGCCGTCTTCCGCCGTGCCGTCGGTGTCGAGCGAGACCGAGACGCGCGCGACGACGTCGAGGAACACGCCGCGGTTGCGCAGGTAGGTGATCTGCAGCGCCTCGTCGTTCTTGTGAATGTCGACCTTCGAGATGTCGAGCGGGAACACCTCGCTCATCGAGCCGCCCAGCCCGTTGTCGACGCCGCACGAGACGAGCGCCAGACACGTCAGCACCGCGATGAACAGCCGAGTCCTCATCGCTCCACCGCGATCTTCAGCTGGCCGACGTTGGTGACGGTGAGGCCGGTGCCGGGATCGACGGACGGCGGCATGCGGTACACGATGACGCGCTTGCCGTTGCGGCCCGGGCTGGTGAAGAAGCCCAGCTGCGGTGTGAAGCCACCTTCGGTATCGACCAGCGTCTCGCGCCAGTTGCCTGAGATGCGCTGAGTGACGCGCAGCTCGTCCTCGGTGATGTTGCAGCTCTGCTCGTTGACCGACGTGCGCGTGCTGCACACGTAGAACGCGATCGCCGGCTCGTGGTTGATGGGGTCCATCGCCAACGACGGGTACCAGCCGCCGCTGCCCGAGCCGAACACCGGGTCCACGGCGTTGAACGTCACG
Organism: Archangium sp.; assembly: GCA_016792935.1. GTDB lineage: Bacteria > Myxococcota > Myxococcia > Myxococcales > Myxococcaceae > Archangium_A. The sequence continues at coordinate 11,210 of JAEUJS010000158.1, read as the reverse complement.
CCATCGGCCGAGCTGATGTAGCCGAGGCGGCTCGAGGTGCGCTCGATGAACGCGATGCCGTACCCTTCCATGGGATCCCACGCGAGCGACGCGCCCGACTGCGTGTTGGGGTTGGCGACCAGAGAGCCGCTCGGAGGCGTCCAGTTTCCGTTCATCAAGCGGCGCTGGAAGATGGTGTTGATGCCGTTGGTGTCGGCGGTGCCGAACATCTGATCGTGAATGATGGCTGGCTGATCATCGGCGGCGATCACCATTCTCAGGTGGCCGCCGTAGGCGTCCTTGTTGTTGCCGCCGTTCGCAGCGCACCGACCGGTCGTCGGCGGCGCGTTGCCTTCCCAGATCTCGACGTCGGTACCGGCCCAGTCCTGCATCGGGAACTGGCCACCGTGACCGTCGCGATAGCCGTAGTACATGCGGCCGGTCGAATCGAAGACGATGGCCGGCCACAAGCCGACGAGGAAGCCGCGATCGCTGACTGGGTTGCCGCAAGTGACCTGATCACCACTGGTGGCGACGATCGTCTCAGTCCAGGTGCCATTGCTACGACGTGAGAGCGACGCGTCACTCTGGAACCAGAAGATCGAGTCGGGAGGCGTAAAGCCCGGTGCGCCTCCGAGATGGGCGACGAAGGGGTCTCCGCTGATCGGGTCGAAGGCGATCGACAAGCCGACGAAGCGCTGCACCGTGCGAATCGTCTCTGGCGGCACGACGATCGCGCCCGCGCGCCACTCGACGTACTTGATGAAGTAGTCGGGGTGACCCTGGTTCATCTCGGTGCCCGCAGGCGTGAGGTACACCACGCCGACGCGCTCCGTGGCCGGGTCGAGCGCCATCGCGTGGTAGACCGCGTCGCGCGCGTTCTCATCGAGGAACTCGACGGTGAACGGAGCGATGCCTCCGCCCGTCCCGCCGCCGTTCCCGCCGCCGCGCCCGCCACCCACTCCAGCGTCGGGAGGCGGGGGATTCGGACAGCCCATCGTCAACACCATCAACGCGACAGCCGCGAGCACCAGCGAGAGTCGAAACATGTGCGTGAGAATAGCCCAAGGCCTGCTCGATCGAAGCTTCGATCCCGAGGGGAAACCACGGTGGAAAAGCGCTCTGACACGAGCGTCCTGACACCACAGCCCTGTGGAGGACTCCCCACCCCCGGGTGGGGTCAACACCACTCTTGCGCATGACGGATCGCGGCTCGACACTCCCGCCGCCCCACATGCGTGACGACGAATTCCCTTCGGAAGGCCAGACCGCTCCGGCTGAACACGATCCGCTCCTCGCCGACCTGCCGCGACGCGTCTTCGTGCGGCACCTCACGTTCCTCGGTGGCGGCGTGGTGCTGCTCGAGAGCTGCAAGGACGACAAGAAGCCCGACGCTGGTCCGCCCGCTCCCCTCAAGCAGCCGGTGCCGACCATCTCGCACAAGAGCTTCACCGACCCCGAGTGGGCCACGCTGGTCGCGGTGATCGATCGCTTCCTTCCCAAAGACGAAGACCCGGGTGGCGTCGAGCTCGGCGTGCCCGATTACATCGATCGCATGCTGCAGGACCCGACGATGCAGCAGATGAAGACCAACTTCCCCACGGGCCTCGCCGCGCTCGATCGCCGGGCGCAGCGCATGTTCCAGAAGAACTTCGCGTCGTGCACGGCGGCGCAGCAGGACGAGCTCCTCACGATCTTCAAGAACTCGGGTGAGAAGACCGGCGAAGCGCGCTGGTACGAGATGCTGGTGGTGCTCTCGCTCGAGGGCTACCTCGGAGATCCCAACTACGGCGGCAACAAAGACGGCGCGGGTTGGAAGACGGTCGGCTTCGAGCTCGTGGGCCGCAACCTCAAGGGCGATCCCAAATCTCCGTACGACGGCAGTCAGCGCCTGCACCAGCTGGTGTGCGGCGGTGGCAAAGGCTGCTGAGGACCTTTCACGACATGGCGAAAGATTCCGTCGACGTCTGCATCATCGGCTCTGGAGCGGGCGGCGCTCCCCTCGCGCTCGAGCTCGGCAAGGCCGGCTTCAAGGTCGTCGTGCTCGAGAAGGGCGCCTGGTACCAGAAGGAAGATTTCGTTCACGACGAGATCCTCAACTCGCGCCGCAACTTCTTCATGCCGCTGCCGTGGGACGAGCCCCACCTGTGGCGCGTCGAAGGCCAGCCCTACACGCGCACCAACGAGGCGTGGACCGCGAACTGTGTCGGCGGCGGCACGGTGCACATGAGCGGCTACTTCTACCGGTTGAAGCCGGTCGACTTCCGCATGAAGACCGAGGTCGGCGCGCCGAAAGGCAGCAACGTCGTCGACTGGCCCATCACGTACAAAGAGCTCGAGCCGTTCTACGACCAGGCTGAGGCTGAGCTCGGTGTCAGCGGCAACGCCGTGCCGCATCCCTTCCTCGAGCCACGAAAAGGCAACTACCCGCTGCCTCCGCTCGCGCATGCGCCCGTCGCTGAAGCGGTCGAAGGCGCCGCCAGGTCGCTCGGCTGGCACGCCATTCCCACCGCGCGCGGCATCATCAGCGCGCCGTACCGCGGTCGTGATGCGTGTGTGTACTGCACGCTCTGCGGCTCCTACGGCTGCGAACACGGCGCGAAGAGCTCCACTGGCGCGTCGCTGATTCCCGCCGCCATCGCCACCGGCAACGTCGAGCTGCGGCCCAAGTGCATGGCCACGCAGATCACCGTCGACGACAAGGGCAACGCCAGGAGCGTGCTCTATCTCGATGGAGACGGCGTCACGCAGGAACAGCCGGCGAAGATCATCGTCTCGTCGTGCACCGCGGTCGAGAGCGCGCGGCTGTTGCTCAACTCGACCAGCTCACGCTTCCCCAGGGGGCTGGGCAACGACAACGGGCTGGTCGGCAAGAACCTGCTCTTCTCTTCGTTCGGCCAGAGCAAGGCGACCTTCTCCGTCAGCAAGCGCGGCACCGAGCTGCCGTGGCTCACCTCGACCGCGCCGTTCGTCAATCGCTCGCTGCAGGACTTCTACGTGATGCCCGACGATCGCTTCGGCTTCCGCAAGGGCGGCACGCTGGGCTTCATGTGGGCGCACCCCAACCCGATCTTCGCGGCCGTCGGGCTCGCGCGAAAAGGCGAGAAGGGCATCTTCGGCAAGGCGCTCAAGGACAAGCTGCGCGAGTACAAAGACTCGAAGATTCTCGAGTTCGAGATCTACGGAGAGTTCCTTTCCAACGATCAGACCTACGTGAGCGTCGAGCCCACGGTGAAGGACAAGTTCGGTCTGCCCGCCGCGGCCATCACCATCAAGCGCCACCCGATGGATTTCGTGATGACGAAGTTCCTCGTGGAGCGCGGCGAAGAAGTGCTCCAGCAGCTCAAGCCCGACCGCGTCGATCGCGTGGGCACCGCTGGCGAGACGACCATTCTGCAGGGTGGCACCTGCCGCTTTGGAAAAGACCCCGCCACCAGCGTGCTCGACCCCGACTGCCGCTCGCACCAGGTGAAGAACCTCTACGTGGTCGACGGGAGCTTCCTGCCCACCAGCGGCGGTGTGCCGCTGACGCTCACCATCGCGGCGAACTCGTTCCGCGTGGCCTCCAAGCTGATCGCGCGCCTGAAGGGCGGCGGCAAGTGATGCGTGTGCAGCTACATCGCGTCGCGCAGGCGCAGCGGCAACACGTCGATCTTCATCAGGTAGCGCGTGCGGGCGTCCGACTCGACCTCGATGAGGTGATCTCCCACGCCCGAGAGCTCGGCCTTGCGCGCCACCCAGCCGACCTTCTCGGCCTCGCCAACCATCGTGCGCCCCGTGACCTCGCGGCGCACACGGCTGCTGCAGCTGGGCTCGAAGAAGTTGAAGACCGTCTCTTCACCCGCGCCCGCGGTCTCGAAGAGGTACACGGTGACGGTCACTTCCGACGGCTCGAAGAGCTGAATGCCGACCGAGTTCTTCCCGGGAAACCGGCCTTCGACGTAGCTGCGATCTCCGATGAAGCAGCCGACCGTCGTCGCGCACACGTTCCACTCACCACCGCACCCGTCTTCAATACGGGTGCCGATGAATTGCTCCCGCACGCTGCACCCACTCGTCGTGGCAACAATCGCGACGAGGCCCACTGCATGAAGTAGTTTCAACCCGTTCAAGCCCATCTCCCTGAGGACACCATGATGCGAACGTTGCTCGTCGGTTTGACCACCATCGCGATTCTTTCGGGTTTCGCAGCATGTGGGAAGCCAGCAGTTCCGTGTGAGCCCGACGCGCTGACGCAGAACCCGCAGGTCTGCCCCGATCGCGACAGCCTCGGCTTCCGCCGCGAGTTCGGCAGCGGCACGCTGATTGGCCAGAAGCCACAGGAGTCGCTCATCATTCGCAACGGCGGCCTCACCGATCTCAACGTCACCTCGGTCAACATCTCGGGTGACCCGGCCTTCACCATGACCACCGAGCCGGCGACGCTGCCGACCGCGGTGAAGGGCAACAAGTACTTCTACATTCGCGTCATCTTCGATCCGCGCGAGGCGCGCCTGTACACGGGCTCGATCACCATGGCGAGCAACGCCGAGAACTCGCCGAGCAAGACCTTCGAGATCAGCGGCTGCGGCATTCCGGCCGATGGTGGCACTTCGCCCTGCTACCGCGACGGCGGCATGTAAGTCGTTCGTCTCGTCAGTTCCCAATACGGCGAGAGGCGCGGCGGACTCACCGTCGCGCCTCTTCTCTTTTCTTCGCGCTACTCAGCGAAGCCGCAGCCCACCACGCCACCGTCGCCCGTCGCCGTCGGGCACGTCGCCGCGCCGCCATCGACCGTGAAGCCCGCGCCCGGGTACGCCGTGATGCGCTGGCTGATGCGGTACCGGAGCGGCTCGTTCGAGGTGCGGTACAGCGCGACGAGGTCGACGAAGAAGTGACCGGTCGCCGTGCGGACGGCCGAATGACACGGGCAGCCCACGGGCTCGACCGTGTAGCGGGTGAAGTTGCCCATGTTCTGCCTGGTGAAGAGGGCGCGCGCGTTCGCCTGGCTCTGCGGCAGGTACCAGGGCGTCAGCTGGCTGTCGTTGAAGGCCATGATCTTCTCTTCGCTGTTCGCGCACAGGTTGTTGCGGTTGCCGCTCCCGCAGAAGGTCATGTCGAAGGCGAGCTCACCTGGCGGCTCGCTCCCACCGTCCGGGTGCTCGAGATCCCACGAGATTTCCCAGCTCTGATCGCCCGTCGCGCCGCCGAAGGTGAACTCGTACAAATCGCGGTCTGACGTCACGGCGTCGTAGTCGTCCACGCCGCGCAGCGCGTTCCCGTTGTCGTACCAATCGGGGTCGATCAACACGCAGCCCACGTTGCAGAGGCGATGCGGGTAGCCGTAGCCGAACGAGAGTTCTCCACTCGAGACGGTGGTCGAGCCGCCAAGCGCGACCTGCGTCGGGCCTCCGAGACGACCGGCTTCATCGGCGTCGTCTCGCCACTCGATCACCATCGTCCAGTCGCGATCGTCGGCGTACTTCGAAGCACCCTGCCCTTGATCGCGGAACATCACGAACCACTCGGTGGCCTGGTTGGCGGGCACCGGCACGGCTCCCACGAGGTTGTGGAGGTCGGCGAGGCGAGGCCGCTCTTCGTTGCGCTCGGCGTAGAGACACAACGGCGGCGAGGCCGACGCGCACACCGAGTTGATCAACGCCGGAGGCGCGTCTTCTGCCTGCGGGCAGATCATCGGGTCGGTGCGGCAGTTGTTGAGCTGCTCGGCGGCGTTGGCACCGGTCGTCACGCTCTGCATCACGCGAATCTGTCGCGTCGGCGTGCCCGACAGCGGGTTGAACCGGCCTCCAGAGTTGGCGATCGACGTGCGGTAGCGCAGCGTCGACGGCGACGCGCGCGCCGGCAACGAGATGCGGAACCACTCTTCATCGGGCACGTGCGCGAGCTTGCCGGTGAGCGTCTGCGCGCTGTTGGGGTTCATCGTCAGGTTGCGCGCCGTCGCCTTGGTGTCGTTGGGCTCGAGCATGTCGAGGTCGGGGATGATGCGAACCTCGATCGCGTAGTTGAGGTCGAGGTTGCCGCGAATGGGCAACGTGCTCCCCGCGGGGCGGAAGCCGTTGATCTGGATCTTGTAGGTGCCCGGAGCACTGATCAAACGCGCCGTCGCGAGATCGATCGGGTTGAACTCGTTGTCCATCACGCCTTCTGCGATGGGCACGTCCATGCCGCCATCGGTCGACGCTCCCGGCGGAGCGAACAGCGTGTACGAGAGGCGGAACGGCGGAGGCGGATTGGGGTGGGCTCCGATCTCGGTCACGTGCAGGTACAGAATCTGGCGCCCGCCGCCACCCGCGAACTGAAACGAGAACTGGTCGATGTCGTTGTCCGTCGCGAGGAAGCCGCTCGCCATGCCCATGTTGCCGGTCAGCGGAATCGGCGTCGGCATCGTGTCGTTCGGCTCGTTGGCGTCGGGGTTCTCGATGATCTCCATGAACAGCGAGTACGCGTTGCGGTTGTCGACCTTCGAGGTCTGACCCGCGCCGTCATCGGCGACCAGCACGAAGAGCTTCGCGTTCGACTGCGCGAAGGGAACGATCAGATCGACCGGCCTGGGCGCCGCGGGGCCGTGCTTGTCGATGCCGTTCGCGACGCTCATGCCCGCCGGGCCGTTCATCACGTTGAGCGAGAAGTTCACGGCGGTCTGCGGCACCTGGTACCCACCGTTCACGTGGAGCAGCGAGCGGGCGGTGAGGTTGCCGGGCATCTGCGCGAAGTAGATGTCCTGGTCCTGGCCGCCATCGGCGAGACGGCTGATGAAGCGATCGGCGATGCGCTCGACCATCGCGCCACCGGTCGTCACGTTGAGGTGGCAGCGCGAGTTCATCTCGGCTTCTTCGAACGAGTTGCAGAGATCTTCAGGCAAGCCGCCCGCGTCAGGGCAGCTCGCCTCGGTCCCGTCGATGCACTCTTCGATGGGCGGAGGACACGCGCACAGCAACAGACAGGTCGACAGGACGAGGACGTGGGTTCGCATGGTGAAGGCTCGACGGTGCGGTGAGGGCCCGGCCGCAATGAAACGTCAGGGAGTGGACTGAACGGCGGTGGCGCAGCCTGCCACGAAATCATCGGGTTGAATCCGAATCACACCGTCGTGCGGAGACTTGATGCCGCCCACCGGGTACCGCGACGTCGTGTGGCGGAACGAGCGGAGCGCGGTGCGCGCGGTCGGGTCGTCTCCGGCCTTCATCGAGAAGGTGACGAAGAGGTCGTTGAAGCCAGCGCCACGGCGCGCGAGGTCAGCCCCGCCGTCAGGGTTTCCGGCGTCACGCGTATCGGCCCAGGTGTTGGCGAGGCCGACGTTGGTGACGGTGAACTTCCAGCACTGGCGCCCCTGGTAATCGAGGCCAGCCGACTTCACGACCTCGTAGCGGTAGCCCTTCACCGACAAGAGGTCCGAGTCGACCAGCAGCGGGTTCATGTGCATGGTCAGCTCTTCACCGGTGTCGAGGCGATCGTTGTCGGGGTCTTGACCGAGATCTTTCGAACTGGCCTGCGCGCCGAGCTTGAATTCCACGGCGTCAGAGATGCCGTCGTCGTCCGAATCCATGCGTTGGGCGTTGGTGCCGATGATCTGCTCGTCGCAGTCGGTCAGACCGTCGCAGTCGCTGTCGACGCCGCGCAATTCGGGCGGGCAACCGAAGTCGAGACCACCACCGTCGGGCAGCGCCACCTGCGCGGGGTTGAAGTTCGCGTTGCGGGAGATGGCGAACATCTCGACGCCGTCAGAGAAGCCGTCGGTGTCGGTGTCGGTCACCCACGGCAAGGTTCCCGCGTCGAGCTCGTCGAGATCGAACAGACCGTCTGAGTCGGTGTCGCCTCCATCGTCGGGGCTGCCGGCGCGCGCCGAGAAGTTCGACACCACGAGCCGATCGAAGACGAAGTTGCGGCGCACCTGGCCGAACTGGAAGTTGAGGAAGTTGATCGGCTCGTTGTTGCGGAAGTCACGGAAGTCTCCGCCGCCCAGCAAGCTCATGCGGTACAGACGCTCGGAGTTCTGATTGACGATGAGCAGCGGGCACGAGCCCGGCGGGAGATCGGGAATCGCGCAGCCACCGGTGCCCACGGGCACGGTGATGCCGGCGTCGAAGTCACAGGCTGACGAGGCGATCGGCTGCGCCGGGGTGAAGACGTGCACGGTGTTCACCTTCACGTCGTCGGCGAGATCCTTGAGCTGGCGAATGCGGCGCACGGCGTCACCACAGAGCAGCTCGTCGTCCTGGTTGTTGGTCGGCTGACCGTCAGACAGGAAGATGATCGAGTAGCGGCCGCGCGTCTCGTCGTTCATCGTCATCAGGCGCGCATCGGCGATGTCGCGGTTCAAGAGCGCGTAGATGTCGGACAGCGGCTTCACGAAGTCAGTGGAGTCGCGGTTGGTCATGTTGCCCGGCGCCGTGAAGTTGAGGATGCGCTGACGCAGGTTCACCTTGTCTGCCGGCGTGTAGTCGACGACGCGATCGAATTCGGCCAGGCCGCTGCGCGAGAGCCACGCCGTGGTGCTGCCGGCGAAGAGCATCACCACGAAGCTGATCTCGGGTTCCTGCGGGAGGTTGTCGAGGAGCGCGATGGCGGCGGTGGCGCGCGTCCCGTTGGGGTCGGTCGCCGCCATCGACTGCGAGGCGTCCATCGCGATCAGGATCTTGATGGGCCGCACGACCTGATTGGGAGAGGGCGTGCAGAACTCTCCGAGGAGCGTGAGGTTGCGATCCTTGGGGAGGTTGTCTTCGCGCCGCTCGTCATACAGGTACGAGTTGGTGCAGGCGGCGAGCAGCAGACCGACCAGAAACGCGGCGGTCGCTGCTCGAGCGATGTTGCTGAACATCAGGGCGTCCCTCGAACCGGCGACACGCCGAGGCACTCGATCTCGTACTCGGCTGCGGAGTCGATGTCGTACGGCTGGCGGAAGTCGCCGTCAGTCAGCGGCGGCATCTCAGGGCCGGCGGGCACGCGCACCGACGGCGGGTCGTACTGCGCCCAGAAGCACGAGGCCTTCCACACGCCGTAGTCGGTCGCCACGCCGCTCTCGGGCGCTTCGGCGAACCAGATCTTGAAGAGGTTGTAGCCCTGCGTCGCGCCCACGCGGTTGGGAGGCGTCACCAGCTGAAGCCCGGTCACGCGGAAGTCGTAACACATGCTCTTGTCGGCCTGCTCTTCAGAGGTGATCGAGTACTGGTACGACGACTTTTCCTGGAAGGTACGGTCGGACGCGATGGGGTTGCTGCCCTTCAAGAACTCGTCGACGTCGCTCGTCGCGTCACCGTCGGTGTCCACGTCGACCAGCAGCCGCGCGATGGGGTCGAGGCCGTACTTCACTTCCATTCCATCGGGCACGCCGTCGGCGTCGGAGTCGACCAGCGTCTCGCGCGTCTTCAGGTACTGCTCGGCGTACTGCATGAGGCCGTCGCCGTCGGTGTCGCGGAGCATGCAGTTGCGCGTGAGCGGCGACATCGGGTCGCACCCGCGGCCGTCCTTCTGATCGGGCCGGAAGCCGTCGTTGAAGCGCCGAATCTCGAAGGTGTCGTCGAAGCCGTCGACGTCGCTGTCGGCGAAGAACTTGTTGGTCTTGTTCGAGAAGTCGTTGTCGAACTCGTCGATGGTGCCGTCACCGTCGGTGTCGACCACGCGACCCTGTTCTCCGGGTTCGCTCGAGAGCGACTGCACGATGAGCGTCTTCATGACGTTTCGTGAAGCGAGCGAGGAATAGTCGAGCACACCGAGGTTGAGCTGCGAGAGACCGGCGAAGCCCTGGAAGTCCTGGAACACGCCGTTGCCGCGCAGCGCGAGCTGTTGGAGCGTCCACGTCGCGATGCGGCGTGCGGCGCCCGGACCATCGGCGACCGGCGTCGGGCCGGGCCAGCGCACGTACTGGCCGTACACGTCCTGGCAAATCGGGCCGCAGTTGCGCACCGAGTCTTCGTTGAACATCAGCACCGTGTGGAGCCGGATATCGCCGACGTTGTACTGGTCCTTCAGATCGATGATCTGCTTCACGTAGCTGAAGAGCTGGTAGTTCTGGTTGCGGTCGGTGCCCGCCACGAAGCCGGTGATGGCATCGGGGTCCATCGGGTCGATCAGGTTGCAGAAGTTGCCGGCGCCGAACGAGTCTGCCCACGTCAACTCGGGGTTGAGATCGTCGGCGTAGCGCGTGAGGTTGTCGTTACCCGCGCACTTGGGGAACGGCACACCGTCGGTGAGGAACACCACGACGTATTTGCTGCGCGGCAACACCTCGGGCGTCATCGACTCGGTGTCGAGGATGTCGCTGCCGATGATGCCGTACGCGTACGAGAGCGCGCCCTGGTAGTCGGTGCCCTTGCCGAGCTCGGCCTGGAGCGTGTTGACGCGCGTGCGCAGCGAAGCGTCGGGCCGCGCGAAGCGGGGGCCACCGGGCGGCGGCCACGTGCCCTTCACGTTGGTCTCGAACGGCACCAGCGCGACCTGCACGTTGGGCGTCATGGCGAATTGATCGAGCAAGCGGTTGAGGGCGCGCACGCGGGCGGGCTGCGTCACGCCGGGCGGCACGGTCGAGTACATCTCACAGAAACCGGGCGAGCCCTGGCTGCCCGGCGGGTCGGAGATGCACATCGAGCCCGACTGGTCGACGATGAGCACCACCTTCACGGGGAAGCCCGTCGGGTCGGGCACGGCCGTACACACCCGGCCCGCGACGCTCAGCTTGTCGTCGACGTTGATGTCGTCGACCTGTCGCTTCTCAACGAGGGCGTCGCTGCAGCCGACGAGCATCAAACCCACGAAACAACCAACGAGTGCTCTCATCGCTACCCTCGCACGGTGCAGGCTCGAACTGCGACGAGCCTTCTTGGAAGACGTGATCCGGCTGGAGATGCTGCCATTTTTCGATGTGCCGTGAGCGTGCGAAAACTTCATTTCTGCGGCTCATTTTCGGCGTTGATTTCTTGATTCCGGAACGACCGAGCCCCCCGTCAGCAGTCGCTGACGAGGGGCTCAAGTGAATCGAGGTTTTGCGTGCTACCGCAAACGCTTAGCTGCGGCGGCGGCGGGCCAGCGCCAGGAGGCCGAGGCCGAGGGCGGCGAGCGAGGCGTCGATGGGCATCGCGCTGCAGCCACGAGCACCATTGCCGTCCGGCGACGCGTTCAGCTTGAGCGAGCTCGTCGCTTCACGGTTCATCGGATACGCGCGGTCCGGGAAGGCGAGGCGAGCCTGCAGCTGGATGTCGTAGTCGCCGTCGACGTCAGCGGTGAAGCTCGGGACG
>JAEUJS010000137.1 GCA_016792935.1 Archangium sp. | reverse complement strand
CAAGAAAGAACAGAAGTTCGAAGGCCTCGCACACGATCTCCTCCACGAGCCCGAACGCGCGCAGGTCGTCGAAGCCATCCTCAGGTGGATGGATGCGCACACGGCAGCTCCTGCCGCGCCCGCACCCTGACGCTCGCCAGTTTTCAGGCCTGCAATTCGTCGCCTTCGCCGAACAGCACGCACGCGAGTGGAAAATTACGCTCCGTGAAAAGCTGGAAGCCGTTTCGCCCCCCAACGCCGTCGCCCCAGGGGGCTTTGGCACGCGCTGATCAGAGCTGCGACGCGTTCTCACAAATCGAGAAAATACCGAGTGACATCGAGTGTCTGGGGGGCTTTCGGATCCACCAGCGACGTTGGTAGACGCTCGGGTCGTGCGTACCTCCCACCGGCTGCTGGTCCTCCTTTCGTTGGTCATCGTTGCGGGTTGTGACTGCAACAAGAACGTCAAAACCATCAGCGGAGAAGTTCGCTGGGAATGGGACACCGCGTTCGGCGTCGAGGGTGATTCGTCGGCGCGCGTCGAGTTCCCCGCGACCACCATGGGTGGCCGCCGCGATCAGACCATCTGGGTGCGCAACGTCGGCCGCGCGCCGTTCACGATGACCGAGTTCGCGCAGCTCGCCGGCTCGCCCACCACGCTCAACTTCGCGCTCGTTCCCTCGAGCACCTTCGAAGTGAAGTGGGACCCGACGGTCACGCTCAACCCGACGGAGCGCACGCAGGTCACCGTCTCGTTCACGCCGCCCATCACCAACGACAACAGCATCGACTACGAGAGCAACCTGCAGCTCAAGCCCTCGGGCGCGAACGCCGCTCCGCTCACGCTGCTCGGCAAGGCCATCGCCGGTCAGTGCGAAGTGCCCGAGGTCATCGACTTCGGCTCGGTTCCGCTGCGCTCGACGCTCACGTCTTCGTTCACGGTGCGCAACGACGGCGCTTCGAACTCGCTCGTCACCGCGGGCGGCGTGACCGGCGTCGCGGTCGGCATCTTCGAAGTCGAAGGCCTCGGCATGGGCGGCAAACTCGACGTCGCGCCGGGCACCGCTCCCAACCTCACCGTGAAGTTCACGCCGTCGGAGCCGGGCGACTTCAACGGCTCGTTCACCATTCGTCGCAGCGAGTCGTGCCCGCAGCGCACCGTGCAGGTGAAGGGCCGCGGCGTCGACTCCTGCCTCACGTGGAAGGCCGAGCCGCCCGATGACGCGGCGGGGCTCGGCGCGCACTTCGGCTCCGTCGCTCCGTCGACCGTGAAGGCCGGCCAGGTGACGTGGTTCAACGCGTGCTCCATCGCCGCTGAGCTCGCCGACCTCCGCACCACCGAGATGACCTTCGCCATCACCAGCAACGCCATCGTGCCCGTGCCCGCCGCGACGCGCGCCGCCGACGGCACGTGGGTCAACGGAGAGGCCATCACCACCCTCGAGTTCCGCCCCGTGGTGCTCGGCATGAAGGTCGGCTCGCTGATGGCCACCACCAACTTCGTCAGCCAGCCCGGCCTCGCCGTCTCGCTCAAGGGCTTCGGCGGCGGTCCGCGCATTCAGGTCACGCCGTCTCCCATCTTCGCGGTCGGTCGCGTGGGCTTCACGCCGGGCGCGATGCCGGGCACCTTCGTCAACCGCACGCTGCGGGTCGCCAACGTCGGCAACCGCCCCAACCCGCCGGACCCGCGCGGCAACTTGATGCTCGGCGTCGACGGCATGGGCCCGACGTACTTCGAGGTCAACGCCATCAACGGCACGCTCGCCGAAATCTGCGTCGGTGACTTCGACCCGATGACCGGCTGCACCAACACCATCGCGCCGCCTACCTACGAGCCCACCGACGGCATCGAGGCGGTCGCCGGTCAGGCGCTCAACCTCCCCATTCGCATCACGCCGGCCACCGCGGGCGCGAAGGAATGGGAGCTCGTCATCTACTCGAACGACGTGGTGACGCCGGAAGTGCGAGTCCGCATCACGGCCGAAGCGATGGCCGCGCCGCCGTGCAACTACACCGTCGCGCCGACCACGCTGAACTACGGCCTCATCAACGCGCCGTCGACGAACGACCTGAGCTTCACGCTCACCAACCTCGGCACCGCGCCGACCGAGATTTGTTACTTCAACGGCATCGGTCTCTCGCCCGTCACCGACCCGACCTACACCATCGTCAACAACCCCATCGATCTCGCGCTCAACCCGGGTCAGGCCACCGCCATCACCGTGCGCGCGCAGCCGACCTCGATGCCTCAGCAGGCGACGCGCGTGACGGGTGAGGTGTTGTTCAACGTCTCGACGCCGGGGGCTCCGCAGGCGGTGGTGTTGCTCGACGCCACCATCGCGCCGAGCTGCTTGAGCATCGTGCCCTCACCGGTCGCGTTCATGGACACCGAGCTGGAATGCGGCTCTCCGGAGCGCGCGGTGACCGTCACCAACAACTGCGCCACGTCCATCACCATCAACAGCACCTCGCTCACCAACGCCGGGCTCGCGCCGCAGGGTTCGGGCTCGTGCATGACGCCGGCCGGCTGCCCGCAGTTCGCCATCACCTCGGGCCTCACCGCGGGTCCGCTCGCTCCGAGCCAGTCGCGCACCATGTTGCTGCGCTTCCGCCCGTACCTCGTCGGTGCGCAGACGGGTGAACTCACCATCAGCGTGCAGCAGGGAGCGACCACCGTTCCGTACGTGGTCGGCCTCAACGGCCTGGGCCGCGCGCGCACGTCGGCGACCTGCGGTGTGACGGTGTCGTGCCCGCCGCCGATGACGGTGAGCGCGAACTCCACCGTCACGCTCGCGCCGACCATCATGGCGCCCGGCGCGGTCAGCTGCTCGTGGGGCATCCAGTCGCGGCCCACGACGTCGAACGGCAACTTCGGCTCGCCGACCTCGTGCACCAGCACCAGCTACTTCGCGGACGTCGTCGGCACGCACATCGTGAACTTCAACGTCAGTGATGGCCTCGGCAGCATGGCGCAGTGCACGACCCCCATCACGGTCACCGCCAACGGCGACTTGTGGATCGAGCTCACCTGGAACCGCCCCAACGACATGGACCTGCACCTGTTGCACCCCAACGCGGGCGCGCCGGGCAACAGCTCGAGCTGGTTCAACCCGATTTGGGATTGCGACTACGTCACCGACAACCCGAGCTGGTCGGCCAACCCGCAGAACAACCCCTCGCTCGATCGCGACGACATCACCGGCCAGGGCCCGGAGAACACGCGCATCAACACGCCGGTGCTCGGCATCAACTACGCGGTCGGCGTGCACATGTATTCGTACGTGGCCTCGCCCAACCCGGTGACCTCGACGGTGAAGGTCTATTGCGGTGGGCAGCTGGTGACGACGCAGGTCCGCACCATGAGCACCAACAAGGACATGTGGGTGGTGGGCACCATCAACTTCATGACCAGCTCAGGCGCGCCCTGCACGTTCACGCCCATCAACACGCAGATCAACGTGCCCTGAATGATGCTCACCGCGCTCACCACCGCTGCGTTGTTGGTCACTACGCAGACGCCGAGCGCAACCGTCGAAGAAGATCTCCGCGACGATCTTCCGCCCAAAGAAGAGCAGGCGCGGCCCAGCGACGAGTGGGGGCGTGGAAGCACAGGCACGCTCCCAGCCGCACGCGCCGTCGCGATGCAGTTGCCGCGCGTGCGCCTGGGCTTCGGGTCGGCCGCGTTGTTCGGCGTGCAGCCGGCCGACTACTCGAGCAGCGTCGCCGGAGGGCTCGGCCTCACCGCGGAGGTCGGCATCGTCATCGGCGACCGCTTCACCATCATGTACCGCGGAGAGATCGCCAGCAGCGTCGGCAGCATCATCGGGACCAACGGCGCGTTCGTCGATGTGTCGTTCGGTGACCACTTCGCGCTCGGCGTCGGCGCGGCGTTCACGCTCTGGTCGACCCTCGTCTACCTCGGCGACAACAGCTACACGCAGCCGTTCACCGGCTTCACCTTCCCGTTGAGGGCGCACTGGAACTTCGGCTCACGCGAGAACGGGGTGGCGCAGCGCTCAGGGTGGACGATCTCTGCCCACTTCGCGCCTGGGGTGTCGACCGTGCCGAGCTACGAGCGCTGCTTCGACTGCTTCTACGTGGGCCCCAGCAGCAGCTCGGCCTTCGCGTTCACCGCGGGCGCTGGGCTCGGCTACCTCTGGTGGTGACCGCGCTCGCCGCGGCCTTGTTGATCGTCGTCGCCCAGACACCACCGGGCGCGAGCGAAGAAGCGCTGCGCGACGATCTTCCCAGGCGCGAGGTCGGGGCGCCGAGCGACGAATTCGGGCGTGGTGGCTCGGGGACGGTCCCCGTGGCCCAGGCGCAGGCCAGAAAGCGCGCCCGCGCGCGCGTCGGTCTCGGGATGGTCGGCGTGTTCGGCGCCCACCTGTACGACTATCGGAGTGACGTGGGCGGTGGTGTCGGGCTGAGCGCCGAAGCAGGCCTCGTGCTCGGCGATCGCGTCAGCGTCGTGTGGCGCGGAGAGCTCGCCTCCACCGTCATCGCGCTGTACGGCTCGAACGGCGTGTTCGTCGACTTCGCCTTCGGAGAACACTTCGCGGTTGGGTTCGGAACGACGTTCACCCTGTGGAGCCAACTCTTCCCTGTCGACGCCAACTTCTCGCGGCCCTTTCAGGGCTTCACCTTCCCCCTGCGTGCGCACTTCACCTTCGGAACTCGCGCTCCAGGTCTTTCGCGACGCGCAGGGTGGACGCTGTCAGCCTACGCAGCGCCCGGTCTCTCGGTCTTGCTGGCGTGCCTCCAGTGCTACACGTTTCAGGGCTCGAGCTTCGCGTTCACCGCCGGGGCCGGGCTCGGCTACCTCTGGTGGTGAGGCGCCGGAGCCGCGACGCAAACTCAGCTCAGGGATTGCGCGGAGGAGCGACGCCACCGTCGACCGGCTCCGGCTCCGGATCCGTCGGGTCACCGGCCGGCACGCACGCCGAGGCCGGCGCGTTGCACGGCAAGCAGCCGCCCATGCCGTCATCGATGCACACCGCCGGGCACGCCCAGGTTTCGTAGCGGCACGCCGGGTCGGCGTGGCACGCGTTCTCGTCGAGACCGATGCAGCGCGACGGAGCGGGCACGCACACCTCAGTGGTGGTGCACGGCGGGCAATTGCCACCCGGCGTGCAGGCCGGGCAGACACCGACTGATTCCACCGCGCACTCCGGCGTCAGGCGGCAGGTCGCGACGTCGAGCAGCGAGCACTTGTCGACCGGCGGGCGAGCGACGCACACGAACGTCGTGGTGCACGGCGGGCACGTCGAACCCGGAGCGCACGCGGGGCACACGCCGACCTCTTCGACCTGGCAGTCCGAGCGCGCGCTGCACGCCGCGATGTCGAGGCCAGTGCACGAATCCACCGGAGGACGCGCCACGCAAATCTGCTGCGAGGTGCACGGCGGGCACGGCGCGCCACCAGCCGGGTCACACGCAGGGCACGCGGTCAGTTCCTCGAGCATGCAGCCCGGGTTGAGCTCGCACACCGTCGGGTCGAGGTCGGTGCAGGTGTCCGGCGTGGTGCGCACGTCGCAGAGCAGCGTCGTCTCGCACGGCGGGCAGGTCTGGCCCGGAGCGCACGCAGGGCACGCCGTCACTTCACGCAGCTCGCAGTCGGGGCGCGAGAGGCAGGTGTTGATGTCGAGCTCCCAGCACGCGGTGGGGCCGGCGTCGACGCAGTAGCCGATCGGCGGAGGCGCCGGCGGCGAGGCGGAGCCGGAGTCAGGGCGGAAGCAGCCATCTTCTTCGTCGCAATCGGCCGGCTCGGTGAAGCCACCACCACCGAACACGATGCGGCAGTCACGACGCGTGGAGCAGGTGTTCACGTCGAGCGCGCTGCACGGCCTGGGGCCGGGCAAACAACGCGGCACGTCGCAGCCGCAGTTCACGCAGTCGCACACCGCGTCTTCGACGTGGCAGTCGTCGCGCAGGCCGCACTGCGTGAGATCGAGCGTCTCGCACGACGCGGGCGGCACATCGACACAGCGCGGCGCGGGGCGCGTGCAGCCATTGCTGTCCGGAGCGCATGGCGCGAAGCCTTCGTCGCTCACGCCGTTCGAGTTCTCGACGCGGCAGTCAGGGCGCGTGGCGCAGGTCGCCAGATCGAGCGAGCTGCACGACGCAGGAGGAATCGTCACGCAGCGCTGCGACTGCGGGCACGGCGCGCAGCCACCATTTCCATCGGGCTGGCAGATGGCGAGGCAGGCGACCGAGTCGAGGCGGCAGTCGTTGCGCGAGCCGCACTGCGCGACGGTGAGCGCTTCACACGCGACGGGCGCGGGAACGCAGCGGTACGCGTCACACGGGAGGCAACCACCGAAGCCGTCGTCGCGACAGAGCGTGTCGCAGACCAGGGGCTCGACCGTACAGTCCGCACGCGTTCCGCAGGTGGCGCGGGTGAGCTGGTCACACGCTCCGAGCGGGTCTTCGCGAACGGGTGGACGTTGATCACGACCACAGGCGGCCGCGAAGAGAATCAGGGGAAGCAGCGAGAGTTTGATGGGCTTGCTCATGGGCCGAGCCCCAGAGCAGCCTTCGCGCCAACGCTGATCCACTAGTCAGTTTGGCGAGTTAGCCGAACCGCCCCTCAGAATTCCGGTGAGGAAATGGGGGTGAGTGACGGAACTCCCTCTCCCGCCCCGCGCAGTTTCAGCGGTCAGTACGTGATCAGCGCCGAGTCGCCCTGCTGAACGACGCGAGCCGGATGACGCGCAAGATTCACGGTGAGCCGAGTCGCCTTGCCCTGCTTGGTGGCGACGACCGACAGCACTTCCGGGTCGCTCAACTTCACCTGGTGCTCCTGCACGGGCGGAATGCCGGAGACATCGACGATCAGCCGTGGAGGATTGGCGAACGCGCGCACCGACGTGACCTGACCACCAGCGACCGCGTCGATCGCGACACGCACCGAGCCGCTGACGCGAGAGACGGTGACGAGGCGGGCTGCGCCAGAAGGAATCGGCGTGCTGCTGAGCGACGCAGGCTTGGCCGCAGTGAAGACGGTGCGCGTGACGACCGGAGTCGGACGCGGCGCTTCGGGCAACCGCGCGAGCACCGCCTTCTTCACGACAGGCGCAGGCGGCGGAACGACGACCGGAGCAGGTGCTGGACAGCTCGGCTGCGCGGGACCGGCGGCCTTGTCAGCGAGCTGCGAGAGATCGAAGCGGCACACCAGCGAGGGATCCATCACCACCGGCACCGGCGGCGGCGCGCCCTGCGGAATCGCGATCAGCAACGCGACCGCAGCAGCGAGCGCGGCGAGGCCCGACCACCGGCGGCGCGAGCTGGGAGGCGTCGGCCGCGGCTTGAGCGTCGTGCCGGCCTGCACGTTCTCGGTGAGGTAGTCGATCAGCGCGCTCGCCCGCGGGTGGAGGAAGCGGGTGAAGCGCACGCCGAAGCCGCCGCGATCGCCAAAGCCCCCTGGGGCGACGCCGCTCGGTGGCGAAACAGCGGCGCGGGCCCAGGCGACTTCTCCTTCGGCGAACTGGAGCACCTTGCCGGCGACTTCGAAGGCCAGCTGCACCACGGTGCCCGACTCCGGTGGATCAGCCATCAGCAGGAACATGCCGCTGGTCGAGATGTCGCCCGAGAGGACGCGCACGACGCGCTCTCCAGCGATGGTGACGCGAACGGGGTACTTGAAGGGCGCGCGGGCGCTGCGCGCAGAAAGCGAATCGACGGGAGCGACGTGGTGCATAGCAAAGCCCCTTGGGGCGACGACGTTGGGGAATGAAACGGTCTTCCTTCGTTGGCGTTGCGCTCGATCCGCGTGACCGCGTCGTCGAGTGCTACAAGTCTGTGCCTGCTGCGACAGCCCGCAAGTTTTCGACTCGCTCGACCTTCATGAACCCCTCAGTCGGTCTCGTCCTTTCCGGTGGCGGTGCACGCGGCGCGTACGAGGTCGGCATCCTCTCGGGCATCGCGGAGGCCGTCGGGCGCACTGATGATCCGCTCTTCCGCGTGGTCGCCGGCACGTCGGTCGGCGCGATCAACGGAGCGTGGCTCGTCGCGCACGCACATCAGCCGCACCACGCGCTGACCGAGCTCGAGGCGACGTGGAAGTTGCTCTCGCTCGAAGAACACCTGCGGGTGGATCTGAAGAGCCTCGTCGGTTTCTCGAATCCGCTGCGGTGGCTGCGTCGTGCGCGGCCGCAGAAGCGTGACCTCGGCCGCTCGGTGTTGGATCCAACGGGCGTCGAGGCGCTGGTCCATCGCTCGATTCGCTTCGACTGGCTCCACCGCAACATCGATCAAGGCTTGATGCGCGCGTTCGTGGTCGCAGCGCTCCACATCGGCACGGGTGTGACGACGCTGTTCACCGAGCTCGCGCCGGGAGTGGCGTTGGCTCCCACGCGGCATCCGCGGCGGCTGTCGCGAAAGGAACGCATCACCGCGGATCACGTGCTCGCGTCGGCGGCGATCCCCGCGTTGTTTCCCGCCCGGCGAATCGGCCACTCGCACTTCGTCGATGGCTCGCTGCGGTTCAACACGCCGATCGCTCCGGTGCTGCGCGCGGGGGCCGATCGGTTGATCGTCATCTCGCTGAAGCACGAAGCGGGAGCGGTGCCCGATCTCGAGGCGACCGCGGGAGAAGAGCAGTATCCGGACCCGCTGTTCATGATCGGCAAGATCCTCAACGCGCTGATGCTCGATGCCGTGAGCTACGACCTGCAGGTGCTCGACGGGCTCAACCGCGTGATGGGCGTGCTCGATGAGGTGCTGTCACCGGAAGAGCGGAAGCGGTTCGATCAGGTGCTCATCGATTCGCGCGGCACGACGTATCGGAAGGTGCCGACCCTGGCGTTCGAGCCGTCGCAGAACATCTCGTTGCTCGCGGGGCAGTACCTGGCGAACCGCGTGAAGGATCGCGAGCTCGGCTTCGTGCTGGAGTGGCTGGTCGATCGCGCGGCCGCGAAGAGCGCCACGTGGGAGAGCGATCTCGCGAGCTATCTGTTGTTCGACGGCGGCTGGGCGGCGCGGTTGATCGAGCTCGGGCGGCACGACGCGCTGCTGCGTCGCGACGAGATCCGCGAGTTCTTCGCTGCGAAGTGAAACAGCATCGGGGTCGAAGTGGTGACTGTCGGCTGGCGCGGTGCCGAACAGTGAGACAGCCCCTCTCTTCGAGCCAAACGTTGTTCAGGTGACGAAGCTTCGATGAAAGATCGACCAGTGAGTGAAATTGGTCGTTGGGACGACCAGATCCACGCAGTGGTCGCCTGACCTCAATTCACTCGGAGCAGAGAGGCAAGTCGGCCGTTTGGCAGAGCCAGAACCCTCACCCACTTCGACCTTCAGGCTGCTGATGCTCCGGTCGTCTCAGAGCGACGTAACGGCCAAATTCACATAATCGTCAGCCCCAGCCGCAGCCACGGTACGCCTTGTCGTTGCTGAACACGCGAAACGCGAGCGCGCGCAACACGAAGCCGCCGACACCGAACGCGAGCTTGTCCTGCATCGGAAACCGCCGCTTCGGATCCAGCGCGCCCTCGTGGCTGAAGAAGACGATGCCCGGCTCTCCGAGCTTGTTCTTCTTCGCCGTGTCCCAGACGAACCAGTTCTGACCGGCGTTGCAGAAGTCGTGAAAGCGCGATCGGTCCTCGTCTTCCCACGCGACGTCGCACGCCGGAGCGCCCTTCTTCGTCACGCCCACGAACGGCCCATCGACTCCGGGGCGAGAGACGTCGACGTGCACTGACGCGCCGACCTTCGTCACCACCTCGACGAACGACGCCGGCAAGTCAGTCGCCAGCCGTCCACTGAAAGGCGACGCGACCTCGAGCACGATCACGTCGTTGTCGTCGGCGTCGAACTTGAGGCTCGCGAGGCCCTTCTTCTCGCTCACGTCGTTCAGCTTGCCGAGCAGCTTCTCGAGCAACGCCCTGCAGTCCTTCGTCGCCGCGAGCACCTCGAGCCGCGCGCGCAACGCGTCGCTCACCTTCGGAGCCACGGCGCCCTTCCCCACCTTGATCTTGAAGTCCTTCGTCTTCAGCTTCTTGAGGCCACGCAGCGACGACGTGTCGCCGTCCACCGCGGGATTTCCCTCGAGGTACATGGTGTCGACTTCCATCAACCCCGAGAGCGCACTCACGTCGCGCACCTGATTCTGCTTCAGCCCCACGAAGCGCAGTGACTTCGACTTCGCGAGCGGGCTCACATCGGTGATCTGATTCTGCGGCACCTGGATGTACGTGAGCGTCGTCATCGCAGCGAGCGGCGCCAGCGTCGTCAGCTTGTGGCCCGGCAAGAACAGCTGCTTGAACGACTTCAGCTTCGAGAGCGGGGTGAGATCGTCCACCGCTCCATGCGAGATGCCGAGCTTCATGAGCGACGAAGCCGAAGCCAGCGGCGCGAGTGACTTCACCGGCGGCCCGCGAATGTCGAGCTCCTGCAACGCCTTCATGCCGCTCACGAACGAGAGATCGACGAAGCCCTTCAAGGTCCCGGTGAGCTTGAGCACCTTGAGCTTCGTCAGCGCGCGCAGCGGCTCGAGCTTCGTCTTCGCGTCGATCGCCAGCTCGAGCACCTCGGTCTCGGGGAAGTCGGCGAGAAAATCCAAAGGCAGTCGCTCGTCGGAGAAGCGCATGAACTTCGACTCGTGTTGAGCAGCCTCGACCTGCGCCCAGGCGGCGAGATCTGCCTCTTCCTCAGCCGGGGCGAGCTCGCTGTCGAGCAACGCCTTCTTCAACTTCGGATCGCTCTGCAGCCGTTTGAGAAACGGCGTGAGCTTCAGCGCCGTTTTCCTGGGTGGCTCCTCGTCGACTGCAGCAGCAGGAGCAGCGCCACCCTTCTCGACGTAGCCCTTGCCGGTCTTCTGCCGAATCAGCGCCTCTTCGGCTTTGCGCGCGGCGGCTTCATCTCCGAACGACTTGATCGTCGTCTGCCCGCTCGCGCCGATCTTCCCGTAGCGCGTCTTGAGCGAGCTGCCCTCGCACCACACTTCCCAGAACTTGCTCGACGTCCCCTCGACGAATTCGAAACGGCGCATCGCTCAACGATGCCCGACGAATTGCAGCATCACCACGACGATCGCCGCGACACCGGGACGATCAGCAACGTCACTCCGAGGGACAGGTGAACTCGACGTCGACTTCCGCGTCGGGCTTCACCGACACGACCTGCACCGGGCCCGCGACCGTGTTGCCCGCAGCGTCGTAGCAATCGAAGCGCACCTTGTGATTGCCCTGCTTCGCCTTCACGCCGAGCAGCGGAGAGCCGCCGAGCTTCTTGCCGTCGAGATAGACGTCGGCCGTATCCGACGCGCGCAGGTTGAGCAGACCTTCAGCCGCGACCGGCTTCGGCGGAGCAGCCACCGCCGGTGGATTCGCTGCGGCAGCGGGCTTCGGCTCCGCGGGCTTCGCTTCGGCAGGCTTGGGCTCCGCGGGCTTGGGCTCGGGCGGCTTCGCAGCGGCAACCTCGGCGGGCTTCGGCTCGGCAGGCTTCGGAGCCGCTTCGGCCGGCTTCGGCTCGGCGGGCTTCGGTTCCGGCGGTTTGGCAGCAGCGACCTCGGCGGGCTTCGCCTCAGCAGGCTTCGTGTCGGCGGGCTTCGGTTCGTCCTTCGGCGCGTCCGCAGGCTTCGCATCAGCCGGCTTCGGAGCCACCGCCACCTCGACGGGCTTCGCATCAGCCTGCGCCGCGGCGACATTCCCCGCGGGGAACGCACGCAACGCGACCGCCGGCTGCGTCGCCAGCTGCGGCGCACGCGCGACGGGACCACCAGTGAAACCCATGCCCAACGCGCCCAACGCGCCGAGCGCAAAAATTGCGACAGCGACCCACTTCAATGCAGCCACAAGAACCTCCGCTTCCGACGTCGCCCCAGGGGGGCTTTGCCAACTTCTTTCTTGGCTCAGCGCGATCCGTCACCTACGCAGCGCTCGCCTCACAACCCTCTTTTTGGAGAATGACACATGCTGCTGGCCCTCGCTCTTTCTACCGTCCTCGCTCAGTCGGACGCTGCTGCGACGCAGCCCGTTCCGGCAGAGATGTCGGCCGCCGACAAAGCCGCCGATGCCGCGCAGAAGGCCGCCGAAGCAGCGCAGAAGGCTGCCGAAGCCGCGATGCGAATTGCCGACATGGTCGCTCCGGTTCCCGCAGCGGCTGCTGCTCCGGCCGCGCCAGCAGCCGACGCGTGGAAGGGCTCCGTCGGTCTCGGGCTCACGTTCATCACCGGTAACGCGCAGACGTTGACGCTGACCGGCACCGCCGCCGCCGACAAGAAGTGGGACGCATGGTCGATCGGCATCCGCCTCGGCGGCGCGTACGGTCTGGCCAACCCCGACACCAACACCGTGGGCACGACCGCTGCGACGACGGCACGGCGCGCCGGTGGAACGCTGCGTGGTGACCGCACGTTCGGCTCGGGCTTCGCGGCCATCTTCGTCCTCGGTGGCAGCGAGTTCGATCACATGAAGAACATCGAGTCGCGCTCCATCGGCGAGGCCGGAGCGGGTCTGACCTTCTTCAACAAGAAGGAAGGCGACCTCGAGAAGCTCTTCCTCCGCCTCGATATCGCCGCACGCGGTGGCTACGAAACGCGCTTCCAGTACTTCCCCACGCCGGCGCTCGTGAACCCGTACGGCATCGTCATTCTCGCGCCGCGCGCTGCCGTGACCTTCCGCTGGGGCTTCAGCAAGGACGTCCGGCTCTCGGAAGAGATCGAGTTCATCCCGTTCGTGCTCGCTCCGGTCGCCGGTCGCTTGTTGATCAACAACACCACCAAGCTCAACGCGCGCCTCACCGAGACGTTGTCGCTGTCGACGTCGTTCATCTTGAACTTCGACTCGCAGCCGCCCGAGGGCGCCGGTGGTCTGAAGCGCAAAGAGACCGACATCGCGCTGACTGTCGGTCTCGAAGCGGCGTTCGGAGATTTCTGATCAGCTGATCAATGCACGCGACACGAAGTTTGGGCGGCGACGACTTCTTTTCGAGCGTCGCAGCCTTTTTCACGCTCCAACCTTCCTGCAGGCCGTGCCACATGCGCGAGAGCAGTCCGCCCTTCGCGCCTTCCGGCAATTCACCGCTCGGATCTTCCGAGTACGGCTTGCGCGTCTGCATCACGTAGTCGAACCACGGGTGCGTCACGCACCAGTTCGCGTTCTGGTCTTTGCCGAGGTGGTGATCGACGTGCCACGGCAGGTGAGAGCGCGCCCAGTCCTTGTCGAGGTGCGAGCGCTTGTGGGCCTTGTAGTAGCTCCACATGCGGTACCAGAGCGTGCCCACGAAGAACGGAGCGACCGGGAACAACGGCGCCAACACCACCGCGCCTCCCGCCAACGCCGCCGCTTCTTTCCCCTGCGGTGACCAGGTGAAGAGGCTGCGCACGTACTGCGGATCGAACATGTCGTTGCGGTACGCCTCGCGGTGATGCTCGTGCCAGTGGAAGGCCCAGAAGCTCTTCTTGTTTCGACCGAGCCCGTGCAGCCAGTACTTGTGAATGAACCACTCACCGGCGTTCGAGGCGGCGAGTCCGAGGGGAATGCCCAACATGATCTGCTCTCCTGAAGAAATGATGACCGACCGGACGCACAGTGACCGATCGGTCAGCACATTTCAAGAGGCGTGGGCGATCTATTTCCAGGTCACTTCGTAGGTGGTGACCATGTCCCTGGTGGCAGCGGTGGTGATCTGCAGCTCCTTCGCGCCGGCGTGCTCGAGCGAGGCGAAAAGAATTCCCCGGTAGAAGCCCGGGCGAATCGTGAAGTTGATGGTGATGCGGTGGTGGTTGGGAGCGAGGGCCTCGTGCGTGCCCTCGCTGAAGTTGTTCGCGGTGCGCATCGAGCGCGTGAGGCGATCGAGCGAGCGACGCGGCCCGATGAGCCGAATCATCGCCAGCATCGCGTTGCCCAGCAGCGTCTTCTCGTAGCCCGCGATGAAGAGCCGACCGATCTCGAAGTAGCGATCGTCTTCCGGGAGATGCGCGAAGCGACTCGCCGCGCTCGCGTTCTGCACGTCCACGTATTGCTGGAGCGGATAGGCGGCGGCGAACTTCTCTCCGGTGACTCCGGCTTTGAGAAACGCGGCGCGCTCCTGCGGCGTGAGCGGTTGCAGTGCGCGGTACAGCCCTTCCATCGAGCCACCGAAGACCACGCGCTCGGACGGTTGGACTGCCATGCGGCGGCGGATTCTACGCGCCGTGATCCGCGCCGGAATTTTGTGCACACCATCTCCCACACCAGTGTCAGCCCGCTGCCATGCGTGTGCTCACTCTCCTTGCGCTGACGTTCGTGGCCTGCTCGGGCACGACGAAGCCGTGCTCTCCGTCTTCCTGTACCGGCTGTTGTGACTCGAGCGGGACGTGTCAGTTCGGCTCGACGAGCGACGCGTGCGGCTCGGGCGGCCTGCAGTGTCTGCAGTGCGGCACCGACAGCTTCTGCAACCTGGGCTTCTGTCAGCCGCGCGGCATGGCGAGCGGAGGCGGTGGCGGTGCGAACGGCGGCGGAACGGGCGGAGGCAACGGCGGCGGTGGACTCGGCGGAGGCACGGGCGGAAGCGGCGGCGGCGCGGCGTCGTGTTCGCGTGACAACTGCGCGGGCTGCTGCGTGAACAACCAGTGCATGACCGGCACGTCCACCATGGCGTGCGGCCGCGGCGGAGACTTGTGCGACGTGTGCGGGAGCATGGAGCAGTGCTCCAACGGCGCGTGCATCAACACCACGAGCACCTGCAACGCGACGAACTGTCCGACCGGCTGCTGCTCGGGAAACCAGTGCGTGTCGGGAACGTCGGGCGAAGCGTGCGGCAGCGCGGGCAACACCTGCATGGCGTGCACTTCGAGCCAAACGTGCTCCTCCGGCCGCTGCGTGAATGTGACGTCGTCGTGCAACGCGTCCACCTGTCCGAGCGGCTGCTGTTCGGGGAACGTGTGCATGCCTGGCACTTCGACGAGCGCGTGCGGAACCGGCGGCGTCGCGTGTGACGAGTGTGCGGGCAGCGAGACGTGCAGCGCGCAACAGCAGTGCACGCCGACGTCGACGTGCAACGCCTCGACGTGTCCGAGCGGCTGCTGCTCTGGCAACGTGTGCTTGCCGGGCAACTCGACGAGCGCGTGTGGAGCGAGCGGCAACACGTGCAACACCTGCGGTGGTGGTCAGACCTGCAACGCAGGCCAGTGCATGACGGCCTCGACGTGCAACGCGACCTCGTGTCCGAGCGGGTGTTGCCAGGGGAACGTGTGCCTGCCTGGAACCGCGACCAACGCGTGTGGAGCGGGCGGCAACGTGTGCAACGCGTGCGCTGGCAATCAGACGTGCAACGCCGGCCAGTGCATGACGGCCTCGACGTGCAACGCGACGACATGCCCGAGCGGGTGTTGCCAGGGGAACGTGTGCATGCCCGGCACGAACACCAGCGCGTGCGGCGGGAGCGGCAACGCGTGCTCCGCCTGCGCGAGCAACCAGACCTGCAGCGCGAGTCAGTGCGTCTTCGCATGCAACTCCACGACGTGTCCGACGGGCTGTTGTCAGGGCAACGTGTGCATGCCGGGCACGACGTCGGGCGCGTGCGGCACGAGCGGCAACGCGTGCGCGACGTGCAACGGCTCGCAGGTCTGCAACGGAACGTCGTGCATCGCGACCTGCAACGCGTCGACGTGTCCCAGCGGCTGCTGCCAGGGCGACACGTGCATGAGCGGCACCTCGAACTCGGCGTGCGGAGCGAGCGGCAACGCGTGCGTCATGTGCTCGGGCGCACAGACGTGCTCCTTCGGCAACTGCAGCGGCGGTGGTCTGGTCGGCGACACGTGCGCGTCGGCGCCGTTGTTGTCGTTGCCTTCGACGGTGAACCACACGCTCACGGGCTACGCGAACGACTTCACGTCGAGCACCGCGAACAACTGCCGCGGCACGCAGGGCATCGATCGCATGTACCGCGTGTCGGTACCGGCGGGAGAGCGCCTGACGGTGGCAGTCACTCCGGGCACGTCGTTCGATCCAACGGTGAGTCTGGTCGTCGGAAGCGCGAGCAACTGCGTCGGAGCGACTGCGCTGTGCGCCGCGAGCATCGACGTCGGCAACGCGGGTGACCCCGAGACGGTGAGTTGGACCAACACCGGCACCTCGGCGGCGACGGTGTTCATCATCATCGACGACTACAGCGCGATGGGGCTCAACGGCTCGTACCGGCTGGATGTGTCGAGCGCTCCGCCGACGACGGGAGAGAGCTGCGGCGTTCCGATTCCCGCGGTGAGCGGAGCGGCGGTGTCGCGTTCTCCTTCGACGTTCTTGAACGACTACGAGGGCACGGGCACCGGCTGCTTCACGCCTTCGACGGGTCCTGACTTCGTGCTCGCGTACTCGGTGCCGGCGAATCGGAGTTTGACGGTGACGGCGACTCCGGTGTCTGGGCTCGACGTCTCGGTGAACTTCGCGACGAGCGTGGCGGCGTGTGGCGCGCGCACGTGCGTCGCGGGCACCAACGCCGGCGCAGCGGGCGTGGCCGAGACCATCGCGTGGAACAACACGACTGGTTCCACGCAGACCGTGTTCGTCATCATCGACGCGGCGACGAATCCGAGCGGCTCGGTGTCGGTGCTGGGAACGGAAGGCGCGTTGCTCGGGTGCGGCGCGACGACGTGTCCGAATGGTTGCTGCTCAGCGGGTCAGTGCGTGACCGGCACCGCGAACTCCGCGTGTGGAACTGGAGGCGCGACGTGCAACGCGTGCCAGTCGCCCGCGCAGTGCAGCGCGACACAGACGTGCAGCGCGACCGATTTGCCGACGGGCTCTTCGTGCACGATGACCAACCAGTGCTACCAGCCGATTCTCGGAACGGCGGAGTGCCGCACGTCGTGGCCCGGCGGTTACTGCACCGGAACGTGTCTGCTGACCGAGCAGGTGTGTGGCGGCTTCTTCGGGCTCGCGAGTGGATGGTGCACGCCGAACGGTGAATGCCTGCAGGACTGTGCGGGCGCGGGTGGCGGTCAGTCGACGTGCCGCACCGGCTACGTCTGCGAGTACTCCAACGGCGTCGGGAGCCAGGGCGTGTGCGTGCCGCGTTGTCAGCAGGTCGCGTGCACCAGCGGCACCTGCAACGCGTCGGGCTACTGCCGCTGAGCGAACTGCACGGAGCGATCAAGACCGTTCGGCGCTACGGTCGCGCGCGTGCGTGCACTTGTGATTTCCGGAGTCGTCTTCTTCCTCGCGTGCGGAACCGTCGCGACGAATGACGGAGGCACCGGCGGTGGCAACGCGACCGGCGGTGGCAACGCGACCGGCGGTGGAACAACGGGCGGCGGAACAACGGGCGGCGGAACAACCGGCGGCGGAACAACCGACGGCGGCGCGACCGGTGGCGGAACAACGGGCGGAGGAACAACCGGTGGCGGCGGCGCGACTGGTGGCGGCTCCGCGACTGACGGCGGTACTGGGGCTGCTGACGCAGGACTCTCGCGCGTCCAATGCCGCACGAACACCGATTGTCCGGGCATCTCGACCTGCACCGCGACTGCGCCGGGAGGTGTGTGCAACGGCTGTGGCACCGACAACGACTGCCCGAGCGGGACGAGCTGCAGCATGTTCGGCGCGTGCGTGCGCGACTGCCTCAACGACAACGACTGCGGCGGAGCGCTCCGCTGCACGACCACCTACGTCTGCGCGATTCGCAGCTGCGCGTCGATGAGCTGTCCCGCGCCGTACGAATGCGGGGGCTCGACCTGTCGTCGGCCCGCGTGCGCGACGGACGGTGGATGTCCGTCTCCGTTCACTTGCACCGCTGGCACCTGCATGGAGCCGTGAGATGAGGATGTGCTCCCTCACCCCAACCCCTCTCCCCGAGGGAGAGGGAGACCAGTGGTTCCCCTCTCCCTCGGGGAGAGGGTCAGGGTGAGGGAGCGCCCACTTCGCCATGCGCCACGCCACCCTCCTCTCTCTCGTCCCCGAAGCGCACCGCGCGCAAGTCGAAGCGTTGCTGGCCGCTCCGCCGCGCGCGCTCATCGACGCGGCCGAGCTCGAATCGACCGAAGAGCGCCAGGTCCTCGCGCTCGCCGTCCTCGCCGCAGCCACGCCTTCACTCAGTGAAGTGCTGACCGCCACACTCGAGTGGCTCGCTCCACGCAGCGCGACGCTGAGCTCGGAAGACCAGGGCCGCCTCTGGCATCTGCGCGGAGTCGCCGCTGGCCGCGAACGCGATCTCCTCCGCGCCACCGTGGCGATGAACCGCGCGCTCGCGCTCGCCGCCCGCACCTACAGGCCGCGCGTGCACGACTCCTTCGGTCGCCTGCTTCAAGCGCAGGGACTCGTCGAAGAAGCGCGCGTCGAATACCGCACGGCGCTGGCTGCCCGCGAAGCCGACGGAGACGAAGAAGGCGCCGCGCTGACCTGGGGCAACCTCGCGCGCCTCGAGCTCGAGAACGGCAACTGGCTCGCCGCGCGCGAAGCGTTTCAGCGCGACCACGACATCGTGCTCCGCAAGAGCCCCAACGAGCTGCGCCTTCGCTCGCAACTCCTCACGCACCTCGGGGAGTGCGAGCGCGGGCTGGGAAATCACAAGGGCGCCCTGTCCTATTTCGAGCGCGCGCGACAGACCGCGCAGCAGGCGACGGATCCGTTCGGCCAGGCCGTCGCCACCGTCGAGCAGGCGCGCGAGCTGGTGCATCTCCGTCCGAGCGCGGTGACTGGCACGCTGCAGGCCGCGGAGGCCGAGCTCGACAAGGTGCCGACGCCGCAGCGACCGACGTTGCTCGCGCTGCTCGAGGTCGCGCGCGCCGAACACGCCGTGCAGGAGAAACGTGCGCTCGACGCCGAAGCCGCCTTCGTGCGCGCGCTCGACGCGGTGGAAAAATCGACCGTCATCAGTCCGATTCAGCACGCCCTCATCGCTCGCGCCGCGGCGCGCTTCCAGACCGAGACCTTCGATGGAGGCCGAAACGTCGAGTACCTCCAGCGCGCGATGCGACTGCTCGATGGCACGTCGGCCACCGTGTTGCGCGCGGAGGTCGAGAACGAGCTGCGCCGCGCGAGCAACGACGCGTGGACGCTGCACGTCGTCAGCCGTTTCCTCGGGCGCAGCGCGGTCGAGCTCGCGATGC
Organism: Archangium sp.; assembly: GCA_016792935.1. GTDB lineage: Bacteria > Myxococcota > Myxococcia > Myxococcales > Myxococcaceae > Archangium_A. The sequence continues at coordinate 4,692 of JAEUJS010000137.1, read as the reverse complement.
GCGAGGCAGGTCAGGCCGGCTTCCGTGGCCAGCGCGTCGAGCTCGCGGTCTTGTTCGCCGACCTGCGCGGCTTCACGTCGGCGGCGGAAGGTCTCTCGCCCGTCGAGCTGGTCGATGCGCTGAACCAAATCCTCTCGCGCATGGCGGCGTGCGTGGAAGCGATGGGCGGTCTGGTGGACAAGTTCGTCGGAGACGCCGTCATGGCGCTCTTCAGCGCCGACACCGCCGCCGCCGTGCGCGCTGCGTTGCTCATGCAGGCCGAGCTCGAGCGGCTCAACCGCCACGCCGGAAAGCTCGGAGCGCTGCAGATGGGCGTCGGCGTGCACTTTGGCCCCGCGGTGCTCGGGCTCATCGGCAGCGCGCAGCACCGCAGCTACACCGCGCTCGGCGGCATCGTGAATCTCGCCTCGCGCATGGAAGGCATGACCAAGCAGCTCGGAGCGAGCGTGCTCATCAGCGGCGAGGTGCTCGCGCGTCTGCCCAAGGACATGTTCGTGGTGCGCGCGCTCGGCCGCTACGCGCCGAAGGGAGCCGTCGTTCCGCTCGAGTGCTTCGACGTGCACGGCGAGTCGCGCGACATGGTGTGGACGGATCAGCTCCGCCAGGAAGTCGAGTCGAGCCGCCGCGCGGCTGAGCTCACCGAGAAAGGCAACCTGCAGGACGCGCGAGTGGAGCTCGATCGGGCGCTCGGCCTTTCGCAGGGCACTTCGCGCGAGGCGGGGTATCGCCTGCGGCTGGCGTCCATTGCGCAGGGTGATGAATTCGTCCGCCTCGCAGAGAAATGAGGAAGGTGTGTCGTCTGACCGGTACCCGGGTGTTGGCAGGACAACACCCCTCGACTCCACGAGCGCGGTGACGTGATGGAAGGCACGCGCGCGCAGACCGCCGAGCAACGCGAGAGCGCGGCGCACAAGCTCGAGCTGTCGGCGCTGAAGATCGAAGACGGGCGCATTCGCGGCACGTTGAAGGGCTTCGAGGTCACGCTCGAAGGCGGGCCGCCGTTTCACACCTGCGTGATCGACTTCGGGAGCACGCTCCCCATCGACCAGGCAGTGATGCGACCGGGAGATCTCAATCACCCCGACGCCGTCGAGACGATGACCGGTGAGTTCGACGAGGCCATGCAGGTGGTCGCCTCGCCAGGGCTTGCTCCGACGGCGAAGGCGATTCTGAGCGACGCGGCGATCCAGCACGCGCTGCTGACGTTTCTGCGCAAACACCAGGACTCGGTGCTCACCGGGCGCACGCTCACCATTCGCAGCAGCGAGCCGATCGTGCACCAGACGGTGCTCGACGCCGTCACCATCGCGAAGCTGCTCACCGCGAGGTTTGCTGAGATCGGCTTCCTCGAGACTGATCAGCCGATCACTCTGCCGCCGCACAAGTACAGCGAGGCGCAGGGACGCGAGCTGATCTCGCAGATCGTGGGCGGCGCTTTCGGCGGAACGGTGAGCTTCACCATCATCGCGGTGATGATGGACCTGCCGATGCAGTTCGTCGGGACGCTCGTCGCTGGCGGACTCGCGCTCGCAGCGGGAGCGATCTGGAACATCCGGCGCCGCACGGAAAAGAAGTGAGTTCTCCCTCACCCTGAGGGAGCAAAACTTTCGTCTAACCGCGCGCTGCAGCAGACGGCCGCGGCGGCGTGAGCGCTCCACTGCGCGTCTCGTTCGTCGGAGGGAAACGCACCACGAACGTCGTGCCCTTCCCGTCTTCGTTCGACCGCGCGCTCACTTCACCCAGATGTGCATCGACGATGCGCTTCACGACGGCGAGTCCCAGGCCCGTGCCCGTCGCCTTGGTGGTGAAGAACGGCTGAAACATCTTCGCGGTCGCGCGTTCCGACAGACCGACGCCTTCATCGCGCACCAGAATCGTCAGCCATGGGGAGCCCGTCTCCGTCTCCACCGTGGTCCGCACCGTCACCGTGCCACCGCGCGGCATCGCCTGCGCCGCGTTGACGATGAGGTTCACCAGCGCCTGCTTGAGCAGATGTGCATCGAGCGGGAACGGCGGCAGCTCGCGCGGAAATTCCTTCACCACGCGCACGTTGCCGCTCAGCGAAGACTGCGTGGCCGCGTCCACCGCGCCCGCGATGATGGGCTCCACCGCGATGTGCTTCTTCACCAGCTCGTACGGCCGCACGAAGTCGAGCAGGTCGCCGACGATGCGATTCAGACGATCGGCCTCTTCACCGACCATGTTGAGCAACATCTCCGCGTCACCCGTCGGGCGCAGCAGCCGCTTCAACGTGGTGAGCGAATTGAAAATCACGCCGAGCGGATTTCGCACCTCGTGCGCCATGACCGCCGCGAGCTCACCGAGCGCCGCCAACCGCTCGTGACGAACGAGCTCCTGCTGCGTGCGACCGAGCTCGTCGTACGAGACCTTCAAGTCGCGATAGAGCCGGTTCGCCTCGTCGTACAGCCGCGCGCGCTCGAGCAGCGACGCCATCTGCACGCCGATGATCTCCGCCGAGCGCAGCGCCGACTTCGGATACGCCACGTCCTTCCGGCGCGCGAGCGACAACATGCCGACCGCTTTCCCTTCGATGGACAGCGGGACGATCGCGAAGTGCTGCAACCCTTCTTCGAGCAGCGCCGATCCACCCGCGGGCAACGAGAGCGACGGCAACGCGACCGGCGTCGAAGAGATCGGATTGTGCGGAGAGAGCTTGAAGCGCCGGTAGAACTCCTTGAGCGGACCGTCGTAGCCGTACACGTCTCCGACCAGCGCGTACTCCCCGGTCTCCGGGTCGTAGCGATGCAGCGCGCCGACCTCGCTGTCCGACGTCGAGCACACGGTGGCGAGCGCGTGACGGCACAGCTGGGTCGAGTCCGCGCGGGGACCGGCGACCGCGAGCTCGTGCACGAGGTTGAGCTCCGCGGTGCGGCGATCGAGATGATCGAGCCCTTCTCGCAGCTCGATGGCCAGCGAGAGCTGCATACCGAACAGCCCGAGCGCGGGGAGATGCGCGTCTTCGAGCTCTTCCTGCGAAACAACGAGCGTGCCCCAGCGCCCCGAGCGCGTGAGCAACGGAACCACCACCGCGCGATGCCGGCCATGGCCCCCAGCGGCCTCTCCCGCTGAGCCTTCGTACGCGACCAGCGTCGGCTCGGTGACCTTCAAGTTCACCGCGTTCAACGCGCCCGCGACCCGCGCGTCTTCACTCTCGTACCGCGTGAGCCCGCCGATGGTGACGATGGCGACCGCACCGCCGAGGGATTCGAAGAGCCGGCCCGCAACCCTGAGCGCCGCGTCGACGCTCTCGCTCAGCTGCGCCTCGACCGCCGACTGCATCAACACCGCATCGAACTCCTGGCCCTGTAAAAGCGCTTTCGATGCGGACATCCGTGCACCTCAAATTGGGGGCGCGACCTCTCACCCCTTGAGAAAATTACCCGAAAACCGGGACTTTACGAAACACATGGTGAGCACTGTCGATAACAGTGCATGCGTTTTGTTCTGTGCTTGTTGATCGCTGCGTGCGCCGTCGGCTCCACCGCTTCCTTCGCTGCGCCGTGCACGGAGCTGCCGGTGCTCTTCATCGTGCAGGACAAGTCGGGCTCGATGCGCGCGGCTCCAGATGGCTCGACCGCGACGACGTCGAACCCCTCGAAGTGGTCCATCGCGCAGCAGGTCGTGCCCACGCTGGCGACGAACTTCAGCAACCGCTTCCGCTTCGGCGCGGCGATGTACCCGTACGACACGACGACCTTCAACTGCTCGACGGGCACGGTGGTCTCCGCCATCTCGAGCACGCCGACCGGAGTGCAGAGCGCGTACACCAACGCGATTCCTGGTGGTGGAACGCCGACCGCTGCGTCGCTGCAGGTGGTGCGCAGCCATCTCCTCGCGCAGGGCCTCACCACGCCGGCGTACGTGTTGCTCATCACCGACGGTCTTCCGAACTGCAACACGGGCCTCGACGCGAACTCGTGCACGCCGACGACGCCGGGCTGTGGTCCAACTCCGGCGGCGTCGACGTGTGGACTGGGCGCGAAGGACTGTCTCGACTCGCAGGCCACCATCACCGCGGCGCAGCAGTTGTTCGCGGCGGGCATCAAGGTCTTCGTGGTCGGCTTCGATTCGACGCTCACCGCGGGCAACAACAAGGCGGTGCTCGACGCCATCGCGAGTGCGGGTGGCAGCGGCAGCGCCTACGTCGCTTCGAGCCAGGCGCAGTTGACGAGCACGCTCAACACCATCGCGGGCAACACGGCGACCTGCTGCCGTGACGCGTGCGCTGCCGGAGCGGCGATGTGCAACGGCTCCGGCGGACGCACGGTGTGCCAGATGGACGCGGCGCTCGGCTGCACGACGTGGGTGAATCAGCAGTGCGCCGCGGGAACGCAGTGCAGCGGCGGCTCGTGTCAGACGTGCAGCAACCAGTGCACCGCCGGAGCGACGCGCTGTGGCTCGAGCGGCAACGCCGAGCAGTGCGTGGCGAACGCGCAGGGCTGCACCTCGTGGACAGTCGTCGAGACGTGCGCCTATGGCGAATTGTGCGCGGGCGGAATGTGCAACAGCTGCCAGGGCTGCACCATCGGAGCGTCGCGCTGCACGGCGAACGGCGTCGAGACGTGTGACTGGGACGTGTTGACGGGCTGCACGAGCTGGAGCGCGCGCACGTGTCCGTCGGGTTCGCAGTGCATGAACGGCTCGTGCGGCAGCTGCAACTCGACGTGCACC
>JAEUJS010000105.1 GCA_016792935.1 Archangium sp. | reverse complement strand
CAGTCCTCGCCGCCTTCCGCGTGTTCGCCGCGAACGCACACCCCAGCCAGCTGTACGTCGCGCTCGAAGGCTGGATGCGCATCGAGCCCGACCCGCGCGTCGCGGCGTTCGCCCTCACGCTCCTCACTGAGAAAGGCGCGGCGCGCGAAGTGACGCACGTCGTGTCACGCTCACTGGCGCAGTGCATCGCGAGGCACGGCGACTCCGCGTCGGCAGCACGGCTCTCCGCGATGCTCGCCGACGGAGTGCACGGTGCCCGTGAGCGGAGTCTGCGCAGCGCAGTGACGTCGCTCGCCAAACGCGTCGCGCTTCCAGTCGACCCCGCGCGGCTCGCAGAACTTTCGCGCGGAGACGCGACGCCACGGCGCGCGACGTCGAACACGCAAGACGGTGACGCGCTGCTCGAAGCCATCTACGCGGACCCCGACGACGACGCGCCGAGACTCGCGTTCGCCGACTGGCTGACCGAGAGCGGAGACCCGCTCGGTGAGTTCATCGTGCTGCAGATCAACCACGCTCGCGGGAAAGCGACTGCCGCGGCACGCAAGCGCGAGAAGGTGCTGCTCTTCCAACTCCGAGCGCGGCTCCTCGGTCCACTGGCCGACGCGGTGCAGCTGACGTCGTTGCGCTTCTCGCGCGGCTTTCTGTCCGAGGCGGAGTTCTCGCGCGTGCTCCCGGCGAGCCGCGTCTACGAGCTGATGGAAGACGTCCGTTACGTCCCGCGGTCGCCCGACACGACCTGGCGTGCGCTGAAACGCGCGAGCGCCGTGCAACCCGCGGCGGTGCGCGATCTGGTCTCCCGCGCTCCGCGACTCGAACAGCTCGGGGTGGCCTTCGCTGCATGGGAAACGCTGCGGCCTGCACTGAAGTCGAAGCCACCTCCGACGCTCGCGCGCGTGCAGTTCGCGACTGCGGAGCTCAACCTGGCGCAGTGGCGTGAAGTGCTCGGCGCACCACTCTGTGTGCGCGCGAAGACCATCACCGTCGCCGTGATGAGCGCCGGCTGGTCTGGCCGCGGCACGCAAGCACCGCCCGTCATCGTGCCGGCTGAAGCGCTCTCCTCGGCGTCGGGGACACTCGAAGAACTCGAGCTGCTGATGGGCTACGGGACGATTCGGCTCCTGCGCACCGATGCGCGCTTCAGCGTGGCGCGCCTGGAGCTCGCGAACGACGCACGCCTCGAGAACGCCGCGTCGCTCGCGACGGGGCTGCTGCTCGGAATGACGCGTGAGCCGCTCGACGTGCTCGAGGTTCACGCTGCGAAGCCGCCGAAGGAGCGAGAGTTCCGCAAGCTGATTGCCCGCGCCGTCGGCGGGACGCGCGCCGTGCAATTCGTCCGCACGGAGTGAATCGATTCAGCGCGAGCCCCGTCATGGCCGCGCCCATGCGAACGACGATTCTCCTGCTGGCTCTCGCGCAGACCGCGAAGCTGATGATGTGGACCGACGAGGCCGGAGTCGTGCACGTCGAGGAAGCGGCGAAGGCTCCAACGAGTGCGCGGCCCGTCTCCGGAGAGACCTTCTCCGTCATCGATGCCGATGGACGACCGCTGCTCTTCCCTGATGGCGGCACGAGAGAAGCCGACTCCGCGATGTGGCGTGCGCGGTTCTCTGCTGCTCGCGCGGAAGTGGAACGCCTGCGTCTGCTCGAAGACGCCGCCGCGCATGAGGTCACGAAGGCAAGCCAGTCGATCTGTGTCACGGCGAAAGCGACCGCGCGCGTCCAGGTTCCGGTACGTCCGGTGTCACGACGCAACGCCCGAGGCGCGTGGCGGCCGTATCAGACGTATCAGACGCAGACCGTCGAGCAGACCGAGAGCGAGACGAAGTGTGTCGAGGGTGACGCGAGCTCGCAACGCGCGGCGCTCTCCAGCGTTCGTGCGCAGCGTTCGACTGCTGAGACAGCGCTGCGTCTGCTCGAACGCGAGGCCATCGCTGCTCATGTTCCGTTGCGCGACATGTGACGCCGTCGCTCACAGCCCGCAGACGCCGGAACTCGTGCAGCCCGCATCGCACCCGGCGGGGCACTGCACCGGGCAGGCCGTGGTGGCGTCCAGGACCTGGCAGGCCGTCGCGCCAGAACAGTCCACGGTGATGTTCGAGCACGCTGGAGGCAGGCGCACGTCGCAGCTCCCGCCGGTGCAGGTGATGGTGCGCCCGAGGCACGCGGCGACGTTCGCGCCGGTGCAGTCGATGAAGCAGCTGGCCGCGCTGCAGACGATGGGCTGACTCGAGAAGCACGAAGCCGACTGTTGCGAGCACAAGAAGTCACAGCGGCTGCCGCCGCACGCGATGGCGCCGGTGCAGGCGTCCTGCAGGCACGTGGCCTTGCACGTCGAAGCGCTCGTGCAGTCGATGCCTCTGCACGAAAAGGCGCACTGCACCTCGCACGCGCCCGTCCCGCAGCGAACGTCGCCGCAGTTGCTGCCTCGTGCACAGCGCACCGTGCAGCTCGTCGCCGTGGAGCAGTCGACGTCGAGCAGCCCGCCGCCCGAACGCGCGGGAACATCGACCACGCACCTGAATCGCTGAACCCCGGGCCCGCATCGAGGCCCGCGTCGCTCCCGATTTCGGGGACACAGGCGACACCGGCGAACACGAGTGCCGACACCAACACGCCACTTCGCTTCATTTCGACAGCGTAGCGAACGCGGCGCTGACGGACATGTGAGCGCGCCATGAAGAAACCATGAAGAAGCGACCCCTCACGCCGGGGTCTTCTTCTTCACATGAACACCACCGCGCTCCGCTTCCTCTCCGCTGCACTGCTGCTCACCTTCGCCGCCTGCTCGTATGCGCCGTATCCGCGGGCGATGTACGCCATGCAGCAGGAAGAGCAGCCGCCTCCTCCGGGGATGAACACCGAGCGCTACGAGCGCATCGACGACAACCCGTTCTTCACCGCGAAGGACTCACCGCTCTCGACGTTCTCCATCGACGTCGACACCGCGAGCTACGCGAACGTGCGCCGCTTCCTCGAGCAGGGCAGCAAGCCGCCGAAGGACGCGGTGCGCATCGAAGAGCTCATCAACTACTTCAACTACAAATACCCGGCGCCGACGGGCACCAGCCCCTTCGCGGTGCACGCCGAAGTCTTCGCCTGCCCGTGGGAGCCCGCGCATCAGCTCGTGAAGCTCGGCCTCAAGGGTCGTGAAATCGACACCACGAAACGTCCCGCGGCCAACCTCGTCTTCCTGCTCGACGTCAGCGGCTCGATGGACGCGCCGAACAAGCTCCCGTTGCTGAAGACCGCGCTCCAGATGCTCACCACGCAGCTGCGCGAAGACGATCGCGTCGCCATCGTCGTCTACGCCGGAGCGTCAGGCCTCGCGCTCCCCTCGACGCCGGGCAGTCAGCGCGGCCGCATCATCAGCTCGCTCGAAGAGCTGCAGGCGGGCGGCAGCACCAACGGCGCGGCGGGAATTCAGCTCGCGTACCGCACGGCGGAAGAGCACTTCATCAAGGGCGGCATCAACCGCGTCATCCTCGCGACCGATGGCGACTTCAACGTCGGCGTCAGCAGCGATGGCGAGCTGTCGCGGTTGGTCGAAGAGAAGGCGAAGACAGGAGTCGCGCTCACGGTCCTCGGCTTCGGCATGGGCAACTACAACGACTCGATGCTCGAGAAGCTCGCCGACCGCGGAAACGGCAACTACGCGTACGTCGACTCCGCGGCCGAGGCGAAGAAGGTCCTCGTCGAGCAGGCGAGCGGCACGCTGCTGACCATCGCGAAGGACGTGAAGATTCAGGTCGAGTTCAACCCGTCGCGCGTCCAGGCGTACCGGCTCATCGGCTACGAGAACCGGCTGCTCCGCTCGCAGGACTTCAACGACGACCAGAAGGACGCAGGCGAGCTCGGAGCGGGCCACACCGTCACCGCGCTCTACGAGGTCGTCCCGGTCAGCAAAGCCCCGTGGGGCGACGCCGTTGGGGGGCAAGTCGACGCGCTCAAGTACCAGAAGAACACCGTCGTCTCGGGCGGCGACGAGCTGATGACGGTGAAGCTCCGCTTCAAGGCGCCCGACGCGAACGAGTCGCAGCTCATGTCGTTCCCGATTCGTGACGCGACGACCGCGGCCTCGAGCGACGCGCACTTCGCAGCCGCGGTCGCGGAGTTCGGCATGTTGCTGCGCGACTCTCCGTTCAAGAGCAAGGCGAGCTACGCGCAGGTGCAGGAACTCGCGTCGTCAGCGGCTGGAGATGATCAGTACCGCCGCGAGTTCCTCGCGCTGGTGAAGCGCGCGCAGGGCATGGCCGACTGACTCACCGCGGACGAAACGGCTCGGGAGCGGGCGTTGCCTTACGCCGTAAGTCTCCCCAGCTGAGGCCGACGGTGTGCACCACCACGATGCACACCAGCACCACCCATGAGCCGACGCTGCGCGAGACGTCGAGGAGCCCCGCGTCCTTCGCGGCCCACAGCAACGCGCCGAGCAAGAGCGCCGTCAGCACCCAGCCGATGATGCCCAGCGCCTTCCACGTCGCGCGGCCGAGCACGACCCACGCGATGGTGAGGATGATGGTCGACAACGCGAACAACCCATTGGGATGCCGCCACGTGTGCGAGGCGTAGTGCACCCACGAGTAACCGGTCGGGTTCCAGGTGCCCACCACCACGCCAGTCGAGAGCGCGAAACGAAGTCCAAGCGCGGCGGGAAACGAGAGACGCATTGGTCTGGGTTCTAGTGGATCCGCGATTGCAGAGCGGGCCGCTGGCATGCGCTTTCGCTCGGGAGTGACTGGGGACCGCTCCGTTCCTGCTGACAGAGGTGTCGCGTTGGGCACCACGCGAGCTCTGACGCGGGTGTCGTTGGTGCTCGTGTCGTTGATCAACCTGCTCGCGGCGGGCTGCATTCCGGCCGTCCAGAGTACGACCACCCGCATGGCGCTCGCTCCGTCGCCGGGCACGCCGCCCGCGCTCGACGGCGCGACGGGCCTGGGCGTGACGGTGCGGACGCTCCCGGTGTTGCCCGCGACGATGAAAGACAAAGGCGCGGTCGCCTTTCCGTACGTGCAGCCCGAGCTGAGCGGCGTGGTGAAGGTGGGCGAGCATCTGCTCTTCAGCGCGCGCGTCGCAGGAGCGGGCGCCGGTCTTCCGCTTCATCACCCTGGCCGCGGGCCGCTCGTCGAGATGAACGCGGTCGGCCTCGAAGCCGTGCTCGGCGCCGGCGCGCAGTTCAAGTTCGGCAAGTACTTCGGAGCGAACGTCGCCGGTGAAGCCGGAGTGATGTTGCCCGCCGTCACGTCTGACGATTCGGCGTTCGGCATTTCGACGCGCATCGAGCCGCTCCCGGCCATTCGCATCGCGACGGGAGCGTTCTTCGAATACGGCCCGCTGCGCATCTACGCGCTCGTCGTCGGTGGAGATTTCGTCGGCAACGACTTCACGAGCACGCGCACCACCAACTGCAGCTCGTTTCCCTGTTCGGTCACCGACACCGGCATGGCGACCGAGATGACGATGTTCGGTGTCGGCGGGGGAGCGCGCGTTCGCCTCGCAGACCTCGTCACGCTCGGCGCCGAGGCGTTCACGTCGGTCGGAGAAGGCACCGTGTTTCCGCTCAGCGTGTCGGTCACGTTGCGCGTGGGGAAGTTCGAGATTCCCATCGAGAAGAAGCCGCGCGTGAAGAAGGAACCCGAGCTCACGCCTCCGCCGATGATCATTCCGGCTGATCAGGCCCCGGAGATTCCGCCGCCGATGCTGTAGACCGGATCTCTCGCGCAGAGCGGCGAGCGTTGTGGTCACATCGCCCGTGCGCATGACTTCGCGGGTCCTCGTGGTGGAAGACGACTCAACGCTGCGCCTCGCGCTCTGCGACAACCTCGAGGACGAGGGCTACGCCGTCACGCCTGCCGCGACGCTCGCAGAAGCACGCAAGCAGCTCTCCAGCGCGCCACCCGACGTCGTCGTGCTCGACCTCATGCTCCCCGATGGAGACGGCACGACCCTCTGCCGCGAGCTGCGCAAAGCGAAGACCACCGCGCGCATCCTGATGCTCACCGCCCGCACGCTCGAAGACGACCTCGTGAAGGGCTTCGAAGCTGGCGCCGACGACTACCTCGCCAAGCCCTATCGCCTGCGCGAGCTGCTCGCCCGCATCGGAGCGCTCGCGCGCCGCCGGGCGACGACCACCACCGATACCAAACACGCCGTCGGCGAATGGACGGTCGATGAATCAGCGCGCACCGTGACCGATGCGAAGGGCAAAGAGGTCGAGCTCACCCGCAAGGAATTCGACCTCCTCGTCTTCCTGATTCGCGCCGGAGACGCGGTCGCGACACGTGACGCCATCCTCGACGCCATCTGGGGCGACGTGGTGGTCGACACGCACACCGTCGACAACTTCATCAGCTCGCTCAAGAAGAAGCTGAAGCTCGACGTGAAGACGGTGCGCGGCGTCGGCTTCCGCCTCGGGAAAGAGAAATGAGCTCCGAACCGCGCGTGGTGTTCGCAGCCGGCTTCGACTCGCTCTTCTCGAAAGAGGTGCGAGCCCGTGTCACGCCTGCGCTCGAGGCCGAGCTGCTCGCGCTGGGCGTGAATTTGAAGAAGCCGTTCAACCCCGCCTACCCGGTCGAAGCGTGGGCGGGCAGCGTGAAGGCCTGCGCGAAGCACCTCTTCCCCGACGCGAAGGGCAACGAGGGCTTCTTCGAGCTCGGCCGCCTCACGATGCGCGGCTTCCGCGAGACACTCATCGGAGCCGCCATCTTCGGCGTGATGCGCCTCATCGGTCCCGCGCGCACGCTCGAACGGTCCGCGCGCACCTACGCGTCGGCGAGCAACTACACGCAGGTCTCGCTCAAGCGCCTCTCGGAGAGCTCGTACGAGATGGGCCTCAACGAAGCGCACACGCCGCCCGAGTACGACATGGGCGTGATTGATCAAGCCATCGAGCTGCTCGGCGTGAAGCCCTCGGTGAAGCTGCTCAACGCCAGCTCCGAAGGCTTCCTCATGCTCGTCAGCTGGGAGAAGTGACGCGTCGCAGCGGCACCATGTGGTGGAACCAGTCCTCGTACTTCCGCTCGTCGATCAGATCAGCCGACGAGTCGGCTGGGGCGATGAGCTGCGCGAAGTCGAAGCAGTGCGCGAGTCGAGGTGAGCGTGACTCCAGCGCTCCCAGGCGCGCCACGCGGGCCGTCGCGCTCGGAGCACGCCAGCCGCTCGAGCTCAGATGAATTTCCCGCAGCCGGAGCAGGTGTTCCCGCGTCGTCTCACCGAAGCGGAAGTAGAGCGAGTGCTGCGCGTGCATCGCCTGCAGCGCGTTGAGCTGCCACACGTCGTCGTGGTTCAGCGTGCACGTGCGCTGCGCGGGGTACGCGTAGGTCGTGGGGTCGAAGAGCGCGATGGTGAACTCGCTCGAGACCGGCAGGAACACCTGCAGTCCCTTCTGCGCGAGGCCGGTGAACGACTCGAGGTGCCGGAAGCGCGGGTGCAGCTGCGCGAACTGGTTGCTGCACACCACCGGGTCGTCGCCGATGACGAACGCGGTGCCTTGCGGCGCTCGCAGGATGCGCACCTCGAGATCCGACAACACCTCGGCGTTGAGGAACGCGTGGTGGAGCGCGAGCAATTGCGGGCTGCCAATCTCCCGCGACTCGCTGGTGCCGACGATTTCTTCGAGCTGCTCGAGTCGAGCCGCCGCAGCAAGCGTTCGCGCGAACTGCGTGTGCACGAAGACCGACAACACCCGCGACCAGCGCGGCTCGAAGTGCGGGAACGCCTGCACCATCCGCGCGACCTCAGTCTCCATGAGCGTCAGGCAGTCATCGACGAGCGACGACTCTCCGTAGAAGTCAGCCTTCGCGCACTGGGTCTTGATGCCAGCGTGCGAGATGCGTGCGCCGCTCTTCAGGTGGAGCGCGCCGACGCTGGCGCCATCAGGGGAAAAGCCTCGAAAAATGAACTGCGGCAGGTAGTGGTGTCGTTCGGTCATGACCAGCGATCTACTGGCCACCACTGACATCCCAGGATGATCAGAGACTTATGTGAGTCATTGCAGAAATGTGAGCAAAGGCTCACTTCCACGCTTTGAGCACCAGCGATTCGGCGTCGATGCGCGTCTTTTCCTTGTCGACGATGAGCTGCCACTCCGAGGGGATGTTGGGGAACGCGTCTTCCGGCGGCTTCGCTCCGCCAAAGAACTGCAGGTGTAGCTGAAACACGACGACGCCGCGCGGATCAGGCCCTTCGACCTTCCGCAACGTGTCTCCGAGCGCCTTCTCGAGAATCGCCGACACCGGAAGACTCGTCGACGACGTCACCCACACGCGCGTCTCGCCGCCGGGCTTGATGCCGACGCTGAGCGTCAGCGCTCCAGGCTTCGCGCCGGTCTTGAACTTCGACGCCAGCTGCGTGACCTGCGCCATCAGCCGCTTGATGTACCCAGCGAGCGCGTCGACCGTGATGCGCTGTTCCATCAGCGAGTTCGCGATGAGGAACTTCGTCACCAGCAAATCCACGACGGAGCGATCGAGCCCGAGTGGGTTGTCATTCTTCGGAGCCGGCGAGCTGCTCTGCGCTCCAGCGTCCACGCACGGATTCCCCTCGAGGAACGCGAGCTCGTAGTTGCCCTTCTTCTTCATCACCCGCGCGCACAGACACTTCCCCTTCAGCGCCTCGGCGGTGAAACACGGCGCGCTCAGGTCTTCGATCCAGAACGGCTGCGTGCCGGTCTCGTCGAAGTCGAACAGCCACTTCTTTCCCTCGCTCTCGACGACGAACAGCGGCTCATCGAGGTCCCACGAGATGAAGGGCCACACCAACTTCATCTCTTCCGGCGTCATCGGCCTGATGTTCACCGCGCCACTCGGAGCGAGGTCGCGCAACAACTTCATCATCGCCTTGAACTCTTCCGGCGAGCGCGAGCCGTAGCTCGACATCTGCGCGGTGACGTCGCCGAAGGGCACGATGACGTCGGTCTTCAGAAAGCCGCTCATGTCGAGCGCCGCGAGCTTCTGACCGAGGAACGGACCGAGCATCACGATGCCGGCCTTCGACTCGGCGACCTGCAGCTGCGGAGGCGAGCCGGTGAACATCTTCACCAACTGCGCCTTCGCCTTCGCGTTCACCTCGGGCTTCGCGACGACGTACGTCACGCCCTTCGGCACCTGCGAAACACACAGCGCCACCACGAGACTCAGCATGCGGCCTCCCAAAGCTCAGTCCGGAATCACGCCGAACACTTCAATCAGCACGAAGACGATGATCAGCAGCCCCGCCGGAATGATCAGCAGCCACCACTGCGTCTTCTTCTCACTCTGAGGGACCGACACGCTCATCTATATAGCGTTCATGCCTCGCAACCTCGTCATCGTCCGTCACGGCCAGAGCGCCTGGAATGAGAAGAACCTCTTCACCGGCTGGGTCGACGTCGATCTCACGCCGCTCGGAGAAAAAGAAGCCCGCGCCGCCGGAGAGCAGATCACCAAGGCCGGCCTGCGCTTCGACGTGATGCACACCTCGCTCCTCACGCGTGCCTGCCGCACCGCGAATCTCGCGTTGGAGGTCACGGGCCAGACGTGGCTCCCGGTGAATCGCACGTGGCGGCTGAACGAGCGCCACTACGGCGACCTGCAGGGCAAAGACAAAGTCGAGATGGTGAAGGCGTTCGGAGAAGAGAAGGTGAAGCTCTGGCGCCGCAGCTACGACGTGCCGCCCCCGCCCGTCACGCCCGACCACGAACACCACCCCTCGCGTGATCCGCGCTACCGCCTGCTCGCGCCCGACGCGATGCCTGCGTCCGAGTGTCTCAAAGACGTCGTGGCGCGTGTTCTTCCGTGGTGGCACGACCAGGTCATTCCGCAGCTGCGCGCCGGGCTCGATGTGCTCGTCGTCGCGCACGGCAACTCGCTGCGTGCGCTGATCAAACACCTCGAGAAAATCTCCGACTCCGACATCGTCGAGCTCAACGTGCCCACGGGGATGCCGCGGCTCTACACGTTCAAGGAAGACCTCTCGCTGGCGAGCGCTCCGAAGTACCTCGACGAGGCCGCGGCGAAGGCCGGCGCGGAAGCGGTCAAGAACCAGACGGCGAAGAAGTGAGGCTCGACCTGGGGCGAGCCGGTGGGACCGATACGTTCACCACGGATTGTGCGTTCGCGCGCCACACACACAGTGGGGCGCAGCACTTGCGCCGTGGCTCCAGACCTGCACTGATCCTCCAACCTCACCGCTGACAACCGACTTCGCCTTTCGTTTCGCGCAGTTCCTTCTCGTCGTTCCTCAGAAAACCGAGGTTTTCCCCATGAAGAAGCGTCTGTTGACCGCAGCCCTTGCAGCTTGCCTCTCCCTCGCTCCTGCCTGTGCGCCCAACGCCGCCGGTGGAGGCAGCACTGCGAACGGCTCCATCGGCGTCTCGCGTGACGACTCGCTCCTCTTCGCCGCCGACCAGGACCTCGACACCGTCTTCATCGTCGACACCAGGTCGCAGGCTGTGACCTCGCAGGTGAAGGTCGGTCGCCAGCCCGAGAAGCTCCTCGTCGGTCCCGACGACACGGTGTTCGTCACCAACCGCCTCGACCGCTCGGTCAGCATCATCCGCAAGGGTGAGACCACGGCGACCAGCCTCTCCGTCGGCGTCGAGCCGGTCGGTCTCGCGCTCACCACCGACGGCCGCACGCTGTACGTCGTGAACGCCACCAGCCTCACCGACAGCGACTTCGGCACGCTGATGGCCTTCGACACCAACACCCTCAAGATGAAGTGGGAAGCGCCCGTCGGCCACGAGCCGCGCGCCATCACGCTCATGGGCGACGGCAAGGCCGCCATCTCGCTCTACAAGCAGGGCGACCTGGTCATCGTCGACCTCAACAACAACGGCAAGCTCATCAAGTCGGGCACCAAGGTCTACGAGGCGCTCAACGCCAACGCGCTCGGCCTCACCAGCACCATCGGCGGCACCGCGCGTGACGTGCCCATCGGCGGCGGTGCGGTTCCGTTCGATCCCAACTTCCCGACGGGCACCGGTCCTCGCACGGCGCGTCCGATGGGCCTCGAGGCGATGACGGTGTCGCCCGATGGCCAGCAGCTCTACGTCGCGTCACTCATCGCCACCGACACCGTGCTCAACACCACGCCGGGCGGCGCGATTCGCGAGCCGATTCCCGGTGGTGGCAGCGCGGGCTACGGCGGCGGTTCGTGCGGCACCACGGCGGTCGCTTCGCCGGCGCTCCTCACGTTCGACGCCGAGGGCAACGCGCAGGTCGATGACCTCACCACCTGCCAGGGCCTCGACACCAACCTCCGTCCTCCGATGCTGTTGACCTCGCCGATTCCGGACATGCCGGTGCAGGGCGGCAAGGCCATCGCGCTCGAGGCGACCGGTCGCTTCCTCTTCATCGCCAACTACGAGTCGAACAACGTGGCCGTCGTCCCCACGTCCACCACGAAGCAGAGCACCAGCTTCGGCGAGTCGGCTGACTTCGCCCCCAACGGCGGCTTCAAGCTGGCGTCGGGCACCGTCTCGCAGCTGGTCAGCGTCGGCGCTGGCCCGACCGGTATCGCGGTGCAGCACGATGGCAAGACGGCGTGGGTGTTCAACTCGTTCGACCATTCCGTCAGCAAGCTCGAGTCGGTCGCCGGTCGCATCGCGAACGCGGGCACCGTCAAGCTCACGTCGGAAGAGAAGCTCGACGCCGCCGCGGTCGCTGGCCGCAAGCTGTTCTTCAGCGCCGCCGACCCGCGCATGAACAACCCGGCGACGGGCATCAGCTGCGGCACGTGTCACCTCGAGGGTCGTGAAGACGGCCACGTGTGGAACTTCCCCGATGGTCCGCGCCAGACGCCGTCGCTCCAGGGCCGCATGCTCGCGAAGACCGCTCCGTTCCACTGGAACGGCGAGTTCAACGACTTGCTCGCGTTCATGACGCACACCGTGACCAACCGCATGGGTGGCTCGGGCGTGTCGCCGGCGATGGAGATTCAGGTCGCCGCGTTCATCGAGTCGATGCCGGCCGCCGACAACCCGCACAAGGACACCGCGCCTGACCTCATCGCGCGCGGCAAGGACGCGTTCAACAAGGCCGAGTGCGGCACGTGCCACAACGGCGAAGCGTTCACCGACAACACGTTCGCCGACGTCGGCACCTTCGTGAAGACCGGCGCGGTGGTCGACAACCTCTCGTTCCTGCCCAAGGGCGGCTTGAACACGCCGTCGCTGCTCGGTCTTGCGCGCAGCGCGCCGTACCTCCACGACGGCTCGGCGACCACGCTCAAGGCCCGCATCATGAACGGCAAGGCGCTCGACCAGCACGGCAAGACCTCGCGCCTGAGCGACACCGAAGTCGACGACCTCGTCGCGTACCTGAAGGCGCTGTAATCACGTCGGTAGGGTGATGTCGTACCAACGGCCTCTTCGCTTCGGCGGAGGGGCCGTTTCGTTTGTGCGCGAACAGATCTGAGATGGGGGTTGTCCGTTCAAGACGCATGTCCACCCAACGTCGTCGCCCCAGGGGGCTTTGAATGGCTCTCGAGATCAAAATCGCAGCTCCCTGCAGTGAGAAGTGGGAAGCGATGGCGCCCGTCGGTGGCAACGACCGGCAGCGTCACTGCGCGTCCTGCAAGCTCAACGTGTGGAACGTGAAGGAGCTCACCGAAGCGGAAGTCCGCGCGATGTTGCTCAAGGCCGAGGGCCGCGTGTGCGGTCGCATCTACCGCCGCATGGACGGCACGGTGCTCACCAAAGATTGTCCGACCGGTGTCGCGAAGCTGCGCAAGCGCGCGATGGCCGCGCTGATGATGACCGCTGCGCTCTTTCTCGGAATCATCGGCATCCGCATCGGCAGCAAGCGCGATTGCCCGACGACGTCTGACTCGTGGTTCGACCGCACGGTCGGCGCGAAGTTCTACGAAGTGCGTGAGGAGCTCCGCGAGACGAAGACCTTCGGAGCCGTCATCAACGAGTTCTGGCCGCGCACCGAGGTCTTCGCCGGAGCGATGATTGCGATGCCGCCTCCGACGCCGACGCCGCCTCCTCCTGCGCCGGTGGTGGCGCCGTGAACGCCAGGGCACCCTTGGACATTCGCATCGCCTCACCGTGCACCGAAGACTGGGCGAGCATGAGTGGAGATGAGCGCGTTCGTCACTGCGCGAAGTGCAAGCTGAACGTCTTCAACACGAGAGAGATGAGTGAAGACGACGTGCGCGCGATGCTGATTGCCAAGAGCAACGGCGGCCGCGTGTGCGCGCGTGTCTATCGCCGCCGCGACGGCACGATTCTCACCAAGGACTGTCCGACCGGAGTCGCCGCGATTCGCCGCAAGGCGGTGATGGCGGTGGCGACCGCGGCGAGCATGTTGATGGCGGGAACTGCGTACGCAATGGGCCGCACGCCCGCGTGTCCGACGCCCGGAGCCGAGCAGTCGTGGTTCGACCGCACCGTCACCACGCGCGCCGTCGCTGCGCGCGAGAGCATGCGCGAGTCGAAGACCCTGGGTCCGCTCATCGAGAAGCTGTGGCCCGCGCCCGTGATGATGGAGATGGGAGACATCGGCCCGTGAAGATCCACATCGCCGCGCCCTGCACCGAGAAGTGGGAAGCCATGACGGGCAACGACCGGCAGCGTCACTGCGCGTCGTGCAAGCTGAACGTGTTCAACACGAAGGAGCTCACCGAGGCCGAGCTCGAGGCGTTGCTCACGAAGACGGAAGGCCGCGTGTGTGGCCGCGTCTATCAGCGCGCGGACGGCACGGTGCTCACCAGAGACTGTCCGACGGGCGTAGCGAAGCTCCGCAAGCGCGCGCTGGCGGCGATGACGATGGCGGGCACGCTGGTGCTCGCGGTGATTGGCTTCGGGTTTCTGCGCAGCAAGGGCGCCGCGTGCCCGTCGGATGCCGACGATGAAGAGCAGACCTGGTTCGATCGCGTCGTCACCACGCGTGCCGTCGAAGCGCGCGAAGAACTGCGCGAGACGAAGACGCTCGGCCCGCTGGTGAACAAGGTGTTCCCGGTGCCGGTGGTGACGCGCGTGAAGATGGGGAAGATGAAGTACGTGCCGCCGACTACGGCTTCGGCGCCGGCTTCTCCGTCTTCTGTCGAGTGACTTCGGGTCGCTTCTCGAGCACATCCCAGCCGTTTTGCGCCGTGATCATGTAGCCAGCGGTGCCCTTGTTCACGAAGAGCAGGAAGCGTGGACCAGGCTCACTCGCAGCCGGCGTGTGACGTGGCGCTGAGAACGATGCACCGTTGGGGTTCGTCTTCCGAATCATGCAGTCGAAGAGCTCGGTCGGATTCACGATGACCTCGATGGTCGTGCCGGCCTTGGGAGGCTCCTGCTTGTCGGCGCTGCCACCGCTCACGATGGTTTCCTTCACCACCACGCGCCACAGCTTCTCCTCGCAGCCTTCCTTGTTCTTCCGCGTCGCGGTGAACGGCGACGCCGCCTCGACCTCGAGCGCGAAGCTGCAGCTCTCGGTGAGCTGCGCGACGGACTGCTCGGAGATCATCGGCCTTCCCATGAGGGTGAGCGTAGTGAGCAGGGTCAGAGCGTGCATGCGTGGGAGCGTAGCTTCTGTCAGGGTGCGCCCATGCGCCTCCTTGCACTCGCGGTCCTCGGGCTCTTCGCGGTCGGCTGTGGAACTCCGAGCGGAAAAGACGGCGGGACGGGTGGTGGTGGAGCCATCACCGGCGGTGGCACCGGCGGAGGCGCGAGCGGCGGCGGAACGGGCGGTGGGTCGTCGAGCGGTGGCGGCAGCGCGACGGGCGGAGGCAGCGCGACCGGCGGTGGCAGCGCGACCGGTGGTGGCGGCGCGAGCGGAGGTGGTGGAGCGACGGGCGGTGGCGGGCAGATCGATGCGGGTCCGCCTCCGAGCGTGAACGTGACGGTGGGGAACTGCGCGATGCCGACGCCGTGCACCGGCAACGTGCAGGGCATCTGGTTCTACACGCAGGCGTGCGGTGACGATCCGCTCGCGGACATGCGGCAGTTCTGCTCGTCGGTGACGCTGGTGAGCTCGAACTCGACGCTCTCGGGCCGCGTGGACTTCGTGGCGAACAACGTGACGCGCCAGGTGACGACGACGTTCGACACCACGGTGAACTTGCCGCCGTCGTGCTCGAGCATCGGGTGCTCGGCCGTGCAGGGCCTGTTGCGGATGTCGGTGCCGACGGCGACGTGCGTGACCGCGCAGATGGGACGCATGGGCTGCGACTGCAACGTGACGGGCACCGGCTCGCTCGATGAGACCGGCACGTTCGTGAACGACGGCGGAGTCGTCACCATCACCACGCCGAACAAAACGCGCACCTTCGATACCTGCGTCTTGTCGTCGGGCAGCGGCACGACGATGCAGGTGCGTGAGACGACTTCTGGGCTCTCTGGCACCGAGCGCGGGACGAGCACGCTGACGAAGCAGTGACCTGTCGGATGATCGCGCTGATCACTGCTTCAGCCAGCGACCCATCCAATACGCGATGCGGAAATCCACGCCCGAGTAGAGCGCTGTCCCGCTCCCAGGCGACGAGTCGTTCGGCGCGTACGGATTCGAGCGCCAGTAGTAGTTCGACCGAGGCCGCACCCGCATCGGCACCGGCTTGTCCGCGACCAGCGCGTCGTTGCGACCCACGTCACCGAGCACACCCACCATCGTGCCGTCGTCGAGCACGCACGACATGGCGCGCACCTCGTCGTCATCACAGTTGTTCCGCGGCGCATCCCAGAACGGAGCCGCCGGAAATTCCCGCAGCGTCTCGAGCCCCTGCGCCATCGCCGCAGCGCGCGCATCGTTGAGCGCCTCACCATCAGGCTGCGTCGCGTGCGCGTAGATGACGTCGAAGAAGGTCTGCTTGGTCTCCTTCGGCTGCCGCATCGGCTGCTCGGGGCGCGCATACAACTCATCGCGAATCGCGCGACGAATCAGGCGGCCCGCGGTGTCTCCCGGCACGTAGCGTTGCGCGAGGAACGCTCCGGTGAGCGCCATGTTGTACCCGGAGTAGTTCGACACCGTCCCCATGTCGACGAGGTGCGCGTTCACGTCCGCCGAGCGATCCAACCGCCGCTGCGCGACGAGCGTGTCGCTCAAGTACGCATCGAGCTCCGCATCATCCGACACGTACGAGAGCGCGCCGACGATGCCGAGCGACATGATGGAGTGCACGCCGTTGTCCGCGCCCGCCAGATAGAACCGATCGATCGCGTTCTCGTTGAGGTACCCGTTGAACGTGACGCGTCCGTCGGCATCGGGAATCTCGAGGTCGTAGCCCTCGGCGCCCACCTTCATCAGCGCACGGCCCACCCGCGTCGCGTCTTCCTTCAGGCGCGCCTTCAAATCCGCCGGGAACGTCGCGTCCTCGGCGAGCACCTCGAAGCTCACGCCGAACGCCATCGCCCAGCCGACGATCATGTCCTTGCTCATCGAGTCTTCCCAGATGAGCTGCGCGTACTGCCCTCCAGAATTGTCCGCGCGCCACGTGCCGTTGTTCTTCATCGCGGGCAGCGGCATGCCGTTCCCGTCGAAGAGTGGAATCGTGTCGAGCGGCATCGCGGCCGGCAAATCGGTGCGCAGGAGCGAGCGCGCCATCACGCCGGGCACTCCGGGAATGCGCGCCGCGGTGTCCATCGCCTCGAGTCCGCGGATCAATTGTGCGCGCGCGGTTTCGACTTCTGCGCAATCAGCTCCCGAGTCGCGGAGCACGCCGTACCGGAACGCATCCGCGGCGATGCCGACGCCGGCGTACAGCCCAGCCGACTTCGTCCACGTGCCGAGCGTCGATGGGCTGCGTCCCGTCGCGGCTTCGAAATCCCAGCCGTCACCTCCACTCAGAAACGCTTCGATTTGCGCGCGAGCGAGCGGGTCGGTGACGATGAACTCCGCGTTGAGGCCAGTCGCGAAGGCGTTGAGCGCGTGGAACTGCCGGTCGTGCAGCCGCGCAGACGCAGCGAGCGTGGCATCGAAGCCGTCCTGGCCCGGCCCTGGAATCAGCGTGCGCAGCTCGTTCTTGTTCGAGCCACACGGCGGTGGACCCGCCGGCGGCATCATCACGGGAGGTGAACACGCAGCGAGGAGGACGAGCGGAAGAAATCGCAAGCGATGCGAATCTACAGCGGCGGTAGGAATTTCTCCCTCACCCCGACCCTCTCCCCGAGGGAGAGGGAGTACGTTTTCGCCATGACTGCTCGCGTGCTGTTGATCAGTGCCGTGGTCGTTGCGTTCTCCTGCGGTCGCACCGGGGAACTCCCCGACGGTGGAACGTCCACGACCGGCGGAGGCAGCGCGTCGACCGGCGGCTCGGGCGGAGGTGCCACTGGTGGTGGTTCGACCGGCGGTGGTGCCACAGGTGGTGGCGCAGCGACTGGCGGCGGCTCCTCGAGCGGCGGTGGTTCTGCGACCGGCGGTGGCTCTGCGACCGGCGGTGGTTCCGCGACTGGCGGCGGTGCGGCGATCGGCGGCGGCTCGGCGAGCGGCGGCGGCGGACCGACGGGCGGCGGAAGAACAGGCGGAGGCTCCGGCAGCGGCGGTGGCGGCGGTTCGGTCCAACTCTGCGGCGGCTTCGCCGGCCTGCAGTGCAACCCCGGTCAGGTCTGCAACTACGACGACAACATGTGCGGCGCAGCCGACGGCAGCGGCGCGTGCGAGTCCATCCCCGGAGCGTGCCCCGCGAACGTCGACCCGACCTGCGGCTGCGATGGCAACGTCTACAGCAACGAGTGCGTCGCGCACGCAGCCGGCACCGACGCCAACGTGAACGGTGGCTGCACTCCGCCCAACGGAATGTTCGCCTGCGGCTGGCGCTTCTGTCCGAAGGCCACCACGTACTGCGAGTCGACGACCGGCGGCGCGTTCGGGTCGCCGGGACAACATCTGTGCAAGCCGCTCCCGATGGGCTGTGGCACGTCGCCCATGTGTTCGTGCATTCCGCTCACCGGTGGCTGCCAGTGTGCGGCTTCGCCGAGCGGAGATTTGACGGTTCGCTGCTTCGCTCCCTGATCAGTATGGTGCGCGCCGATGCTGCTCTCTTCCGTCGCGCTCACCGCGCTGCTGCTGACTCGTCTCGACTCTCCCATCACCGACCGCGCTGACGCCCTCGCGAAGGAAGCGCTCAAGCAAGGCAACGACGTGCGCGGCGCCGCGGCGCTGATGCGACTGCACGCGTTGCTCGATGACGTCGACGACCTCAACCTGCTCGCCGAGCCGTACGTCGCGCTCATCTACCGTCGCAACACCGAGCCGCACGTGCGCGCGCTGGCCAAGCTCTTCATGGCCGACCTCGAGCGCGCCCGCGGCCGCACCGTGAAATCGCAGGAGCTCATCACCGAGCTCGGCTTCATCCAGGACTTCCACGTCGTCGGCTCGTTCGACAACGAAGGCAAAGGCGGCTGCGACACCGACTTCGGCCCCGAGAACGCGCTCGACCTGAAGGCGACCTACCCGAGCAAGACGCGCGAAGTGGGTTGGCGCAAACCACACGCGAAGACCGTCGATGGCTTCGTCGACCTCTCGCTCGCGCTCAAGCCGAGCAGTGAAGCGGTCGGCTACGCGGTCACCTGGCTCAACGCCGACGTCGAGACGAAGGCGGTCCTGTCCTTTGGAGCGAGCGGCGGCGTCCGCGTGTGGGTGAACGGTGTCAAAGCGCTCAGCAGCGACCGCTACAACCTCGCGCGGATGGATCAACACCAGGTGCAGGTGAACCTGCGCAAGGGCATGAACCGCGTGCTGGTGAAGGTCTGTCAGCTCACCGGGCCGTTTGGCTTCTACGCGCGCGCGGAGAAGGTCGAAGGCCAGAAGGGCGTCATCACGGTCGCGCTCCCGGAAGCCGTGCCGCCGCTCGAGAAGGGCGCCGCGCCGCAGCCCGTGTTGCAGCCCACGCTCACCGAGTTGATGGAGAAGAAGTTGAAGGCCACGCCGAACGACGCCGCGATGCGCGGTGACTTCGCGACGATTCTCTCGTGGACGCGCGCGTACCCCGACAGCGAGCACGTTCCGTCCGCGGAATCTGAACGCGCTGCTTTGCTCGCTCCGACCGACGTCGAGCTGCAGGTGCTCGCCGCCGCGCTCGCCACCGAAGACATCAACGACCGCCGCCGCTACCTGCAGCTCGCGCTGTCGTTGCATGCGAAACACCCCTTCGCGCGCCTCGCGCTCGGACAACACGAGCTCTCTCGCGAACATCCCGAGCTCGCGCTGGAGCAGGCGAACGCGTTGCTCGAGGCGTTCCCGCTCTTCGCTCCGGCGCATGTGTTGAAAGTGCGCGCACTCGAAGCCCTCGGCCAGAAGACCGCCGCCTGGCGCGCCGCTGAAGATGCGTTCGCGAAGCTGCACGTGATTCCTGCGGTCGCGCGTGAGGCCGTGGCGGCGAGCCGTCGCGCCGACCGACTCCAGGAAGCCGTCGAGCGCGCGCGCACCGTCATCGCGCTCCGTCATGACGACACCAACACGCGTCGTGGCCTCGCCGCGTTGCTCGCTGACCTTGGCAAGGTAGATGAAGCGGTGGACCAGTACCGCAAGGTGCTCTCGCTCGATCCGTTCGACCAGAGCTCGATGTTGCGGCTCGCTGAGCTGCTCTCCGCGAACGGAAGAGTCGAAGAGGGCCGCGCGTTGTTCGAGCAGGCGCGGCGTGCGGCTCCTGATGAGCCCGAGGTCTACGAGCGCGAAGGCAAGGCGTTGCTCCACGCCGACCGCAAGCAAGACGCCATCACCGCGCTGCAGAAGTCTCTCGCGCTCCGTCCACAAAATCCGGCGCTCAAAGAGATGCTGCGCACGCTGCGGGGCGACGACACCGCGAGCACGACTCCTGAGGCGTTCGCGCTCGCGGGATTGCTCGACGAAGCGAAGACCCAGCCGGCGACGACGGATGACGCGCTGATTCTCGCCGAGGTCACGCACGTGCGCGTGCAGCCGAGCGGACTTTCCAGCCGCTTCTCGCAAGCCGTGGTGAAGGTGCTCACGCAGCGCGGAGTCGACAGCTGGCGCGCGATTCCCATCACGTGGTCTCCCGACCGTCAGGAAGTGCGCGTGCTCAAGGCGCGCGTCACGAAGCCCGACGGCAGCGTGGTCGATTCCTTCGGAGACGAAGAGCGCAACATCAACGAGCCGTGGACCGGCATGTATTACGACGCGCGCGCGCGGGTGTTGAGCTTCCCGGCGCTCGCTCCGGGTGACGTGCTCGAGGTGCAGTGGCGCATCGAAGACACCTCGATGGACAACCTGCTCAGCGATTACTGGGGCGACGTCGATTCCATCCAGGGCACGTCAACCAAGCTGCACTACCGCTACGTGGTCGACATGCCGAAGTCGCGGCCGCTCGCGTGGAACGCGCAGCAGCTGCCGAAGTGGGTGAGCGCGTCGAGCACGACCGACGGCGACCACACGCTGTACCGCTTCGAGGCGAAGAACGTGGCGAAGGTGATTCCCGAGCCGAGCATGCCGGGCTGGTCGGAGGTCGCGACGCCTCTTCACGTCTCGACGTACCAGAACTGGGAACAGGTCGGCCGCTACTACTGGGGCCTCGTGCGCGAGCAGCTGGTGCCCAACGAAGAGCTCAAGCGCGCGGTGGAAGGTGCGCTCAAAGGAGTCGATCGCAACGACACCGCGAAGGTGGTCGCCGCGCTGTATGGATTCGTCGTCACCCACACGCGCTACGTCGCGCTGGAGTTCGGCATCCACGGTTACAAGCCGTACCGCGTCGACCGCATCCTCGCGCGCAAGTTCGGCGACTGTAAGGACAAGGCCTCGCTCATCCACGCGATGTTGAAGGTGGCCGGCGTCGATTCGCGGCTGGTTCTCTTACGCATGAGACACCTCGGCACGCTCGCTCCGGAAGTGGCGTCGCTCGCGGCGTTCAACCACGCCATCGCGTACGTGCCGAAGTTGGACCTCTACCTCGACGGCACCGCTGAATTTCACGGCAGCAAAGAGCTCGCTTCATCCGACCGCGTGGCGAACGTGCTCGTCGTCGAGCCCGATGGCGTGAGCAAATTCCTCACGACGCCCGAAGCGCAGCCCGAAGAAAATCTCACCAGCCTCTCGCTCGATGTGACGCTCAAGCCCGACGGCAGCGCGAGCGCGAAGGGAGCGATGGTGGTGAAGGGGCAGGGTGCTCCGGAATTGCGGCGGCAGTACCAGACGCCCGCGACGCGCACCGCGACGTTCGAGCAGCAGTGGGCGCAGAGCTACCCGGGTCTCACCGCCACCGAGCTCACCGTCAGCGACACGAAAGACCTCGAGTCGCCGATTTCGCTCAAGTTCGGCATCACCATGCCGCGCTACGCGGAGGTTGGCCCGGGGCTGTTGCGCTTCTTCCCCTTCGGAGCGAGCCGCACCTTCACGCAAGCCATCGCGCCGTTGTCCGAGCGGAAGCAGGACTTGTTGATGAGCGGCGTGCTCGTGCACGAGCTGACGATGAACTACGCGCTGCCGTCGAACTGGACGGTGCCTGAGCTGCCTCCGGAGGTCGTCGAAGAATCTCCGTTCGGTGTGCTGCGCATCGCCGTGGAGAAGAAGGACGGCAAGCTCCGCGTCACCGGTCGCATCACGATGTCGCGCGCGCGCATCACCGCGAAGGAGTACCCCGAGTTCCGCGCGTGGTTGATGAAGGTCGACCAGGCGTTCAGCCGCAAGCTCGTCGTGCAGCAGGGCGGTCAGACCGCGTCGCGCTGAGCTTCCTGGCTCACGGCGGCGATGCACCGTCGTGTTGCTTTCGCCATTCGCGAATCGTGCGTTGCAGCTCGTCGGTCACCTCAGGACGCACCGTGAGCTTCGTCGTCGTGCGTTCGTGCACGATGTTCAGCTCCGACGTGTCGGCGAACCGCGCACGCTCTTCGATGAAGATGATCTTCTCGAACGAAATCGCGACGCCGCCGATGATCAATGCGCTCGGCGTAATCACCACCTGCCGCTTCCGCGGAAAGACGATGAGGGCCATCGCGGCCAGCAGCGTCACGGCGAAGTAGAACGCGCTCACCCCGACCAGGCCACCGAGCGCGTGTGAGGCGGCGGTGGCGGCGATTCCCACCACGAGCATGGTGCCGGCGCCGAAGAGTCGAATGCCGTGCTCTGCCCGGGACCAATGGCGCTCCTTCACCCTGAGCGGCAGGTGGCCTTCAGCGTTCTTCAGTCCGTGGCGATGCGCCCACGCCTGGGCTGCTGTCGCGACTCCGCGTTGTGCGTTGCGCAGGGTCGCGAGCAATTCGGCGCCCGGGTCGAGACGTTCGATTTCCGCGATGGCGTCCCGCTCTTCGGTGCTCAACACCGGCAACGCCTGTTGCGGATCGTCTGCTTGCAACGACCGCACTGCGTTCTCGAAGCGAGCCACCGCTCGCTCGATGACCTCGACCTTGCCCTCGGCACGGATGCGAACGTCGTGGCTGATGGCGGTGCTCAACGCTCCGCATTCAAGCAGCTACTTCATCTCCGCGAGAAATCGGTCGAGACCCGGCGCCGACTCCCAGCGGCGAGCAACGCGGCTGGACGCAGGTCGAGGGCAAGTTTCCCGAGCGCTGTTCGTGCCAGCTCAGCTCGTCGGAGCCGGAGGGGCGGCATCCGTAGTCGCGTCACGTTGCTTCTGTGCATCGCGCCACGCCTCGAACGCCCAGCGCAGCTTGTTGAAGAGGTCCTGACCCATCGTCAGTCGCGTGGTGCGCTCTCTGCGTTTGATTTCCACGACGACGCCGAAGCCCGAGCGTCCGGAGATGTCCACCACGTCGGTGAACGGAATCACAACGCGATCGATGATCAACGCGCTCGGCGTCACCAGGACCTCGCGCCTCGTTGGAAAGAGCGCCGCGACGAACGGAATCACCGATGCACCGCTGATGAAGAGGGTCGCGGCGTCTTTCGCTCCGGCGAATGCGGCGATTCCAGCGGCTGCTGCTCCAGCGATTCCGACACCGATTCCGAGCCACATCCGAACGATGTGCGGTTCCCCGAAGAACCAACGTCGCTCGTGAAACTCGAGCGGCAGGTGCCCCTCGATGCTCTGCAGCCCGTGCCTTTCCGCCCACAGCTGGGCCGCATCGGCCAGCGCCCGCTGTGCCTTGCGCATCGCCGTGAGCAATTCTGCGCCCGGCTCGAGGCGCTCGATTTCGTCGATGGCGTCGCGCTCGTCAGCCGTCAGCACCGGCAGTGTTTGCGGAGGGTCGTCCGCTTCCAACGACTTCACGACCTGTTCGAAGCGCGCGAGCGCACCCTCGACGACCTCGACCTTTCCCTCAGAGCGGATACGAAGGTCCTGGCTGATCGCGGTGCTCAAAGTCTTCACATTCAAACGCACAACATCGCACCCGTGCTGGCCGAAAACTGATCAGAGGATCACTTCAATGACCAAGATCACCAAACAATCCAAGAGCTTGCAGGCCCCCAAAGAGGTTGAGGCGTTCAAGAAGCAGAAGACCGCCGAAACCGTGAAGAACGACGACGGCTCGGTCACCAAGCGCCGGGAGACCGCGCGGACGACCAAAGAGTTGACGACGCGCGAGGGCAAGCTGCTGGAGAAGTCGAGCGAGTACCGCCGCACCTCGACGACCGCAAAGGGTGGTCAGGCCGATTCGAGCTTCGTGGACCGCAGCGACATGCTCGGCCGCCGCTCGCAGGAAGCGCGTCACCAGTCCATCAACCCGCGCGGTGATTCGAACGTGCGTCTGCAGACCAAAGACGTGTTCGGCATCGACAAGACCGCCACCGAGCGCAGCACCACGCGCGAGCGCGGAGCCACCGTCACCACGCGCAATACGACTTCTTCCTTCGACTCACGTGGCAACGCGGCGAAGTCGAGCGACGTCACGCGCGTCACGACGAGCAACGAGGGCAAGACCACCGTCACCCGCAACGCGAAGGACGCGAGCGGCACCGACCTCACCACGCGCTCGAGCACGACCTACGAAGGCGGCGTCTTCACGTTGAACGACGGCATGGACTGGAAGAGCAACAAGTCCATCGAGCGCTCGTTCATGAAGGAGACGGAGTTCGACTCGAAGCCCATCACCGACAAGGCCGACAAAATCACGCCGTGGATCGGGAAGATTTTCAAGGCGCTCGGCCTCGAGCAGACGTGGTCTTCGCAGGTCGACCCGCAGCGCATGAGCGAGAACACGCTCTTCCAGAACGACATCGCGAAGGTCGGTACGCGCGTCGGCATCTCGGGCGGTCAGTCGCTCACCGTCGACGAGAAGGGCATCCACGGCAACTTCAACCGTGAAGCCGTCGCGGGCATCTACGCCGAAGCGGGCGACCACGTGTCGGGCAAGTACGGCGAGGCGAGCTACCACGCCACTGCGTTGGCTGAGGCGAAGGCCAGCATCGACGCGCAGGGGAAGATCGACGCCAACGGCCTCGACGCCACCGCGACGATTCGCGCCGGAGCGAAGGTCGAAGTCGAAGCGACCGGCCACGCGCAGACCCAGAGCGTCACCATCGGTGGAGTGGAGTTCAACGCCGCAGCCGACGGTCGCGTGAAGGCCACCGCGGAAGTCGCTGCTGAAGCCACGGGCCACGTGCAGATCACCCGCGATCCTCCGACGGCCATCGCGGAAGGCACCGCGGGTGTGTCGGCGGTCGCGAAGGTGGAAGGTGAAATCAAGCTCAGCGCCGGTCCCTTCAGCGTGACGGGCTCGGCCTACGCGAGCGCTGGAGCGGAAGCGCGCGCCACGGGCATCATCGGTTACCAGGACGGCAAGCTGAAGATTGGCGGCTCGGCGGGCGCGGCCCTCGGCCTCGGCGCCGGAGCGGGTCTGCAGGTCGAGATCGACGTCGCGCAGATTGGCGAAGCGGCGAAGGGCCTCGCCGACGTCGACGGTGACGGTGAGCTCGGCTTCGGTGACGTCATCGCGGCGGGCAAGAAGCTCGCGGGCGTGGCGGAGACCGTCTCGCGCGCGGCTGACGTGAACGGTGATGGTCGGGTCAACCTCGGCGATGCGGCCGCGGCGGTGTCTCGCGCTGCGCAGGGCCTCGGTCGTGCGGCGGTTCGCGCGGGCGACGTGAACGGCGATGGACGCCTCGGACTCGACGACGCGGCGGCTGCGGCCACCAACGTCGCGCGTCGCGCGGCGGACACGGCGAAGAGCGTGGTCAGCGGAGCGGCCGATGTCGCGAAGAACACCGCGAAGAAGGTCGCGAGCTGGTTCGGCTTCTGATCAGCAGTTTCTGATCAGCACGACCATCCTTACTCGCTCCATCGAATCTCAAACTGCGCCTCACGCTTCGTGGTGTCGTACACCGCGAGCGTGACGCTGTTCGTCGCACCGAGCAGCACGCAGCGGCTTGCTGAAATCGAAGCCCAGCGTGCGCAGGTGTGCGACGGCGCCTGCTCAACTTTCCATCGCAAGCGCGCGTCAGCGAATCCACGCCGTCAAGATCTGACCTGAGGCGAAAGTTAAACGGGTGGTGGAACAGTCAACTCGATCTCGACCCCCGCGAAGATCCGTACTTTTCTCCGAGCACGAAGCGGGGGTTCCGAGCGGGAATGAGTGACGGCGCGCGACTCGAATCGCAAGGCAAGCTGGACGAGGCCCTGAAGGCCTTCGCCGGTCAACGCGACTGGGACGGAGCCGTGCGCGTCGCGATGGCGCTCAACCGTCACGTCGAAGCCGCCAACTACTGCCTCGAGGCCGCGCGCTTCTGGGACGCAGCCGTCTGTTTTCAGCGTGGTGGCGCGTTGCAGGAATGTCTCTCGGCGCTCGGAAAAATCCCCGCGACCAATCAGCGCTACCGCCAGGCCGTGGTGCACGCCGTTCGCGTCGCTGGGCTGATCGACACTC
Organism: Archangium sp.; assembly: GCA_016792935.1. Classification (GTDB taxonomy): domain Bacteria; phylum Myxococcota; class Myxococcia; order Myxococcales; family Myxococcaceae; genus Archangium_A. Next base: position 8,017 of record JAEUJS010000105.1, on the reverse strand, counting down.
CGCTCGATTCGCTGTCCACGTGGTTGATGCCGTTCATCGGTCACGCTCCGGCGGCGCCCGTCGAAGCCGAAGCGATGAAGGCCATCGCGGAATCGTTCGCCGAGAACGGGAAGGACCGGCTGGCGAGCTCCATCTTCCGCACGGTGCTCACCGCGTTCCCCGCCGACGACGACGCGAAGGAACGCCTCGCCGCGCTCCTCGCCAAAGGGCCCGCCGCCACACCTGCACACGGAGCGGACTCGGCGGGCTTCAATTCCACGCAGTCGGGGGCGTTCGCGTCGTCGCCGTCGAGCGCGGCGAGGGTGTCTTCGGGCTCCGGCGTGCGCTCGTCGGTGTCGGGTCTGTCTCGCGCGCTTCGCCGCCGGCTGGGCTCGTTGCTGGTCGAGAAGGGCCTGCTCAACCTCTCGCACCTCGAGCGCCTCACGCGTGAACAGCCTGAGCTCGCGAAGAACGAAGCGGCGCTCGCCGAGGCCGTGGTCGCCGCGGGGCTCGTCAAAGACGAAGACGTGCTCAAGGTGCTCTCGGAGCAGGCCGGCATTCCGTACATCGTCGACGCCGAGTTGATGTCGTCGCTGAGCGCGGAGGCGGTGAAGTCGCTCCCCGAGGAACAGGCGCGCAGCTGGCGCGTGGTGCCCATCAAGATTGCCGACCGCGCGCTGCACGTGGCGATGGAAGACCCGCGCGACGTGGCGCTGGTCGACCGGCTGCGCTTCGCGACGCGGCTCAAAATCGTTCCCCTCTTCGCGACCGGCGCCGGCATTCGTCGCGCGACGAGCAAGCAGTACCAGGGCTTCGACCCCGAGGAGAACGCTCCCGCGTGGCACGGTCAGCTCTTCGACCCGAGCGGCAACTCGGCGATGAACTTCGAGCCGTTCTCCGACCGCGTCACCGGCACGCGCGAGCACAGCTTCGACACCAACGAGTTCGCGCTCAAGGAAGTGCAGAGCCAGAAGCGCATTCCCACGCGGCCTCCTCCCGCCAGCGCGCAGGCGCCGATGCCCACCGTCGGCTCGAAGTTGGGAGAGCGCTACCAGCTCGAAGCGGTGCTCGGCGAAGGCGGCTCGGCGTCGGTCTTCCGCGCGATGGACCTCGAGCTCAACGAACACGTCGCCGTGAAGGTGTTCCACCCCGCGACGGAGCGCGAAGCCGAGACCCTCATCGCGCGCTTCAAGCTCGAGCTGTCGCTCTCCCGCGCGCTCTCGCACCCCAACATCACGCGGCTGTTCGACCTCGGCAGCGCGGGGCCGTGGCGGTTCCTCACCATGGAACTGCTCGAAGGCGCCGATCTCGCGCGAAAGCTGGAAGAGGCGCGCGGGCCGTTGCCGCTGCGCGAAGGGCTCGCGTGGCTCGAGCAGGCCTGTCTGGGTTTGCAGGCCGCGCACGAGCGCGACGTGGTGCACCGCGACGTGAAGCCGCAGAACATCTTCGTGACGACCAGCGGCAACGTGAAGCTGATGGACTTCGGCATCGCGCGCAAACGCTCGGTGCAGGGCGTGACGATGAGCGGGATGATTGGCGGCACGCCCGAGTACATGTCGCCGGAGCAGATCAACAACTTCTCCGACGTCACCTACGCGACTGACCTCTACGCGCTCGGCGTCACGGCGTATCAGCTGTTCACCGGAGTGCTGCCGTTCGATTTCCCCGAGCTGACGCGCGTGCTGGTGGCGCAGGCGAGCGAGACGCCGGCGCCTCCGCGGAGTCACAACCCGGCGATGCCTGAGCTGCTCGAGCGCTTGATTCTCAACATGCTCGAGAAGGACCCGACGAAGCGCCCGCCGAGCGCGTTGTGGGTCGGGCAGCAGTTCCGGTCGCTTCGTCTGCTCAGCCGCTGAGCAGTCGGCACTCTCGACTACGGCGTGCAGCTGGTCGCGTAGGTGATGTCGAGCGTGGAGCCCGGCGGCGGCGCAGCGTGGGGCTCGAACACGACGGCGGCGTTCGCGGGCTCGTACGTCCACCCCGATGAGACGAGCTGCCCATCGACGCGCACCTCGATGGGCGGTACCGCGGTTGAGGTGAGGAAGAACGACGTGCGCGGTCCACACTCGCGCGGGCTGAGCGACACGAAGTCGAACGCCCAGTTGGGCCGGCAGAGGTCGGTGGTGGACCCGCCCACCGAGGCCGTCAGCGAGCGGTGGAGTTGATCATCATCACGCGACTCCACCGCGCAGCTCGACGCCGGCAGCCCGGTCGCCACGTTCCACTGCAGCTGCGAGACCTGCGCGCGAAGCCCAGCCAACGCTCCACCCGCATCCGGCGTCTGCTCGAGCGCGTCGCTGATGCAGAACCCCGAGAAGAGAACATCGTTGCGCGCACCACGCAGTCGCTCCGCGACACCAATGCACGACTCGGTCTCGGAACTCGCGGGCAACGCATCGAAGGCCGACAGCGAGCGCGCGATGAAGTCAGGCTCCAAAGTCGACGTCCACACGCTGCCCGCATCGTTCGTCGCGTACGCCACCGGCCCGGCCCCCTCAGCCGGAGCGAACGCCACCTTCACGTCCGCGCACGACCCGCCCGCGCTCGAGAGGATGGTCTCGACTTGCGTGCGCACCGCGCCGCGCTGCGCCGCGAACGAGGGTGAGGTGTCGACGATGAACGCCATGTCTACGCGTGGGAGCGCGTCTTGCCGAAACGTGTTGGTGTGGAACGCGGGCCCATCGCCGATGCCCTGCATCGCCACGACGCGAGTCGCGTACGGCAACGTCGTGAGCTCGAGGAAACCGGTACGCACACCGAGCCCACTGGGCCTGAAGCGAACGCCGATGAAGGCCGGAGGACCTCCGCGCACGATGTCGCGATTGACGTCGGCGGAGATGACGAAGAACTCGTCGCTCGGGTTGCGCACCTGCGCGAGCTGAATCGGCCTCGGGCACACGTTGTAGACGCCCACGAAGCGCGTGACGCTGTTGCACGTCTGCCGCAGCGTTCCGAAGTCGAGCGTCGAGGGCGTGACGACGATGCACGGATTCGCTCCATCGGCCGGCCGCAACCGAATCTCGAGCGGAGGCGTACCCGCGGCGCGCACCGTCAACGTGCCTTCGATGAACTGCGCGAGCGACACGATGCCCAGGCCGCGGTGGATGGATTCACCCGGGTGCACGATGCGCGGCATCGAGAGCGCGTCGGTGAAGCGCACCACGTCGCTCGGCGTGGTCGTCAGCTCCATCGAGCGCACGAGACATCGCTCGCTCCCGGTGTGCGTGATGAAGACCAGGCCCACGCCCTGCGACAACGTCAGCTCCGGAGCAGTCGAGAACTGACAGGGCGCCACGCGCGCGAGCGATGCGCCGACGGTCACGGTGCGCACCACCCCGCGCGCGTCGTTCGAGCGGAGCGTCACCAGCCACGAGCGCGGTGTGTCGTCTTGCACGCGCAGCGTGAGCGGCAGTTCGACGAACTCTCCGGCGCCGATGGAAGACGGAATCCACGGCACGCACACGTCGCCGATGAAGTCGCCGACACACAGCTCGGGAGTGCTTGGCTCCGGCAGCTCGAGATTCAGGAGCGTGCCCTGCGTGCCGACGTTGCGCACGCGCAGCACGCCGCGTGACTCGCCCACGGTCTGGCCGGAGACGAGCGCCAGCATCGGCAAGTCCATGCTCGGTGAGACGTCGATTGCGGGACCGATGCCGCGACCGGTGAGGCGCACTTCGCGCGCGCTCGCGTGGCGGGCGCTGATGCCGAGAGTTCCTTCTCGCGGACCGAGCTCGCTGGGCGTGAAGGAGACCGACACGTCGGCTTCGGCTCCGGCCTTCAGCTCCAGCGTGCTCGGCTCGACGCGGAACTCGCCGGAGGTGCCGAGCGCGAGCACGTCATCGACCTGCGACGAATTTCGAACGGTGAAGGAGAACGTACGCTCGACGCCGAGCTCTGCAGCGCCGAGGTCGAGCGATGCCGGCAGCTCGAACGTGCTCGAACACGCGACGAGCGCGAACGACATGCCGAACACCCACCTGCGCGCACCCGCCCGCATGCACTCCTTATTATTGCTGGCCCTGCTCGGCGGGAAGTCGCCCTCGTCAGGTTGCGGGAGCGACCGGCGGAATGCTCGGCGGCGCCGGCGGCGGCTTCATCGGCGGAGGCGGCGGCCTGGGTGACGCCTTCCACAACCCACCAGTGGAGAACGCCTTCCAGCCCCACTTGAGCCAGCTCAGCAGCGAGAGCGCCATCCACAAACTCCAGGCGAGCATCGCGCCGCGGTACACGAGCATCGGCACCGAGATGACGGTCGCCGTCGGGAAGTTCGCCGTGGTGCGGTCCTGGAACCAGCGCAGCAGCGACGCCGACGAGCCGTTGCCGTGCACCTGCATCTCGGGCTGACCGAGCAGCCCTTCGTAGACCGACACGCCGAGGATGATGAGCGCGACGCCGGTGACTCCGACGATGGCGAGCTGTCGCAAGTTGAACCACGCCACGCCGAGGTTGTCGGACTTCTCTCGCCAGCCGAGGAAGAGCAGCCAGCCGAACACGAACGCGATGGCGGGAATCGGGACCTGCGACAAGCCGAGCGCGAGCAGCACCCACTTCACGGTGCTGAGCGGCGTGGTGCCCATGCGCGCCAGCGCCACCGACACCACGAGCAAGACGAGCAGGAAGCTCCAGAACAACACCGCGGGGCCGATGCCGGGGCCGCGCACGAAGAGCACCCAGCGGCTGTCGCGCGGCACGTTCACTTCGAGGTCCGCGTTCACCGTGGGCGTGCCGACGTCGAGCTGCGGCGTCTGCCACGAGAAGCCCATCGCCGACTTGTCCTGCCACGTCAGCACGACCGACTGCGAGCCGGGCACGAGCGGAATCGAGACGGTGCGGCCTTCCTGACGAATCGGTTGCTGCGCGCCGTTGATGGTGACGCCCTGCAGTTCGGCGCCTTCGGGGAGTTGAAACGGGTGCAGGCCACCACGCGAGCTGCGGAAGTTCGCGGTGAAGGTGACGCTCGTCGCGCGCGCGCCGGGATTCACCGAGAGCTGGGATTGATCGATCGTGAGCGTCTGACCGCCGAGCGCTTCGGGGCGGGTGACGTCGATGGTGACGGCTTCTCCGGGCCACGGGTGCCACTCGGGCAACCGCGCGCCGCTCGCGTCTTGCTGATGCACCACGGGAATTCCGCTCAAAGCGACGTGCCACACCGGAGAGACATCGAGTCGCCACACTTCCACCCACGGCAAGTTCGTCGGAGCGGTGAGCGCGAGCGGTGACTTCGATTCGAGCAGCGAGCTCCACGTCACCGTCGTCTCGGATGCGGGCATGTTCACCAGCGCGACCTTTCCGGTCTTGCCGGCCTGGACGCGAATTTCGCTCGACGTGACGGACTCTCCAGCGAGGAGCGGAACTTCGAGCACCACCGCGGTTCCCGTCGGCGTGAGGCGCACCACCGTCGTCTCGACTTCCCACTGGAGCCCGAGGACGAGCGTGCGCTCGACGCGAACGAACGAAGGCAACGTGCCGACCTGCAGCGCGGCCGCCTGGCCCTTCTCGTTGGTCGCCTTGCGCGTGAGTTGGAGGTTGTCGTCGGCGACTCCGTCTTCGTGGAGACCGTCGAGCGTCCAGCCATCCAACTTCGCTTCGACGCGGTACGCGCGGAGCGGCAGCGCAATCTGCACCGTGTCACGCGGAGGCAGCGCACCTTCGAGCTGCACCTGATGTGCACCCGCACTCACCGCGAGCCACAACGAGCCATCGGGCTGACGGCGCAGACCTGAGGTCGGCTTGCCGTCGAGCAGCACCGTCTCCGGCACCCACTGCGCGGCGCTGCCGGGGAGCGGAACGGCGGTCTCTGCGCCGGACAACACCTCGAGGCGAATGCGCAGCGTCTTGGCGCTCGCTTCGAGTTGCAGGCGCGGAGCCGACGCACACGACGGTGAGCACTCGGGCTTCTCGAGGAGCCGCGAGCGCAGTTGTTCGAGCACCTGCGTGTCGGGCGTCTCGACGTCTTCATTCGCCTGCGCGCGCGCGGGGAGCGCGGCGAAGCAGAGCGCGAGCAACAACGCAGCAGCTCCGGTGGTGGCCGCGGTCTTCACCATCTTCTTGAACGCGCCGGGCCAGAAGTTGCCGGGCAGACCGAGCACCACGAGCAGGAGCAGGCCGAGCAGCGCCACGCGCAGGAACGCGAGAATCAGATTCGCGGTGGGGCCGAGGAAGAAGAACGAGAGCCGCTGGTCCTGCGAGACGGGGCCGGAGAAGTTGATGGCGAGCGGCGTCCAGTCCCATCGGGGGAGGCCGGGGCCGGTCTGCACCGTCGCGTTCTTGTCGTAGTCGCGCGCGTTGAGGGAGCGCTTCTTGCCGCTGTTGGTCTTGTTCTGGGCGAACTGCTGGCGGCTGTCTTCGTCCTGCTTCGCCTCCTTCTGCACGTCGAGCTTGAACGCGCCCTGGGGAATGCCGTCCCAACCCTCCGAGCCGGCGCGATCGAGGTTGAGCTCGCCCGCTTCGTTGCGCGCGTACTGCGACATGTTCTCGAAGTTGTAGTCGCTGTACGACTTCACGCCGCCGAGCTGCCGTTCCTTCGCGAGCGCGGGGTACATGCCCTGACGCACGTGCTGCACCGCGAACATCACGCTGATGATGACGAGGCCGGCCCACGCGGCGAAGCGTGAGAGCTTGAGGAAGCTCTTGAAGCCGCCGAGCGGGAGCACGCGGAAGAGTCCTTCGAGCACCAGCACCACCAGCCACGCGAACTGCGGCACGTCCTTCTCCTGCCACGCGAGCGAGAGCGAGATGGCGGCGAGCACGCCCCACGGCAGACCGAAGAGGCGCGCGATGGCGACCGCGATGATCAGCACCAGGAAGAGATCGAACAGCGTCCACGAGTCGATCCACGTGCCGGGCACGGAGTCGGCGCCGCTCGCGCTGATCAGCCGCCAGCCCGGAGGCAATTGGAGCGTGGTGTTCACCGAGGCGAAGTTCGCGTTCCACGAGACGGCGGAGATGTTCGAGATGTCTCCGGTGAGGCGCGAGTCGGCCTCGAGGGCGAGCGCTCCCTGGCGGAGCTCGACGCCGGCCTTGCCCTGAGCATCGAGCCGCGTGATGGATTGATCAGCGCCGGTCGTCACGACGCGGCCGAGCTCGGTGCCGGGCTGCACGTCGAGACGCCACGAGCGGTGGAGCTGTCCTCCGACGCGGTCGCTCGCCGTGAAACCCTGACCGTCGAAGTCGAGCCACAGCGTGCGCGAGAGGTTGAGCACGTCGGGCGCGGGGTCGCTGTCGCCGCGTCGCCGTTCGGTGAGCTTCATGACGTCCTTCGCTCCCATCGCGTACGAGGGGAACGAGCGCCAACCGTTGGGGAGCGTGGTCTGCGTGGGGTCCACCGCGTTCACGCCTTCGACCAGCACCTGTCGCAGCGAGGGTCGCGCGTCGAAGACCCACACTTCGTCTCCGTCGAGCCACGTGCCCTTCGGGTCGGGACGGCCGAGCTCGGCGATGGGCCCTTCACTGCGCGCGGTGAGCTGAATCGTCCACGTGCCGGGCCGCACTTGAATGCGCAGATGTCCGTCGCTCTCGACGCGCATCGGCAGACCGCTGACGAGCACCATCGGCACGAAGCCATCGGGGAGCGCTTTGCCGAACTCCACTTCGCGCGAGCGGCCCGACACTTTCAGCGTGAGCTGCGTCACGAGCGTGAGCGGAATTTCGTCGGTGACGAGGCGGTGCACGTCGAGGTCGACGCGGTCGGTCTCTTCTTGCGTCGACTCGCGCTGCAAGAACACGCGGCCTTCCGAGTCGCGGTTCGGCAAGAGCACCGCGGTGCCCTTCACGGTCAGCGCGACGAGACCGGTGTCGGGCGGAATGGTGAGCGCTTCAGGGAGCGAGTCCCAGAGGAAGTCGCCGGTGACGGTGTGTTCTCCCGCGGTGAGCAGCACGGTGGGGCGCGCGCTCGCGTCGCTGACGACGACGGCGGGTTTGCCATCGACCATCACGTTCTGCGGCCAGCGTTTCGTCTCGCCGGGCAACGGCAGCCACGACTCGACGCCGTAGACCTTGAAGCCCTGCGTGAACTTGCCGCCCTTTTCGTCGAGCGTCA
>JAEUJS010000046.1 GCA_016792935.1 Archangium sp. | reverse complement strand
CTCAGCCTGGTACGCGGTCTTGCCCTGGCCCCACATGGTGGTGGCGTTGATCGTCGCGCGGTACTTCGTCGCGAGGAGCTCGGCGGCCTTCAACATCACCGCGCAACGTTCGCTCACCGGGAGCGCGCTCCATTCCTTCTTCGCCTCCATGCCCGACTTGATCGCCTGCTCGACCTCGGCGGGTCCCGCGGCGTGCACCGTCGCGAGCACCTTGTGGTGATCGAACGGGGAGCGCACGTCGAAGGTCTTGCCGGTGCGGATCATCTTTCCGCCAATGACAACCGGGATCTCGACTCGTTCCGAGCCGACCTTCGTCAGCGCGTCCTTCAGGTCTGCGCGCTCGGGAGAGCCGGGCGCGTACTGCTTGATGGGCTCGTTGACGGCGATCGGTGCACGGGGATTCGCGGAGATCATGCGCCGCTTCATGGCACAAGCCCTGCTCTCCTTTGAGTGTCATGTGGCTGGCGACACTCATCTCTCTGACGGTCTCGCAGGTTCCGGATGCGGGCGTGTGGCCCGTCAGCCGCACCGTGGAAGTGACTGAAGTCGTGCCTCATCGCGGGGATGCGGTGCAGGTGACGATGCAGACGGTGGTGTTCAGCTCCGAGGAGCAGGAGCGCTCGTTCACCACCGCAGTGCTTCGGCTCCCCGATGGGCGCGTGACGGAGGCGCTCGAGAAGCTGAACGCGAAGCTCGCCACCCTGCCCGACCTCGAGGAAGTGCAGCACACGCTCGCCGATGGGAGTTGGCAAGGGGACACCGGGCGATCGATCGACGTGGTGATCAACCGGCATCCGTTTCTCGATGTGCGGATCTGCAACGACGTGATGGGCAGCTACCCGTGGAGTGATTGTTCGCACGCGCGGATCAACGTCGTCACCGGTGAGGAGTGGTCGATGTCGCAGGCGATCTTCGCTCCGCGGCGCGATGCGTTTCTCGCGGAGTGCTCGCTGCGCATCTCGCAGCTCTCGCGTGAGAAGGAAGACGAGTGGATCTCGGAGGGCGCTGAGCTCGACGTGCTGCGGATGTATGGATTTCTGCCGACGCATTGCAGCGAGGCGATGCTCGATGACGCGGAGTTCGCTGGTGACGTTGAGTCGCTGACGATCTGGAGCGGGCGCGGATCGATTCATGCGCTCGAGCCGATGGCGTGGCCGCTGACGTTCTCGCGCGCGGAGCTTCGGAAGTGGATCGATCCGAAGGGGCCACTCGGACAGATCGTTCGCTGAGAACTGCACTGAGGCCGTTCGCGTGCGTTGTGGGACTGCGCTATGCGCTCCGCCATGAAGCGAGCCCTCTGGTTGGTCGTTCCGTTCTTCTTCGCGTGCCCCGGTGTGAATCCGGTGGGCAACGACGCCGGCTCGATCGTGAACACGGGTGGAGGCACCGCTGGTGGCGGCACTGGTGGAGGCGCCACTGGCGGCGGCGGTGGCTCAGCCGATGCGAGCGTTGACGCTGGCACCGACGCAGGCGTCGCAGATGCCGGAATCGATGCAGGCACTCCCGACGCTGGAACTGATCCGCTGATCATCGCGCGGCCCTTCGCCGAGCGCGTGCCGGTGAGTTACGTGCCGGGCACTCCGACGCCACTCGTCGTTCTGCTCCACGGGTACACCGCGACGGCCGCGACCCAGGACGCGTACTTCCAGCTCTCCGCGCTCGCGCAATCGCGTGGCTTCCTGCTCGCGCTGCCCGATGGCACGCGCGACAGCTCGGCGCAGCAGTTCTGGAACGCCACCAACGCGTGCTGCGGCTTCGGAGAAACCGTCGACGACGTCGCGTACCTGACCGCGGTGATCGAAGACATGAAGAAGCGGTTCACCGTCGATCCGAAGCGCATCTTCCTCATCGGCCACAGCAACGGCGGCTTCATGTCGCATCGCATGGCGTGTGATCGCGCTGGGCTGATCGCGGGAATCGTCTCGCTCGCTGGCGCGGTGTGGAACGACGCATCGCTCTGCATGCCGTCGGAGCGCGTGAACATCTTGCAGGTGCACGGAACGATCGACGCCGTGATCGCCTATGCCGGTGGAGCGAACGTCGGAAACGTCTACCCCGGCGCCGAGACCACCGTGCAGACCTGGGCGACGAAGAATGGCTGCACCGGCTCGATGCTCACGCCGATCGGCGGCGATCTCGATCTCACCTCGAGCTTGATCGGCGACGACACCAGCCGCTTGCAGTTCACCGGGTGTCCAACGGGTGGATCGGCAGAACTGTGGCGCATCAACGGCGGCTCGCACGTGCCTGCGTTCAACTCGACCTGGGGCGACACGGCCTACACGTGGCTGATGGCGCACCCGAAGCCGTAAGATGTCGAGCGATGCGTGACCCCAACGCGCCAGATGCGACGTACGAGGATCTCAAGAAGGTCCCAGACAACCTGATCGCGCAGATCGTCGAAGGCACGCTGATCACGATGCCGCGGCCCGCAACCGGTCACGCTCGCGTCGCAACCCAATTGAGCGGGGAACTTCACGGTCCGTTCGATCGTGGCCGCGGTGGCCCGGGAGGATGGACGTTTCTGATCGAACCGGAGATCCACTTCCCTCGGAACATCCTCGTTCCGGACATCGCTGGGTGGCGCCTCGAGAGAATGCCTCGACCGCCGCCCCCGGAGACTGCGTTCCTGACGCTTGCCCCTGATTGGGTGTGTGAGGTGCTGTCCCCGCGCACCGCATCGATCGATCGCATTCAAAAACGTCGCGTCCATGCACGAGAGAAGGTCGCGTTCATGTGGCACATCGAGCCGCTCGATCGTGTGCTCACGGCCTACGCACTCGAGGGTGCAGACTATCGTGAGCTCGGGGCGTGGGGCGGCGACGAAGACACCGTGGTGCGAGTCGCTCCGTTCGATGCGATCGAGCTCGACCTCACGACGCTCTGGGCGCCGCGCCCGGCTGAGCCGTGAGCGACTGACGCCACGCTGCGATCTCGTCGATCAGCACCCGCTTCTCGGGCACCGGCGTACCGCCCTGCACCATGCACGCGTGCACGAACGCCGTCCCCGCTTCGAGCCCTGCGAAGACCTTGTGCGGAAAGTTCATGCGCCCGATGAGCGTGATGCCCGTCACGATGGATCGCACCAGCGTCGCGCGCAGACCCGAGCCCTCGAAGCACACCGCTGACCCCTTCACGTTCTGCGCGCGACCAAGCAACTCAGCGATGCGGTTGCGCGCGGGCCCTTTGGGCGGCGGAGCGTGTTCCGGCACGATCGTCACCAGCCCGATGCCCTTCGGGAATTCGCCCGAGCGCTTCGTGATGCTCTGCTCGATTTGATCAGCTGCCTCGACGGTTGCTTCGCCAACCCAGACGCAGAGGAACACGCCGTTGCTCAGACCGATCGCGCAGCTGTCCGACTTGAACAACGTCTCGACCGCCATGGCGGCCAACTCTACTCAGAGCGCGCTGTTGGGCACCCAGCCTTCGTTGCCCTGCGTGTCGCGGACGCGCGAGTAATCCTGCTTCTTCTCGAGCACCTTGAGCTTCTCGCCGTTGCTCACCGGCCTGGCACGCGTCGGCGCCGCAGGAGCCGCAGCCGTCGGAGCAGCCTGCAACGTCACCTCGCGGTTCGTCGCGCTGCCGTAGAGCGAGTCGATGCGCTCTCCGTCGGCCGCCTTGGTCTGCACGATGTTGGTCGAGAGCTGCTCGAACGCCCGCGCTCCGGACGCGGCGACCTGCTGCGGCGACTGGCCGGGCTGGCTGAAGAAGTGACCCGTCACGTGAATCACCTGGCCGTCTTCCCAACGGAAGCGCGCGGCGATGACGCCGGTGCCGTACTTCTGCTCGACGACTTCCGACGACATCAGGACCTTCACGCGCTTCGGGTCGAGCACCTTCACCGGGTAGCCGCCGCTCGCGACCTGCCACAGTTCCTTCGAGTTGCCGCCGAGCGCGTTGAGCAGGCCGCGATCTTCTTCGCTGCCGCCGAGCTTCACGGAGACGATCTCTTCCGTGGTGGACCGACCCGTCCACGCGAGCGTGTTGGGGAAGATCTTCTCGATCACTTCCTTCACTGCGTGATCAGTCGTGTACAGAAAGCCACCGGCGGTCACGAAGCGCTTCAGCTTCTGGCGCGCCTGCTCCGACATTTCCCCGCGGCAGTTCACCATCACGACCTGCTTGGAGTGCAGCGGCAGATCCGCCAGCTCTTCCGGAGTCACCACCACGAAGTTCACCTTCGCGCGCGCGAGCACCTGTTCCATCGCGTCGGCCGAGCCGCGCACCACGACGACGGCGGCTTTGGCGACCTCTCCCTCTCGTTCGTGGGTGACCGCGGCAGATGCAGGAACGGCCAACAGCGTCACGACCGAAAAAAGGGCAAGGGAGCGCATGCGGCTCTGAAACGCGTGGCTTTCGGAATCGATCTGAGTACTTTGGAAAAGCCGCCATGCCCCGCATCAACCCACTCGAGTCGCCGGTCACCATCGAGCTGGAAGGTGAGCAATTTCAAGCACGTGCGGGCGAACCCATCGCGTCAGCGCTGATCGCGAAGGGCGAGACGATCTTCAGCCGATCTCCGAAATACCACCGGCCGCGCGGCCCCTTCTGCATGACCGGCTCGTGTGCGCACTGCCTGATGCGCGTCGACGGTGTGCCCAACGTGCCGACCTGCCGCGTGCCGGTGAAGGCGGGCATGCGCATCGAGCGACAGAACGCGATGCCCGATGCGCGGCTCGACGTGTTCCGCGCGAACGACTTCGTGTTCCGCGATTGGTTCAACCACCACGAGTTCCTCGCCGGCATTCCGATCGTCGAGAACGTGCTGCAGAAGATCGCGCGCCAGCTCGCGGGACTCGGAGTGCT
>JAEUJS010000033.1 GCA_016792935.1 Archangium sp. | reverse complement strand
TGATGTTGCCTCCGCGGCCGTACACCATCAGTCCGATCATGGCGGCCTGCGACTCGCTCGCGATGGAGCCGGATCTGCTCGGGCCGGGCACCATGCCGCGCTTGAGCGATGACGTGAGCTCGCTGGTGCTGCCGTTGCCGTTCGCGTTCCAGTACTGGGGCTCGCCGGTCACGCACTACTCGGTGTCGAGCAACGGCTTCGCTCAGCTGCACGCGAGCGCGGCGGGTCCGGCGAACAGCGCGTTCAACAACGTGGCGATGCCGAACATCCAGCAACCGAACGCGCACGTCGCGCTGATGTGGAGCGACCTGGTGCCCGGCAACATGACCACCAGCAACATCCGCGTGCTGACGACGGGCATGGCTCCGACACGACGCTTCACGGTGCAGTGGAACGAGTTCGCCTACCTGCAGGGCGGTACGGGCCCGGAGCGCATCACCTTCCAGATGCAGCTCTTCGAGATGACCAACGTGATCGAGATGCACTACTGCTCGATGCTGCTCAACGGCGGCAGCATGGATCGGATCACGGGCGGCATTTCGACCATCGGCGTCGAGAACGCGAACGGAACGGATGCGGTGCAGCACTCGCATCGCACGCCGGGCAGCGTGTTCAGCGGTCAGGGGCTGCGCTTCTCGCCTCCGTGATCACTCGGACGCAGTGCCCTCGATGTCGATGATCGTCAGCTCGGGCCGCGACGCGAAACGCACGCGCAGGAAGTGTGGCTCGAAGCCGATGCCGCGGTTCACGTAGAGCGTCGTCTTGCCGACCTCATAGCGGCCCGCTTCGTATTTCTTGTCGTAGCGGCTCATGGTGATCATCGCGCCGTAGAGCGGAATCGCGACCTGACCGCCGTGGGTGTGACCGGCGAGATAGAGATCGGGCTTCGGGTCGATGTCCTCCACCAGATCCGGAGAGTGGAACGCCAGGAGCACGAACGAGTCCTTCGGCGCACCCGCGATGCAGTCGGGCAGGGCGTCGAAGGCGTTGAACGCGGCGCCGCAGACGGTGAGCAGACCGTCTTCGAGGATGATGGGGCCGCGCGTCAGTTCGGTCGCCACTCCTCCGCCGAAGAGATCGAGCGCATGCCAGCGATACACATCGTGATTTCCGCGCACCGCGACGCGACCGCGCGCCGCCGTCATCGAGCCGAGCGTGGTGCGCAGCAGCTTGAGCGAGCCCGCGTCGTTCAGTGAGTCGCCGGTGAAGACGATCAGATCGGCCTTCGCGTCGGCGACCTCGGTCGTGAGTCTCGACAACGCGCGGCTCTCACGATCGATGTGCAGATCGCTGAAGTGCGCGATGCGGAACTTCTTCGTCTTCGGCCACTTCGGCGTCTGCACCGTGACGTGTGTGACCTCGAGCCAATCAGCCTCGATGAACAGCCCCCACGCGAACGCGAGCACGCCGAGAACCCCGAGCGTGATGCCAGCGCGCCCAATCCACCCGAGCGGCCTTCTCCTGCCGAGCCGCACGAGCGCGATGATCGTCAACGCGCCGCTGAGCAGAATCAGCCCGAGGAAAATTCCGAGGCGAAGCGCGCTCATCGACGAGGCGGCCGGGGTTGGGGTGGCTGCGCCGTGCGCGGATCTTCAGGCCAGCTGTGCTTCGGGTACTGCCGCATCAGCTCCTTGCGCACCGCGGGGTAGTGGCGATCCCAGAAGCCGCTCAAGTCCGTCGTCACCTGCACCGCGTTGTAGTTCGGAGCCAGCAGGTGCAACACGAGCGGCGTTCGCCCGACCATCGGCCCCTTCGTCATTCCGAAGAAGTCCTGGAGGCGCGACTCGATCCACGGCGGCTTGCTCGGTTCCCAGTTGATCTTCACCGTCCGTCCGCCGGGCAGGGTGAGCTGCGACGGCGCCTCACGCGCGAGGAGCTGCGCTTGCTGTGGCGTGAGCTTCGATTGGAGCGCGTCGAGCAGGCTGGCTTCCTCGAGCTCCTTGAACGAGCGGAGGCCCGCGCACAATCCCGTGATCGTCTCGTTGATGAACTTCTGATCTGGAATCGGAAACGCGAGCTCGGGGTAGCCAGCGCGCATCGTGTCCACGCGGCATTGCCACATCACGAGACGTTCGGGGTCGGCGAAGGCGCGCGCTCCAGCGGAGATGGCGTGTTCGGCGAGCATCGCGCTGCAGGCGTCACTCGCGGGTGCTGGTTGCCGCGTCTCTTCGAGCGTCACCGCGCCGTACGTCATGCGCGTCACGCGATCGACGCGCTTGCTCTGCTCGTTCCACTCGAGGCGATCGACTTCACCGAGCGAATCGGGAGCGACCTCCAGCAGCCACTCGGCCTCGATTTGACTGGCGAGCCTGACGACGACTCCGCCTTTCTTCTCTTCGGCGTCGACCGCGATCATCAGCTCGGCGTCGTGGACGACGGACGCGGGGTCGAGTGAGGCAGAACCACCCGCACTGAGGACCAATTCCGGCGAACGCGGCTTTCGGCGACGCGCGACGCGATCGGGGTAGCCGGCGAGCACCGAGCGCAGCAGCGACGAATCACGCTCAGCGTTGGTGCGCGGAGCGTTCGCCTTGTTCTGATCGAGCACGCGGCCGAGTTGCTTCGTCACGCGATCGACCGAACTCATCGCCTGCTGATCGAGACCGGCTGAGCGCGCACCGCCACGTTGGCCCTGCTCGTAGCGTTCGAGGAGTTCGAGCAGATCAGACGGACCGCTCTGCGCGTGCGCGTTGTTCTTCGTCCCGAAGGAACGACTCTCGAGGCGGATGTCGCGTTCTCCGAGGAGCGCGGCGAGGGTCGCTCCTTCGCGCGAGACGCCGAGGTTCTCGGCTTCGACGACCAGCCGCGCGAGGCGAGGGTGGAGCGGGAACTGGAGGAGGCGCTTGCCGATGGTGGTGAGCGCGCCTTCTTTGTCGATCGCTCCGAGCGCGTGGAGCAGGTCGTCGGCGGCGGCGAGTGAAGAGGCGGCCGGCGCTTCGAAGAACGAGAACGCGTCGAGCTTGGTCACGCCCATCGCGCGCAGCGCGAGCGCGGAGTCGGTGAAGTCGAGCCGGCGGATCTCCGGAGCGTCGGTCGGCGCCCGCTGATCGAAGTCGCCCTTCGTGTAGAGGCGCAGGCACGTTCCCGCGCGCGTACGACCGGCGCGACCTGCGCGTTGCGTGGCGGACGCCTTCGAGATCTTCGCGAGCTTGAGCTGGGGCATCCCGCTCCACGGAGAGTGCGAGGCGACGCGCGCGAGCCCGCAGTCGATCACCGCCGCGATGCCGTCGATGGTGACGGACGTCTCGGCGACGTTGGTGGAGAGGATGACCTTTCGCTTCGTGGACGCCTTCAGTGCTCGGTCCTGCTCCTGCGGCGAGAGATCTCCGTGCAGGACGTGCAGGTCGAGGTTCTGCCGCTTCGCGAAGTCGTCGCAGGTCTCGAGCGTGCGGCGGATCTCTCCGGCACCGGGGAGGAAGACGAGCACGTGGCCGTCGAGCTCGGTCTGCACGAGCCGCTTGAGCGCCGCGAGCACCTGCTGATCGAGGAAGCGATCGTCTTCCTTTTCGAGGTACTCGATCGACACGTCGAATCGGCGACCCTCACTTCGAAGCTTCGGAGCGTCACCCAGCCACGACGCGATCGGCCCTGCGTCGAGCGTGGCGGACATCACGACCAGCTTGAGATCTTTGCGCGTCGTCAGCTGCAGGCGGCGCAACATGCCGAGCGCGAGATCTCCGGCGAGGTGACGTTCGTGAAATTCGTCGAGGATCACGATGCCGACGTCGCGCAGCTGCGGATCTCCGACGAGCCGGCGCGTGAGAATTCCCTCGGTGACGAAGCGAATGCGCGTGTTCTTGCCGGCGACCTCTTCGAAGCGGACCTGGTAGCCGATGGTCTGGCCGGCGCGCTCTCCGCGCTCTTCGGCGACGCGGTTGGCGGCCAGTCGCGTGGCGAGACGGCGCGGTTGCAGCACGACGATCTCTGTGTCACCCGCGAGGCCCGCGTCGAGGAGCGCCGGTGGAACGCGCGTCGTCTTTCCCGCTCCCGGAGGCGCCTCGAGCACCAACGCCTCGCGAGAACGCAACGCGGCGATCACCTCGGGCAGAAGTGCGTCGATGGAGAGCGGCGTCGTCACGGGGCAGGAGCGCATATCAACTCTCTCCTGCGGCGAAAGCGGGACGGACGAACGCGCGAGCGCGAACGCAGCGGCTCGACTCGATTGACCCGGGCGCCTCCGTCTTGTCACAGTTCACGCGTGCGCTCCGTCGTCGCAGCCGCTTTGAGCCTCGGTTGCTTCGCCTGCGTCGGGACGCTCGAGGGCCCGCGCGCCGAAGGCCCGGTGCCCGGAGCGCCGTCCACCGTCGAGGCGCCCACCACCGCCATTCCCCGGGCGAGCCGACGCGAGCTCGAGCGCACGGTGAATTCGGTCTTCGGCCTCCAGGGGGCTGCGCTGCGCAACCTCCCCGCTGACGCGCCATCGTCGGTGAGTCCGGTGACGCTGGCGGAAGAGGAGGTCTTCGACACGCTGGCGTCCACCAAGGAACCGACGCAGGTCTTCGTCGAGGGGCTCGAGAGCCTCGCCTTCGAGGTCGCGCGCGACTGGAGCGCCAACCGCGCCGCCGTCGACTCGCTCGCCGGCTGTGCACCCGCCAACGGCACCACCACCGACTCCGCGTGTCTGGGGCGGCTCGTCGAGGCGCTCGCCGTGCGGTTGTGGAGACGGCCGGCCACCGCCGCCGAGCGAGACGAAGTGCTCGCGGCTGCGCAGCCCTTCGCTGCCGACGGCCACTACGTCTCGGTGCGCGCGGTGACGGCTTCGATGCTGCTCGCTCCGGAGTTCGTCTACCGCAGCGAGCTCGGTGCGACGGTGGCGCCGGGCCTCGTGCGCCTCGACAACTTCGAGCTCCTGACGCGTTTGTCTGCCTTCTTGTGGGGTGACGCTCCGACGCCCGACATGTTGGCCGCGCTCGGTCCGGTCGAGCTCGACGACGCCGCGCTCACCAGCCTCGTCGACGCGATGCTCAGCGACCCGCGCGCGCAGACGCAGATGCGCTCGTTCCATCAGCTCTGGCTGCGCTACCCGAACCTGCTGATCGCCGACGCCGCGTTGGCCACCGACATGCGCGCGGAAACCGACGCGCTCGTGAGCCGTGCGCTCACGCCCGGCACCTCGTGGCAGACGCTCTTCACCGCGACGCAGACCTTCGTCACGCCGGCCCTCGCCGCGCACTACGTCTTGCCCTCTCCGGGAGCGACCGCCGGGTGGATCGACGTCGCGCCTCCACGCGCGGGCGTGTTGACGCACGGGAGCTTCCTCTCGCTGTCGTCCACGCGCATCACCGACACGCTCCCCAGCCGTCGTGGCGCGATGATCGCGCGGCGGGCGTTGTGTCAGGTGGTGCTCCCGCCGCCGAAAGACGTGAACATCGACAACGGCGTCCCCGTGCCGCCGGGTGCCTGCAAGGCGGAGTCGTACGCTGCCCACCGCGCGCGTGGCTCGGCGTGCGCGGGCTGTCACGCCACCATCGACGGCGTGGGTTTCGGCTTCGAGCCGCTCGATGGCCAGGGTCGGGTGCGCAGCAGTGACGAAGGCAACGCCGCCTGTACGCTCGACGGGAAAGGCACGGCGATGGGCCAGCCCTTCACCGGAGCGCGCGAGTTCGTCACTGCGCAGGTCGACACCATCACCCGATGCGCGGTCAGCAACGTGTTGCGCTTCGCCTACCGCGACCGCTTCGTGCCCGAGGATCGCGTGGCGCAGTTTCATGGAGCGTTCCGCGCGTCGAACCACGACTTCGCCGCGCTGATGCGGGCCGTCGCGCTCGACCCGCGCTTCCGCCTGCGCGTCTCCGACGAGGGCCAGCCATGAGCCGCCGCTTCTCGCTGTCACGCCGCGCGGTGCTCAAGGGTGCGTTGGGCACCGCCATCGGCCTCCCGCTGCTGGAGTGCATGCTCGACGGCAACGGCACGGCGCACGCTGATGGCACCTCCCTGCCGAAGCGTTACTTCCTCTTCTATTGCCCGACCTCGCTCGTCACGAGCGGCTCGCGCACCGAGGCGCTGACGCCGACCGCGGCGGGCGCGGGCTACGCCATCACTCCCGTGCTGCAGCCGCTGGCAGATCGCGGCGTGGTGCCTGACGTCACCGTCATCTCGGGGCTCTTCGTGCCGCCCATCGATGCACCGGGCGCCTATGACAGCGACCACCACGGTCAGGCTCCGTACGCGGTGATGACCGGCGTTCGCAGCGGGTGGGTCGAACCGCAATGGCGACCGCAGGGGTGGTCGGCCGATCAGCTGGTGGTGCGCGCGCTCAACCCGACGACGCGGCTCAAGTCGCTCTACTACCAGCTCGACTCGCAGACCGGCGGCACGTACCTCTCGTACGAGCAGACGCAGGGCTTCAGCGACGAGCCGCCCATCGTCTACAAGCAGATCGAGCCGCAGACCTCGCCGACGCTCGGCTACCGGCAGCTCTTCACGGGCTTCACGCCGCCGGGCTCGATGGTCGACCCGCAAGCCGAGCTCGATCTTCGGCTCCGCAAGAGCAGCCTCTCGTACGCGAAAGATCGGCTGGCAGCGCTGCAGCAGAAGCTCGGCGCCAACGATCGGCGCACGCTCGACGAACACCTGACACGCGTGCGGACGCTGGAGCAACGACTGCTGATGACCATGCCCGGGACGGTGACGCCGGCGTGTCATGACCCGATGTTGCCGGCCACCGACCCTGCTGACGTTTCCACCGACGTGCCCAATCAAGACGCGCGCGCTGCGCTCTTCGTCGACCTGGTCGAGATGGCCTTCGCCTGCGACCTCTCCCGGGTGATCACGCTCGGAGGCGCGTCGGTGATGACGGGCAGCGGCATGCGCAACCCGCTGTGGAACATGCGAGGCGGACTGCATGGTGAGGTGCAGCACAGCGGCACGCAGGCCGAGCTGAACGCCGCCAATCGCTGGTTCGTCGACGTGTACGCGCGGTGTCTGGCGCGCTTCAAGGCCACCCCCGAAGGCACCGGCAACGTGCTCGACAACACCGCCGCGCTGTTCGTGATGGAAGGCGGGAAGGGTCTGACGAATGACGCCAACCGCTCGGGTGACGGCGGCGGCGACCCCAACCACTCACTCGACCACTCGGTGATGATGCTCGGCGGGCGCGTGGGTGGGCTGGTGCCAGGTCGTCACCTGGTGCTCACCGGCCGCGATCTGCATCACGGCACGGTCTTCAACTCGGTGTACCAGGCGCTGGGCGCGCAGACGCAACACGGAGAGATCGTCGGCACCGTGAGCGAACTGTTCAGCTGACGGCGAGTGAGTAACGCCTCCGCGGGCGTGGTTGACTCGCCGCATGCGCCTTCTCCTCGGAACAACCGTGGTGCTGGCTGTGGCATGCGGGACACCTGCAACCCCTGACGCCGGCATGGGGGGCGCGGGAGGTGGCGCTGCGACTGGCGGAGGCGCTGCGACGGGTGGAGGCACTGCGACCGGCGGAGGTGGTGCAACGGGCGGAGGCGCTGCGACGGGCGGAGGCGCTGCGACGGGCGGAGGCGCTGCGACGGGCGGAGGTGCTGCGACGGGCGGAGGTGCTGCGACGGGCGGAGGCAGTGCGACCGACGCCGGCATGCCGATTCAGATTCCGCAGCAGGCGCCCTACGACACGTGGACGTTCATCCCCATCGCCGGGATGACCTGCGCCCCGGGCACGCCGACGGGCATCGCCATCAACCCCCACCAGGGCAGCACGCGGCTGGTGATCTACCTGCGCGGGGGAGGCATCTGCTGGAACCTCAACGACTGCGTCACCACGCAGAACGCCGCGTACGTGCAGTCGGGCTACGGCACCACACAGTTCAACAGCGAGCGCAGCGGCGGCGTGCTGGCGACGTCTGGCTTTTTCAACCGCTCCAACACGCAGAACCCGTTTCGCGATTGGAACTTCGTCTACGTGCCGTACTGCACCGGCGACCTGCACACGGGCAGCAACGTCACCAGCTACCGGAGCGACGGCGGCGGTGTGGTGCACCACGTCGGCTTCGACAACTTCACGGCGATGCTCCGTCGTGTCGTCCCGACCTTCCCCAGCCCGACGGACCTCGTCGTGACTGGTACGAGCGCAGGCGGTTTCGGAGCGGCGTGGAACTTCGATCAGGCCGCCAACGCCT
Source organism: Archangium sp. (assembly GCA_016792935.1). Taxonomy (GTDB): domain Bacteria; phylum Myxococcota; class Myxococcia; order Myxococcales; family Myxococcaceae; genus Archangium_A. Next base: position 10,304 of record JAEUJS010000033.1, on the reverse strand, counting down.
GGCGCGGGGCGAACCCTCAGCTGTATTTGATCGACGACTCGGGCCCGTTTCTCGAGCCGCCCTTCTTCTCGGATCCGCTCCTGCAGTTGCTCGCGCAGCGCTTCGCCTGGGACACGACGAACACGGCGTGCACCGGCTGTCGGCCACCTCCGGCGGGCAACGGCTTCGCGCCGATCTTCCGGTACAACACCACCGCGTGGCCGTCCGTGAGGGCCTCGCTCCTGAGTTCCGAGCGCGACTTTTCGATTTCCCAACGCATGGGCACCTCGCCCGGAAACCCCAACCTGCCGTGCTTCACCGATGGCGGTGGGCCTTGCGAGTTCACCGCCGGATTGAACGATCTCATCGACGGCGAGTTGCTGGACGCGGGATACCGGGTCTACGTGCTGACTGGGTCGGGCCACGTGTGGCTCGACGATGCTGCGGGGACGGTGACGAGTCAGGGCGTTCCGCTGAGCACCTTCCTCGATCGCCAGGTGAACCAGAGCACTCAGTGGCAGTCAGTGCGCCCGTAGGCATCGGTCAGAACGTGAACAGCATCAGCAGCTCACTCGGGCAAGATGTGCGCGGTGAAGTTCGACGACCTCGCGAAGCTGTGGGAACGAACGAAGCACCCGCGCGTCTCGGCGCTCTTCGATGCGTTGCCGCCTCCGGTCCCGTTCAGTGGAGACACTGACGCGTGGCTCGTCGCCGCCCGCGCCGCCAAGCCAGTCGATCGAGGTCCACTGATATCGACGCTCTTCGAAGGAAAGCTCGCTGAGATCCAGAGGAAGCTCGAAGCGATCGAGAAGTGGCGCGATCCGCGGCTCTCTGCGGCGCTCGAGCGCGTGATCCGCGAAGTTCCGTGGTCCTCGAACACCTCGCGCCCGATGTGGACGCGTGTCTTCGCGCTCGTGAAGTCGTCTGGAGATCCGCGCTTCGTCGCCGTGTCGAAAGATGCTCCGCAGAAGTGGACGATTCGATCGGCGCAACGAGAACACCTCCTCGAGCAGCTCACCCGCGCAGTCGAGGAGCTGCCGAAGACGCACGTCGAGCTGACGAAGGCCGAGTCCGACGCGATCTTCGCCGACGAGCGCGACGCGCACCGCGATCCGAAGCCTTCGAAGACGCCACCGAAGAAAGGCCCCGACTTCAACGCCATCTACGAGAACCCGGGCGACGACGCGCCGAGGCACGTGCTCGCCGACGCGCTCCTCGAAGCCGGAGATCCGCGCGGAGAATTTCTGCAGCTGCAGTTGATGCCCACGCGCGCTCCGGCCGATGAGAAGAAGATGAAGGCGCTGCTGAAGGCGCACGGGAAGCAGTGGCTCGCCCCCTTCGGCTCGATGCTCGGCGTGGACGTGGCGTGGCGTCGCGGCTTCCCAGCGGAAGGGCTCGTGAAGTTCCGCAATCAGGCCGACGCCGATCGCTTCGGCTCACTGGCGGAATGGTCGACCTTCGAGCGCCTCGACTGGTCGTCCCCGCGCACCGATGAGCTCGCGCCGGCCGCCGGTTTCATCGGACCGGCGTTTCGCCATCTGCAGCATGCGCACGGCGTCTACGTCGAGCACCTCGTTCGCTCGAAGACACGCTTCGCGCTGAAGACCGTGGAGGGCCTGGTGGGCGGACCCGACACGGTGCGCGCGTTGCGCGACTCGGGCGCGGTGCCGAAGCTCAGCGCGTTGCTGTTCTCCGACCCTGCCTTCAGGCCAGAGTGGGTGGACGCGTGCCGCGAGTGGCCGAGCCTCGAAGAGGTGGGCGTGATGCACATCTACCCGCCATCGCTCCTGCAGGTCCTGGCGAGAGCCGAGCGCAGCTCGACGGTGCAGCGCGTTCGCTGGGGCACTGCGCTCGTCTTTCATCGCGATGCTGGCGGGCGGCTGGCCCGGCTCGAAATGATGTTGGCGCACGGCTCGTATCAGGTCGGCGTGCAGCTCTCGCGGCTGCCCGATGGCGCGGTGACCGAGCTCGTCACGCCGCCCGGGCCTCCGTGGACGACTGGAGATTTGGGCCGCACGCTCGAGCGACTGTCGAAGAAGTCGGCGGGTGCGAGCCCGTCTCTGGCCAGCGCCGCTGAACGGCAGCTCGAGCTCCCGTATCTGCGGCGCGCGCACGTCGATGGCGACACCCTGGTGCTGAGCGCCACCAACGCCGCGCGGCTCGTCGACTTGAAGTCACTGGTGGTGCGGCAACGGTTCGAGGAACCGGAGGGCCAGATCGCGGCCAGCGCGAAGGACGTGCTGGTCTGTGACGGGAAGTCACTTTCGCTGCGGACCGAGGGGCAAAGTCGAACCGTCTACACCTCGAAGCGCATGCGCCTGGTGCTCCGCACGGTCGACGGCACCAAAGCCTGCGTGGAGGAACGGGCGGGGGTATTTCGACTGATCGACCTGGGCAGCGGCGCGGTGCTGTCCGAGCTGCGCGGAGATTCCGTTGCCATCGACGACTCCGGGAGCCGCGTGTTGGTGACGTCCGGGGCGCGACATGAGCTGCACGATCTGCGTGATGGGTCGAACGTTGCCATCGACGGGGGACCGATGTTGCCGAGCTTTCTCCCCGATGGCCGATTGGTCAGGCGCGCGGACGACGTGCAGGTGGACGGTGGGCTCCGGCTGCCTTGTGCACGCGGGGTGCTGGCCACGGTGACGTCGACGCGCGACGGAAAGCTGATCGCCGTGGTCCAGCCCGCACGTACGGTGATGTACGACGGCGAGACGGGCGCACCGCTCGCGGAGTTGCGCGGAGCGCGCACGGGTGCCTTTGGCGGCGTAGGCACGCTGTATCTGGTGGGAGACGACGAAGTGACAGCGCACACGCGGTAGATGCATGATCGCCTGGTGACGCGCGCGCTCTTCCTCTTCGCCGCCGTTTCGCTCTGCGCGTGCGTGGAACCTTCGCTCCCAGCCGACGCTGGATTCGAGGCTGACGCGGGGCCGCAGCGCTGCTCGCCGCTCAACTGCACGGGCTGTTGTCTGGCCAACACCTGCCTGGGCGGCAACACGAACGAGGCGTGCGGCTACGACGGGCGTACGTGCCGCGCGTGCAGCGCGACGACGGCGTGTCAGCCACCGGGCGCGTGCATCTCGGTTCCGCAGGACAGCGACGCCGGCACGGTCTTCGTGCTGGGTGACGTGCCGACCGATCCGTTCTCGGGAAATCCGATCATCGATCCACCGCGCCGCTGCGCGTGGGTCTTTGGCCGGCAGATCTGCAACTGACTGACTTCGAAGGTCACGCCTCGGCGGGCGAACTTCCGCGCGACTTCTTCTTCGACGGCGGAGGCGGCTCTTCGACCGGCGCCTCACTCAGCTCCGCGAGCTCTTCTTCGTTCGGCTCGTTGGGATCTGCCGGATCGTTCTCGAGCAGCGGGTGCTCGTCTTCATCGACCTCGGCGACCGAGATGCGCGGCCCACGCTTCTTCGGCTTCTGCGCGAGACCGGACTCGTCGAGCAATTCCTTCAACGGAGCGAGCGCCGCCTGCGCCAACAACCGCGCCTGACGGCACGGCAGCTCGAGCTTGCGCGCCACGGCGTCGAGCTCGTCACGCAGCGCCTGCTGTTCCGATTCCGGGAGTGACTCGCTGGTGAACACGCCGCGCCAGGTGCCGAAAGCCTCGTGCAGCTGCTGGAGCGCCGGCATCACCACGCTGAACGTCGGGTCGGCGAACATGCGCTTGGCATACGTGGTGTTGAGGCGCTTCTCGAAGTCGATGCAGAACTTCTCGAAGTCTTCGCGATCGCAGCGGCGCAGCACGGGAATCTTCAGCTTCCCGTAGAGCGCCTCGAGCAATGGAGCGCGGGCTCCAGCGGCGAACGAGATGCCCGACTGCAGTCGCTCGACGGCATCGACCGCGGCGTTCTGCAGCACTCGCGCCTGATCTTCCTTCACGCCTTCCAGTTCCGGGAGACGCAGCACGCGGGTCAGCAGATTGCCGATGCCCTGGCGCGCGTTGGCGACCTTCTGGCGCGCCGTCTCGAGCCACGCCTTCTCTTCACGCAGGCCCTGCTTCTTCGAGAGCTCGGCGCTGGCGGCGTCGAGCCGGGCGTGCAGTTGCTCCGAGTGCGCAACGAGGTCGAACGCGTCGAGCGGGGAAGTGATCATGTGGGCGGCTCAATAGCACGAGCGAGATCCGCGGGCAGCGGTGCTTCGAGGCGGAAACCCATGGTCGGATCGCGCAGCTCGAGCTTCCAGGCGTGGAGCGCGATGCGGGCGGTTTCTCCAATGCCGCGGGCGCGCGCTTCCGTGGTGCCGTAGAGCCAATCTCCGAGCAACGGGAAGCCGGCGTCGGCGAGCTGCGCGCGGATTTGGTGGGTGCGGCCGGTGTCGAGATCGATCTCCAGCACCGCGGTGTCGGCGAGCTGCTTCAACTTCTTCCACGACAGTCGCGCGCGACGTGGAGAGGAATAGCGAGTCGTGTAGCGGCGCGGATCTTCCGGGTGGCGGCCGTAGGGTTGATCGAGCGCCTGCGTGTCGGGCGGATTTCCGAGCACCAGCGCGAGGTAGGTCTTCTTGATGCGCTTCTCGTCGAAGGCGCGCTGGAGGGCGACGACAGCTCCATCGGTCTTGGCGAGGAGCAGACAGCCCGTGGTGTCCTTGTCGATGCGATGGACGATGCCGGGCTCGTGTTTGCCTCCGACGTCGAGGCCGTCGAGCTGAACGGCGGCGCGCGTGACGACGGAATCCGGAGCGTCTTCCACGACGAGTCCGGTCGGCTTGTCGATCACCGCGAGCACGCGCGTCTGGTGCAGCACGGTGAGGCGCGGGAGATCTTTGTGCGCTTCCGCGCGTGGCGGTTTGTTGGGCGCGGCGACGTCGAGGTCGACGATCTCTCCGCCCATGATGCGACGGAGCGGCTTGGCCTTCTTGCCGTTCACGCGCACTTTCCCGTCGCTCAGCAGCTTCTGGATTTGCTGTTTCGAGTACCCGGGGAGCGCCTTCACGAGAAACGCATCGAGGCGTTCTGGTGCATCAGCAGGAATCGTGAGCCGCCGCGTCACGGGCGGGGACTGTAGCGCTCAGCGGGTGTATGCGTTCTTTCGATGTCGACGAGCGACGTGCGAATTCGCGAGGCGGTGGCGGCTGATGATGCGGCGGTGGGTGAGCTGCTCGTCGAGTCGTTCGTCACGCGCTACGCGCGGAAGATGCCGGACGTGGTGGTGACTCCGCATCGCAAGGACGAGCTGCGTGACGTCGCGAGCAAGCGCGAGATCGCGAAGGTGTGGGTCGCGGAGGTCGTCGGTTCAGGGAAGATCGTCGGCACCGTGGCGCTGTGGCCGCCTGGTGCGCATCGCAGCGAGTCGTGGATTTCGGGCGCGGCTGATCTGCGTCACCTCGCGGTGGATGGATCGCAAGCGGGGAAGGGCGTCTCGAAGTTGTTGATCGACGCAGCGGAGAATTTCGCGCGGGCGGCGAAGTGGAAGGGCGTGTGTCTGCACGTTCGTCGCGGCGCGCATGGCGTGCGGCGGATCTACGAGCAGCGCGGGTACGTCAGGCGCGAAGAAGGCGATCTCGATTTTCTGCCCGAGGTCTTTCTCGAAGCCTTCTATCTCGCGTTGACCTGACGCCCCAGGAAGGGTGTGTCGACCGCGGTCTTGCACTGACTTTCCGCTACGGAGCGAAGAGGAACGCCTGCGCTTCTGGTTCGGCGAGTGTCTCGAACGCTCTCGTCGCGCCGGCTTCTCTGAGTTGCTGGAGCGAGAATCCGCCCGTCGCGACGGCGAGTGACTCGGCGCCGATTGCGATCGCTGCGTCGACATCTTTCGGCGTGTCGCCGATCACCACCACGCGCGCTTCCGTCACCTTGAGCTGCGCGAGTCCGCGTTCCGCACCCCGACGAATCAGCTCGGGCCGCAGCTCGTGATCGTCACCGAAGCCGCCGAACGCGAACGAGTCGTAGAGCTGAACGCGCTCGAGCTTGATGCGCGCTCCTTCGCGGACGTTGCCGGTGCCGAGCCCGACCGCCATTCCACGATCGAGTCCTGCCTTCACCGCTTCGCGCATACCCGCGTGCACGCGGTACTTCTCGGGCGGGGTGCGCGTCACTTCGTCACCCAGCGCTCCGAGATATGCCGCGATCAAGGCATCGACGCGCGCGTCGTCGACCTTCTCTCCGAGCGCTTCCAGACCGAGCCTGATGATCGCCCGGTCCGTCATGCCCGAGAAACTGAAGTGGCTACACGCGTCGGAACGGCCCAGCAGTTCCTCGAACGCCCGGTCGATCGCTCGACGGCCCGCTCCTCCGGTGGTGATGAGCGTGCCATCGATGTCGAAGAGGAGGACCGTGGGTCGCACGGCCTCCCCATAACACTCAGCGGAAGTACGGGCTCGTCGCGACGTCGATGCGGCGGATGAGATCGTCCACGTACGGCTGCGACGCCACCGGGAACGAGTTGCGGTTGGTCGCGAAGTACGAGCGCGCCTGGTTGAGCGCGATGAGCGCGTCGCCGTGCTGCATCTCCTTCAGCACGTCCACCATCACGCGCATCGTGTCGAAGCTGCGCTGACCATCGCTGCTCATCAGCGAGTCCTTCGCCACCTGAATCACACGCGCACGGAACGCAGGATCATCGAGGAGCGGGTTCACCTGGATCTCGTCGCGCTGCTGCGCCGGCTCGACGAACAGGTTGAGCAAGAGCACCGCGTTGTAGAAGTTCGCGTACGCACCGGCGTTCGCGTTCAGCGCGAGCACGTCACTGCGGAGCGGCGGCGCCACGTCACCGATGAGCACGTTGAACGCCTCGAGCCGCTGCGCCTCGGTCGCAGGGCCACGCACGTAGCGCGTCACCGACCAGAGAGAGCCGAAGGTGAGCCCGGCCTCTCCCTTGATCGCCTTCGTCATCGCGGCCTTGTAACGAACGGCCACGTCGGTGGTGAGCGGGTTGGCACCCTGGTCGAAGCGATCGCACTGCGCATCGGAGAGCGTGTTCTCGTCAGTGCAGAACGCCTGCATCGGAGCAGCCGCGTCGAGTCCGTAGAGGTACCGCACCGCCGCGACGTCGTACGCACCCGGACGATCGAGACGAACCGCGTCGGCCTCGGCGTTGTAATCCATCACCGACGACACCTGCAGCGAGCCCTTGAAGTTGTGGCGCAAGCCGAGCGTGTGGCCGACCTCGTGGAGGATGACCTCGGTGATGTACTTCTCGAGGAACTCCTTGCGCGTCATGCCCGCGGGAATCACCGCGTTCGGAGCTTCCATTTCACACACGTGCTGGTCCTTCATCGAGGCCCAGCCGAAGCGAGCGCGGGTGCGCATCGGGGCCATGAACGCATTCGCCATCGTGCGGCCGTACGGCGAATCGATGCCCGGCTGCAGCGGAAGCGTCGGGAACAAGCTCGACTGGTTGCAGCCGCACTCGCGAGCGACCGACGCAGCGTTGCGAGGAGCCGCGGTGGTGAGCACGAAGTCAGCGCCGTTGTCGTTGGTGTCCTGGCAGCCGAACGCATCGGCGCGAATCACCGCGCTCGCGCTCGACGTCGCCGGAGCAGAGCGCGTCTCGTTGCAGTTGGTGGTGCCGTAGCCGACGAGGTCGCCGACGCCAGCGGGGCACGCTCCGGAGAGCGCCGTCGTGCCGAACACGAACGCGACCTTGCCGGCGGTGCCCGAGATGTTGATGCCGCTGGTCAGGTTCGGCGTCGGGATCGGACTTCCAGCGCCCGCGTCAGTCGCTCCGCTCGACGCGAGACCGACGAGGAAGTAGCCGCCCGGCGCGATCGAGCCCGAGAGCGGAATCACCTGCCACGCCGTGCCGTTGGCCGAGCCGTACTGCAACGAGTACCCGTTGAGCGCGAAGGGCGCGTTGCTGCGGTTGTGCAGCTCGATGAAGTCCTGGTTGAACAGACCGCTCGTCGAGTTGCCGCCGAAGACCTCGGAGATCACGATCGACGGACCGCAGGTGGGGAAGGGCCCCCCGCTGCCGGCGTCGACGGCCGTGCCCGCATCGACCACGGGCGAGCCCGCATCGACGATCGGAGCGCCCGCATCGACGACCGGCGTGCCTGCATCGACGATCGGATCGATGCCCGCGTCGCCCGCCGAGATCAGCGCGCCCTCGATGAAGACGCTCGAGAAGTAGACCGACGCGCCGCGGATCTCTCCGGTGTTCGGGTTCTCGCGCCAGTTCGCGAACGCAAGACCGAGGCCGGGGTTGGTGTCGACCACGATGAAGTTCTTGTCGTCGTCTCCGAACGCGTCGTTCGCGGTGGTCGGCACGACGGTGAAGACGGGGAAGCCGAACGCATCGTTCCAGCCGGTGATGCCGCGAGCGATGGCTCCTTCGACGTCGACGCCGGCGAGGCGCGGGTCGGCCTTCAAGCGCTCGACCGCCTGCGAGATGCGCCACGGAATCGGCTGCATGCCCGGCTTGATGTTCCACTTCACGACGTTCTGCTTGAGGCGCGGCTCGTTCGGCACGTACTGAACGTTGCTGCTCTTGAAGAAGAAGTTGGTCGGGCTCTCACTCGCCACGAAGCCAGCGCCTTCCGCGTAACGGCGCAGCGAGATCGAGATGGTGCCCGAGCCGCGGAACGGCTGGTCCCAACCGAGGATGCCGGGGCCCGGGACTTCGGAATAACCGGTGAAGACCTGCTCGTACGACACGCCGTCGGACAGCGTGCGGAAGCGCTGCAGGTAGCTCAGGTCGACCTGGAAGCGGACGTTGTACGAGGCGGCGAACGAGTCACCCATCAGCTCGAAGCGGTTCAGCCCCGCGCTCGGATCGATGAGCACGAAGTTCGACGAGCCAGGGAGCGCGTTGAACGGCGCGTAGCCGCTGACGATCGGGTAGGCCTCGACGATCAGCTGCGGGTCGAGGGTGTCGCTCCATTGCGCGCCGTCGGTGGCGTCGAACACGTAGAGCTTGTCGTTCTGGATCTTGAAGCGCACCACGCGCGTGCCGAGCGAACGCGCGGCGTGTCCCGCTTCGGCCGGGTGCCACTGCGTGAGGTAGCCGCTGAAGAACCACTTCTGGCTGAGCTGCGACTTGTTGATCGCCAGGTAGAAGTTCTCGTTGCCGGCGCTGGTGTAGCCGTCGGCTCCGGCGTCGAGGGTGAGGCCCTGTTGCGTGCGCGAGACACGCATGAAGTCCTGGTTGCCGAGGGGCTCGCTGATGACGAGCTCCGAGGTTCCGCAGGCGGTGAGGGCGAGGGCAGCGAAGAGAGCGACGATTCGGGAGTTCATGGCGGCGGGGAAACCCGTCGCGACCAAATGGTGTGCAGATGTGCAGAGAGGGCGGAAAGCGCAGGTGGCTTTGCGCAGTTGCCCACGCTCGGGTGTAGCGACCAGTGAGTTGAATTGGTCGTTGTCCCGTGCTCTGAATGCCGGAGAACTGCATTGAGGGTGGTGTTGGGTGATGATTTTCGCTGTGCCAACGGCAGGCTTTCCCCTCAGGTGTCGAGCGGATTTCGTTCAGTTGACCACTGCGTGAAATTGGTCGTCCCAACAGCCAATTTCAGACAATGGTCGATCAGCTGAACGGAATTCGCCTGAGGAGAGGGGCAAGTCGGCCTCTCGGCACTCACGCCGACCACCCCAAGACCACTTCGACCCCAATGCAGTTGCTCAGCCCTGCGCAATGTTGAGCCGAGCCGTGACGCGCTCCGCCCAATCAGCCTCGAGCTCAACGCACGCCACCTGACGACCGAGTTTTTGCGCAGCGGCCGGAATCGATCCCGACCCCGCAAACGGATCCATCACCAGCTGCGCAGGCTTGCTCCACGTGCGAATGAGCGGCTCGAGCACACCGAACGGCTTGTGGTTCGGATGACTGCCCCACCGCGTCGCTTCACCGTCATCGTCGTACCCAGCGACCGCAGCCCACGGAATCGCCGGAGCATCGAACACCGGCGGTGGAGCAGGTGTCCGCGAGAAAACCAACGCCGTCTCGACGACGCGCAGAATTTCCTCGCCGCTGTTTCCCTCGCGCGTGCGCTTGCCCCACACGAACTCTCCGCGCACGTGTTCCCAGCCGAGCTCTTTCGCCGCGGCCTTGAGTGGATCGCGCCCGAGCAGATTCATCCAGATGACGAGCGGTGCATCGGGCGTCACGTGTTGCACCGCGATGCTCAGCCACGACCTGGTGAACGCGCGGAACTCACGCACGTCTTCGAAGCGACGCACGGGACCGCGATCGATCTTCTTGTCCTTCTTGTCGCGCAGGTCTCCGCCTTTGCGGCGCCGCGTCAGCAGGCAATACGGAGGGTCGGTGATCAACGCGTCGGCTTTTCGCCCCGTCAACGCGCGCTCCCACGTCTTCGGATCGGTCGAATCACCGGGAACGCAGATTGGCGACGCTCGCTGCATGGGCCGCGCGTGTATACCGGACTCA
>JAEUJS010000008.1 GCA_016792935.1 Archangium sp. | reverse complement strand
CGCGCGCAACATGCCACAGGCTTTGAGAAAGGCACGCGCTGCCTGCCTGTTTTGAGGATGCGATTCCACACCAGGGACACCGGCGGTTCCAAATGTGGAAACGCTCAGCGCCCAGTCCACGGGTAGCGTTGTGGTCCCGTGCAGATTGCCGTGCCGTCGCGACGAATTCCGCACTCCGACCTGGCAGTGACGTAGTCGTCGTAGGCCCCGCCGGCCGTCGTGATACCGCCGCTCGCAAAGTTGAAGCGTTTGCCATCGACGGTCGTCAGGGCGATTGGCCAGTCGTCGCTGCCACCGATGTCGCGGAATCGCATTGAGGCCCACGGCTCAGGGAGCGGCGGGCGGCAGACTGCCTTGCGAGCCGGGCTCAGCGCACACATCCCGGCGGAGCTCGACGTCAGGTGATCGTATGTGCCCGGAAACGTCTGTCCGTTGGGGCATTCCCATGTTCCGGCTCGGCGCGCGCAGTAGCCGGGAGTCGGGTCCACCGATGACCGCAGCCCAGCGATAGCGTCGGCAGCGGGGCCCGTAGCCGTCCCCGTGCGCAGATGGACGATGCCTCCGTCGTGCAGCAGTCCATATCCAGTCGACAACATCGCGAAGGGCTCGAACCACGAGCGATTGTCGGTCGCGACCGAACGATCCGCTCGCATCATGCTGACGTGGTTGTCTCCACTGAGTTGAACGAGCTGATCATCGAAGGCGATGAACGGACACGACCAGTAACCGCGCGCGGGGATCGAATCGAGTCGACCGTTGGCATCGAGGAAGAGGCCGTTCTGTCGACTCTGCGTCATCGAGATCAGCGGCGGCGTCGGCGGCGTGGTCGTCACCGGCGGAAAGCCACGGCAGTGAACGCGACCGTTCTCTGTGAAGACGCATCCAGAGGCGTAGTTCGTCGATCCCATCGCGCTCCCGGCCCTGATCCGTTCACGTGAGATCGGGATCCCCGCGCTGAGTGTCTGGTCGTTCCATCGGGAACAGCGGAGAAAGCCGTCTTCGCGAATGGCGCACATGTTGTTGAAGAAGGCGCCGACGTAGCCGGCGTCCTCGAGCGGAAGCGGGTCGCTCCCGATCGGAAAAACGTAGGCGGGGTTGGTCAACCCGCCTGGCCACGATCTGAGGATCGACTGGTCCACCATCCACGCCGCGAGCACGGGGCCGAGGTCAATTGGGGCCACGGTGCGAGAGATGCAGCGAATGCCAGCGTCGTCGAGGTGGCCACAGACCAGATCTTGATTCACCATCGTGAGGTCGACGAGTGACGACGTGTCCATCGTGCTCGGGAGCGCAGGATCGCAGGCGACGCCGCCATCGACCTTCACGCAGATGACCTGACGATCGACCGCGACCTGATCACTCGGCGGAAGCGAAACCGGAACAGCCCCCGGTCCGCCGAGCCACGCGACGACGCCTCCGTCAAAGAGCAGTGCGCCGGGGCCGGACCACAGCAGGAAGTACTTGGAAGCGACCGGAAGTTGCTTTGGGTCGTGCGCATACCCGAGCGGAACGGCGAGGCCGTCTTCACGCACCAACCACGGGTCGTGGAAGACGTGCGTCAGGAACGCGATGGGTCTGACGAGGACCTCACGGGTTGGAGGTGAAAGGAACTCAGCTCCGCCGCCACGCACTGCTACGCGGTAGTAGCGGCCCTCGCTGAAGACGGCATCGAAGTCAGCCCATTCCGTTCCGTGCACATATTGGAGATCGGAGAAGTTGCTTGGGTCGTCCGCTGCTGATCGCTGCCACTGGTACTCGACGCGGAGCGATCGCGAGCCAGTCGCTGTCGCTGACCCGTTGGACCCATTCGAAGCGAGCGCCTCGATGCGGTACGTGGTCACCAGCGGCGGGGCATTCACCGAGGCATCGGCGATCAGCGCGATCGAGCTCGACCTGTCGTCGGCGATGGCGCGCGAGACGAGCCCAGTGACCGACAGCGAAGGACTCGGCGCGTCGACGTCGAACCACAGGCTGGCGTCGGGAGACAACGTGACGCCGCCATCTGCACGAGTGATGGCATACCCGACCACGGTCGGAGGCTGCAGCCAGAGGAAAACGCTGTTCGACGTCACCGCCGCGTCGGGAAACTCGGCGATCACGTCGAAGTCCTGTGGCGGGCCCGGCATTGCTGCGGGTTCGGTCCAGTCGAGCTCGATCCCCATCGACAGCTCGAGACTCGCTGACGCGTCGAAGTTGCCGAGTGATCCGGGGAAGCCGGCCGTGTGGTCGTAGCTGCGCGCCGTTCCGCTGATGCGCGTGAGCATCACGCGGTCGTGGCGTATCAGCCACGAGTCCGGCGTCATCTGGCCTGCGTCCCACGTGAGGAAGATGACGCGGTCGTCCGACGAACCGGCGAGCACGACCGGCTCAAGCGCGCTCCCGCCACCGCCGCCAGTCGCGCCCCCACCAGTCGGGCCGCCACCAGTCGGGCCGCCGCCAGTCGGGCCGCCACCAGTCGTGCCCCCGCCAGTCGTGCCGCCGCCACTCGTGCCGCCGCCAGTCGTGCCAATTCCTCCGCCGGAAGAGCCACCGGTGGATCCACCACCGAATCCAGCGTCTTCACCAACGGGGACGAAGCACGTGCATCCCGAAACGACTGCGAAAACCGCCGCCACCGCCCACGAGCGCATGGTCAAAGCGTCTCACGATTCCACACCAGAGACACCGGCGGTTCCGGGTGTGGAAACGGGAATGTCAGACCCTCCTGATAGGAGCGCGTTTCAGGGGGAAATCAGGATGGGCGAGGGCGAATTGAAGTGCCTGCGCATGGCAGGCACGCAACACGGAGTGATTTCGAGGAAGCAGGCGCTGGAGTGCGGGCTCACGCCACGTGAGCTCTCGCGGCGATGCACCGCGCGACGATTCGTTCGCGTGTTCCCGACGGTGTTTCGCATCGAAGGCGCACCGGAGACGTACCACCAACAACTCAAGGCGCTCTCGCTGTGGCTCGGCAGCGGCTTTGCGATCTCGCATCGCACGGCGGCGCGGCTCCATGGCTTCGCTCGCTTCTCAGACGAAGAAGTCATCGAAGCCGTCTGCACGCGCAACGTTCGCAAACGAAAAGGCGCGAAGGTGCATCGCATCGATTCGCTCGATCACCGCGACGTGTCGAGCATCGACGGGCTGCGCGTGACCTCTCCGACGAAGACGATCCTCGCGCTCGCTCCGACGCTCGCCGAGCACGACCTGCGCTCGATGCTCGATGAAGCGCTGCGACGAAAGTGGACCACGCTCGATCGTCTCGAGTCAGCGCTCAAGAAGGTCGGCGAGCTCCGCTCGGAATTCGGAGCACTCGCTCGTCTCATCCACGAGTACCAGGGAGGCGACGGGCCGACCGAAAGTGAACTCGAGTCGATGACGCTCGAGCTGATCGACATGGCGGGTCTCCCTCGACCGGTCAAGCAGAGGAGCGTCGTCGTCAACGGTCGCGTTCGCCGCCTCGACTTCTGGTGGCCCGACTTCAAGATCGTGCTCGAGGTCGACGGCTACGCGCACCATTCGAGTCCCAGGTCGTTCGAAGACGATCGCCGACGCAACAATGCGCTCGTGACGCGTGGCTGCCTTGTCCTTCATTGGACGTGGCAACTGATTCAGGACGAACCCGAACACCTGATCGAAGAACTGCAACGCTGCATGGCCCGGCGCGCGTGACGATCAATGCGGGAGCGTCAGGTACAGATCACCCAACTCCGTACGCACGCAGTCTCCGCCGCCGACCGACGTCCACACCAGGGACACCGGCGGTTCCGGATGTGGAATCGCTGAGTCGTCGGGACTCAGGAACGCTGAGCCGGCCAGTCTCACTTCGCCGCCCGCACCGTCCGCAACTGCTCGAAACCGATGGGTCGCGCTGATCGGAGCCGCGTTTGCACACCACCGCGCCGCTCCACTCACCATCGGAAAGGGCCGTCATGTCAGCACTCCGTTGTCTTCCTGTGTGCTCATCGCAGCGTGTGGCGTCGAGGATCCGTCAACAGCGGGCGACGAATTCGCCACCGTCGAGCAGGGCCTCGAGCAGACCGCGATCTACGACGCGGTTCGCAGAGCTCCGGTGTGCAACGCGTCGGTCGCCATCTGCAACTCGGGCTCGATCCTCGTCGGTCGCGCGCAGCTCGGCCCCGAACAGAACGCCCCCAACACCATCGGCGCGACGTGCGCTGACGGCACGGCCGGCTCCTTCCACGGCGACGAGTCGCTCGACGCGCTCAAGATCAGCACCGTCGATGGCTCCAATCTCGCCGGAGGCAAGACGGTGCGCGTCGACGCCACGGTCTGGGCCTACTCGACCACCAACGCGCTCGACGTCTACACGTCGCCCGACGGCTCCTCGACGTGGACGCTCGCCGCGACCGTGCAGGCGACGCGCTCTGGCTCGCAGGTGCTCACCGCGACGTTCGTGTTGCCGTCAGGCACTGCTCCGCTGCGCGCGATTCGCGGCCAGTTTCGCTACGGCAGCGGCAGCGGCCCGTGCACTTCCGGCCCGTACAACGATCGCGACGATCTGATCTTCGCGGTCGTCCCCGGTGCTCCTCCCGTCGACGCTGGAGTCGATGCCGGCGTCGATGCGGGCGCTCCATTCGACGGTGGCTTGATCATCAACCCCAGCTTCGAGCAGGGCACCAGTGCGTGGCAGCTGAGCGGAACGGGTTTCGCGGGCACCGCCTCACCCGGCCGCACTGGCCTGCGCGCGCTCTCGCTCCCCAACAGCACCAACAACGCCCGCCAGATGGCATGGCTCGGAGGCATCACCGGCACCGCCGTGCTGCGCCTCTGGTACCGCAACCCCACCGGCGTCGGCGGCGTCAACGTTCGCGTCGACAACCTCACCGGTGGCACCCCCACGTCCGTCAGCTGTGGCACCAGCATCGCCCCCACCAACTGGACTGAGTTCGTCTGCGACCTCACGCAGCTGTCTGGCTACCAGGTCGCGGTCAACCTCAGCGCGCCGAGCTCCGTGCTCATCGACGACGTCTCGTTGTTCGCGGTCGGTATTCCCGACGGCGCGTTCAACCCCACCGGCGAGACCTTCGTCGCGCAGAACCTCTCGAACGGAGACTTCGAGCAGTACTTCGCGGAATGGACCTCGACCGACCCCTCCCCGTGGATCTCGATGAGCGCCGGCCGGAATGGATCGACCGCGGGCGTAATCACCTCGGGCTTCTCTCCGATGCCGGATCCGAGCGACGCCGCGTTGAGCCACCCGCTCGCTCCGTCGTCGGCGTTCACCGTCAGCGCGTACTTCAAGCTCTCGTACCCGGCGAACGCCTCGAGCCTCACGCTGAAGGTGGTCGAGGCCAACGGCTCGTCGGGTGGTTGCGGCTCGCCCGCGGGCTCCGACACCGCGTGGACCAGGGTGACGTGCACGTTCTTCGGCTCGGCTGACAGCCGCACGCTCCAGATCACCGCGTTCACCGACAACGGCCAGCGCGTGTTGCTCGACGACGTGACCATCGAGCCGATCGCCAACCCCAGCTTCGAGTACGGACTCACGGGCTTCCTCTCGACGGCGAACGCGGGCTTCGACGCCACGCCCGGCACTTCGCTCGACGGCGCGGTCAACGCAGTGCTTCGCCCGAGCCAGTACGCGCCGGCCGGCATCAGCGTCACCTTCATTCGCCGCGCGGGAATGAACAGCGTCGGCCTCGCCTACAAGTGGGAATCAGCGTGCCAGGCGTGCGCGAACTCGACCCTGACGATGACGCTCGCTCCTCCGGGCCAGGCGACGGTGCCGCTCTCCGTCTCGCAGCTGTCCGCCGTCAATCGCGTCGGGTGGTGGTCGACGGGCGTGAGCCTCGCGAACGTGCCCGTCGGCGCGCCCGTGACCGTCACGCTGAAGGCCGCGTCGGTGGTGCCGGCGGGAACGACGACGGAGTTCTTCCGCATCGACCGGCTGCAGCTCTACTGAGCGGCGCGCTCCAGGCGCGACGTCACCGCATTCCACACGCCACGCGGAGTCAGGCGCCACGCCTCGATCGTGACGTCCTGCACTCCCTTCACGGGAGCACCTTCCACCTTCAGCTCGAGCGCGTATTTCGCCGAGTTGGAGTGCGCGGGCTCGATGACCAGCAGCTCGAGCTGATGCGTCCCTCCGTCGAAACGCTCGACGAAGACGTCCTTCACCATCTGCGCCTGGCCGTCGAGGTTGACGAAGTTGAACGTCGCGTCGCTGCCGTCGTCGAATGTCGCCATCACCCGCACCAGCCCTGGTCGCACCGTCACCGTGTGTTGCCGCTGCGGCAAGAGCACCAGCGCGACGACCACGAAGGTGAACAGCGCCACCACCACGAACACCACCTTCCGAATCACGGGAGCGGCTCACCGCACGCCGCCAACCCGGTGCGTGCGCGCGCGGAGAAGGTGCGGTCGTCGACCAGCTTCTCGAAGAGCGGCACTGCTTCATTGCACCGCTTGGCGGCGACGAGCAGCTCCGCCCGAATCAAAGGCAGCTCCCGCAGCCGCCCTGGAGGAAACACGCCATCGCGCTCGAGCCGAGCGAGCTCCTCGAGCGCCTCGTCGAAGCGACCCAACTCACGAAGCGCCTCGGTCTTGAGCAACCCCACCGGCCCGGCGTGTTTGGTGGGACCAAAGCGGTCCTGCCGTTCCTGCAGCGTGCGCAAGGCGACGGTCGGCTCGCCGCGCTTCAACTCCGAGGCCGCGCGCACCACGAGATCCGAGTCGTCGGCTTCGGCAGTCGGCAACGGCACCAACGGCGCCGGCGCCAGGCCGGGAGGCGGCGTCGGAGGCGGTTCCGTCTTCACGTCGGGCTTCGCGGGCTCGGTCTTCGCGACGCGCGGCTTCGGAGTGACGGCCGGCACCTGCGGTTGCGGCTGCGGCGTCGGCACCGGCGGAGCAACCACCGGCGCAGGAACCGTCGGCACCGGAGGCGCAACGGGAGCAACGCGCGGAGGGGCCGGGCTCACCACCGCGGGCCGGGTCGGTGGCGTGTTCACGCCGTCGCCTTGCAGCGCGACCCATGCGGTCGCCGCTCCACCTGTCGCGAGCGCTGCGAACAACACCTTCGTGCCGACCGAGATCGCCGCTGCCGTCCCCGCACCTGCAGCAGCAGCCTTCGCCGCGCCGGTCCACAACTTGTCGAGATGCGCCGGGCTCGGCGGCGGAGGCGTTCCCCGCGCACCCTGCGAGAACAATTCCTGCGCCGCTGACTCCGCGGGACCGGTCGAACCTCCATCACTCCATCGCCCCAGCCGACTCATCGGCTGATCTGGTCGCACCGGGTTCATGACTGACGCTCCTGCGCGAGTTCGGTGAAGCGCTTTCGCGCGCGGTGCAGCCACACCCACACGGTGGCGACCCTGGCATCCATCAGCTGGGCGATCTCTTCGCCGCTCATGCGCTCGAGCTCGAAGAGAATGAGGACCTCACGATCGCGCTCCGAGAGCCGATCCAACACCGCGTACAACTTCTGCCGCGCGCGCTGCGCCTCGAGCGCATCCGCCGGCGTGCGCTCGTCGGGCACTTCCACCAGCGCCTTTTCCCCAGCGCGCGAGAACCACGACCACTTCGACTTGCGGCGCTGACCGCGCACGATGTTCCTGGTGATCTCGTAGAGCCACGTCGTCAGCTGCGCTGCGCCCGGGACGAACTTCGCCACGCGCTGGTGCACGACGATGAACACTTCCTGCACGGCGTCGTCGGCGTCGAAGCCCGGACCGCCGAGCTGCGTGGCCCAGCGGTGAATCGCGGCGCCGTGCGCGCGGAACACCTCGTCGGCCGTCATCGGAGACGACCTCGCGCCCGAGGGGTGAGGCGTGACGCTGACGTGATCGAGCAGCACGCCCCTTGATGCCGAAAGCCCCGAAGACCTTTCACGGGAAGATCGCCAGGTGCAGGCCGACGCACAGCTCCCACCTCGAGGCGTCGGATCGCATTGAAATTCCTTGAATGATCGCGCCGTCGCGAAGCGGCCACACCACGCCGCTGAAGCTCAAACCGGGCAGCAGCGGCAGCGCGGGCCACCGCACGCGAATCGAGATGCGCGCGCCGGGCTCGAAGATGCCGACGGTGCCCGACACGTCGAAGCCGCGCCCCGCGACGATTGACCCCGCGAACAACGCCGAAGCGACACCGGCGATGGAAATGACCGGAGACGTGCCTTCGAGCCCGAGACCGATGGCGCCTCCGAAGGTCGAGCGCGACACGATGCCGGGGAGCAGCACCACGTCGGGCGACACGTCTGCGAAGCCGCCGGCGAGAAACAGCGTGGGTCCGACGCGCAGCGCGTAGTCGAGCGTGCCGTGAAACCCGATGCCCGGCTCGGAGAACGCCGCGAGCGCCTCGACCGTGATGCGGTGATCGATGAACTTTGGGGGATTGCGAAGCCGGCGCGTTCTCCTCGGGCCCGTGTCGAGGGCGCGCCGCGGCGGTGCATCAGGCGTCAGCGAGAGCTCGACCGACCACCCCGCGACGAACGCAGCCGCGCTGCGCGTGAGGGCCGCACAGTCGGGGCCTTCGAGCTCGTGCGCGTCGAACTGCTGCTCTCCTCGAAAGAAGGCGACCTCAATGACCTCGTCGCGCTCGACGATGACGATCTTGTGTTCCGCAGCGAGCACCACGCTCTGCTTCGCGAGCTCCGCGCGAACGTCCTCAGCCGTCGGGCACAACGCGAGCACCGCGGCGGCGAGACCGAGCACTCCGCTCATGAACCCGAAAGCGCCGACGGAATCAACGTTCGAGAATCGCCCAGTCGAGCGCGCCGGGGCCCGACATGACCACGTAGTAGTGCGTGCCCAGCGCGTTCCAGAAGACGAAGTGGCCGTGCGCGCGCGTGCTGGTGCCCGGGAACAACGGGAGCATGTCGGTGGTGGTGGCGTTCAAGAACGAGCTCTCGAAGTGACGAACCTGCGTGTCGTCTCCGGTGTGCGGCGAGGGAAAGCCGAAGCTGCCCGCGATCAACACGACCTCTCCCGCGGCCGCCGAGTGATCGAGCGCGCGGATCGCCGAGGTGAAGCCCTGGAGTGAACCCGCATACGTCATGTCCATCGCCCGGACCGCGCTGGTGCGAAAGGTCGCTCCACACGCAGTGAAGATGCGCGCGCCGTCTTCCGAGAGCCAGAGGTTGCCGCACATGTCGTAGTCACCGTGGTACGGCGAGTCCCACGCGACGTTGGCGACTCCCATGGTGTCGAGGTCGTAGCGCTCGATGTCGGCCGGGCTCAGGCCGTTGTCGGCGCCGTACATCGTCGTGCTTCCGGGTTGGAGCTTCGCTCGCGTCGTCTCGCGAATGCCCAGGCCCGTCGGCACCGTCTCCGTGCCCGTCGCCAGATTCACGGAGTGGATCTGCACCCACTGGTCTCGCCGCGGGAACGCGTAGACGAAGCCGATGCCGTACACGACGTCGAACACGTCGCAGCTCACGGCGTGCATGCCGGTCGACGTCGCGGTGTCGAGATCGATCAGCGTCACCCAGCCGTCGTGGCCCACCACGGCGCGGTGACCATCGGGGCTCACGCTCACCGCCGTGGGAGGCAGGTTGAGCATCACGGTGCGATCCTGCCGCGTGACGACGTCGATGAGGTGCACCGCGTTGCTCGGTGCGTTCGCCACCAACACCATCGTGTCGAGCGCACGCGAGAACTCCGCATCGACCACCGCGATGCCCAGACCGAGCGGAAGTCCGCCGCCGCCGCCGCCAGTCGTTCCGCCACCGCCTCCGGTTGCTCCGCCGCCGGTTGCTGCACCGCCTCCGCCCGTCATGCCGCCACCTCCGCCGGTCATGCCGCCGCCGCCGCCCGTTCCCGTGGACTGAATCGAGGCGTTGAACTCGATGGTCAGCTCCGGCGCGACGCGATCATCCGAGCGAATGGTGACCGAGCCCAGCGTGGTGCGGTTGGGGTCGGCGGTGAACGAGAGCTGCATCGACAGGCGCTGCGCTGATTGCACGCGAAACGGCACCGACGCGACGCTGATTCCGTACGCACCGTTCGAGCCCTGCGACAACGCCACCTCGCTCACGGTGACCGCGGCGTTGCCCTGGTTCTCGAGCAACACCCGGCGCTCGAGCGTCGTGCCTTCGCGAACGGGCCCGAAGTCGAGCGTGATGGAAGAAGAGGTGCCGGTGGTGCAGCGCGCGAGCTGCAACCCGAGGTCGGGGCCGGTGCCATTGGCGACGCACGCTCGCAGCGAGGTCTGCGCGCCGACCACCGCGTCGTTGTCACAGCCAACGAAGAAGATGACCGCGAGACCGAGGACGATTCGGTTCATGTGCCCTTCATGCGTTCGAGGCGTCGGAACTTACAGGCGCTCGATGATATTCCGCTTCGCATCATGAAGAAGGGCCGTCCGGGGAAACAGCGCAAGACGTGGCACGCCTCTCCCGACGAGCGCCGCGCGCAGCACAAGAACCAGCCGCAGCGCGTCGAGACACCGAAGCGCGTGCGCGTGCCGCCGATGCCTCCCATCACGCTGGTGCCCGAAGCAGGCAGCTGGCTGTGGACCTGTCGCGCCGGCTTCGAGGCGCAGCTCTTCGAGGAGCTCGCGTGGGGAAAGAAGAACCCCATTCTCCTCGGGCCGGCGCTCGTCGCCAGTGAGCCGTTCACGGGAGAAAACCCGCTGCCGCAGCCGCCGGCGTTCGCGCGCATGGGCTTTCTGATTTCTGCCGTGGTGCGCTCGCCCGCCGAAGCCGCTGACGCCCTGCGTTCTCCTGCTGGCGGCGCCGCCGGGCTGAAGCCCTCCGACCCCATGAAGCTGCAGTGCTGGGTGCCCGACACCGACGTCGCCAACGCGCGCGCTGGCGAGCTCACCGCGTGGGACGAGACCATCAGCGCGATTCGTTCTGAAGAGGGGCAGGGCGGGAACGACCCCGAGACGCCGTGGAAGGCGGTCGAGCAGAACGCGTGGCTGGGGCAGGTGGTGCTCATCGGCCCCGGCGTCGCGGTGGTCGGCTCGATTCGCGCGCGTGAGGCGATGTCGCTCTCGCCGGGCGGACGCGCGCGCATGAAGCGCACGCAAGAAGCGCCTTCACGCGCCGCGATGAAGCTCGACGAAGCGATCGATTGGTACAACGTCACGCCCGGAAAAGGCGACGTGTGCGTCGATCTCGGGAGCGCTCCCGGAGGCTGGACGCGGCGACTCGCTGAACGCGGCGCGCGCGTGTGGAGCGTGGATCCGGCGAAGCTCGCTCCTGACGTCCTGAAGTTTCCGCGCGTGAAACACTTTCAGCAGAGCGCGTTCGAGTTCGAACCCGAGGAGCCGGTCGACTGGTTGTTCTGCGACATGGCGTGGCGGCCGCTCGAGGTCGCGCAGTTGCTCGGGAAGTGGGCGCGAAAGAACTTCGCCGCGCAGCTCATCGCCAACATCAAGCTGCCGATGAAGGACAAGTTGCCGGTGCTCTTGCGCGTGCGCCACACCCTGCAGGACGCGGGGTGGAAGCAGGTGAAGATGCGGCAGCTGTACCACGACCGCGATGAGGTCACGGTCACCGCGCGGCGCGCGTGAGCGAGCAAAGCCCCCTGGGGCGACGCCGTTGGGTGGCGAAGCAAAGCCCCCTGGGGCGACGGCGTTGGGTGGCGAAGCAAAGCCCCCTGGGGCGACGCCGTTGGGTGGCGAAGCAAAGCCCCCTGGGGCGACGCCGTTGGGTGGCGAAACGTCACGGTGTCACGTGACGTCACGTGCGCGGTGATTTTCGGGGCATTCGCCGCCCACGGTGCTTGAACTGAGCCGCGTTTCGGTCTGCACTGCCGCTCTCCATGATCGCGACTGCACTCGTGGTGTCCCTGCTCGCAGCGAATGAAGCGCAACCGCCCCCCGGCCTGGCCGTGATGGATTTCGCGGTCGAAGGTGTCGCTCCTGAAGTCGGCGCCGCGGTGTCGGGCCTCGTCTCGCACGAGCTCGAGCGGCTGCAGCTCTTCCGCGTGAACACCGCCGAGACGACGCGCGTGATCCTCGGCGTCGATCGCCAGCGCCAGCTGCTCGGCTGCGACAACTGCTCCGCGACCAGCCTGGGTGAGCTGACCTCGTTCGAATACCTCGTGACCGGCAAGCTGCTGCGCACGGGCTCGGGGCGCGAGTCGAACTACACGCTGTTGCTGACGCTGCTCAAGGTCGGCTCGGCGTCGCCGCTCTCGTCGGTGCGTTTGACGGCGAAGGGTGAAGAGAAGCTCTTGCAGGAAGTGCCGCCCAACACGCTCAAGCTCGTCGGCAAGCTGCTCGAGGGCCGTCAGGGCGCGCTGGTGGTCAGCTCGTCGGAAGTCGGGGCCGCGGTGAAGATCGACGACACGCAGGTCGGCACCACGCCGCTGCAGGCGCGCGTGCCGGTCGCCGCCGGTCCGCACCTGTTGAGCGTCGAGAAGGACGGCTTCACCCAGGTTCGCAAGGAAGTGCGCATCACGGCTGATCAGGTGAGCGACGAATACATCCGCCTCGTGCCCAGCCCCGACATGGCCGAGCAGTACGAGGCGAAGGCGACGCGCTTCCGCGTGCTCGCGTGGTCGGCCGCCGGCGTCGCAGCGGCGGGCGCGGCGACGTTCATCCTCGGCACGGTGGTCGCGAACAACAAGTACGGCACCACGCTGTCCGAGGGCACGTTCGAGTGGCACCGCGCGTTCTTGAAGGAAGGCGAAGAGGTCAGCGACATCAACGCCATGCCGGCGCGTTGCTACAAAGGTGAGTGCGATCACCGCCGCGCCGCTGGTCAGCTGAAGGCGGAAATCGAGTCGTGGCAGGCCATCTCGTACGTCGGCCTCGGCGTCGCAGGAGCGGGCGCCGCGGCGTCGGGCATCCTCTTCGTGGTCGGTGACCCCCCGGGCAAGTACGAGGCGTACCGCGGGAAGACCGGAGTGGTCGGCAGCACCTCGCCGACGACCTCTCCGGCTCCGAAGTCGAACTTCTCGCTGCAGATCGTCCCGACGGCGGGCGGCATTCTCGCCAGCGGAACGTTCTGAGACGCTGAGCTGACGCTCAGATCAGCGAGCGCAAACCATCGGCGAGCGACGTCGTGCCGCGCGTGAGCGAGCCCGGCTTTTCCCAGCCGATCTGACCCTTCGCGAAGCCCGCGTACATCTCGGCGTACAGCCCTGCCATCGGGTCAGGCAGACCGGCCTGCAGCAGGCCCGCGTGCGCCTGCTCGACCGGAGCCGACACCGCCTGCACCGGCTTGCCGATCAACTTCGACACCTCGGCCGCGACGTCGTTCACCGACCAGTCTTCCTTGCCGGCCAGCTCGATGATGCGCACGCCGTCGGCCGGGCTGAGCAAGGCCTTCGCCGACGCCGCGCCGATGTCGGCCGTCGTCACCTGGCTGAACTTCACGTCGATGGGGCCGTAGTGCGGCAGGATTCCCTGCGACTTCGCGAGGCCGAGCACCGAGCCCCAGTTCTCGACGAAGTACGCCGCGCGCACGAACGTCACGCTCGGCGCCGCCTTCGCGAGGATCGCTTCGGCGTTGTGCACGGTGACGATGGGCCCCGTGCCCGCCGGCACCTGCGCGCCGACCGACGAGAGGAACACCACGCTCGGCACCTTCGCGGCCTTCACCGACGCCGCCACCGTCTCGGCCAGCGCCTTGCGGTCGCCCACGAAATCCTTCACCGCGAAGTTGGGAGGCGAGAGCAGGTACACCCCCTGCGCGCCGCTCAGCGCTGCCGTGAGCGCCTTCTGATCGCCGAGGTCGGCGACGGCGACTTCAGCGCCCTTCTTCTTCCAGGCCTCTCCCTTCGCGGCGTCGCGCACCACGACGCGGACCTGCTTGCCCTGCGAGAGAAGCGTGTCGGCGACGATGGCTCCGGTGCGACCAGTGACTCCAGTGATGACGAACATGTGCAACTCCTTGGGTGCTGCGAGGTGGGCACACCATGCGTCTTCGGGCTTCATGCGTCCAATGCATCATGGGTACAGTCTGAATGCATGGAACGCATATCGAGCACGCACCTCCGTCACGTCGATCTCAACCTGCTGGTCGCGCTCGCCGAGCTGCTGCAGTCACGGAGCGTGACCGCGGCTGCTTCTCGCCTCGGCATCACGCAGCCGGCGATGTCGCGCACGCTGGGCCGGCTGCGAAGCACGTTCGGTGATCCACTCTTCGTGAGGTCGTCCACCGGGCTCAAAGCGACGCCGCGCGCCGAGACGCTCTCGCTCGCGGTCTACGACGTGGTGGAACGCGCGAACGCTCTCGTCACCGGCGGCCCCTTGTTCGATCCGCTCACCACCGAGCGCACCTTCGTGGTGGCCACGTCCGACTACGCCGAGGCGTTGCTCCTCTCGCGGGTCCTCGAGGCGCTCGAGAAGCAGGCGCCCAGGTTGAAGCTGCGCATCGTGCGCGCGCTCGACGCCGACGCGCTCCTCGAGCAGGGCGACGTCGATCTCACGTGGGAACCGAAGAAGCGGTCCGTCCGCACGCTGGTGTGGAGCCGGCTCTTCGATGACGGCTTTGCCTTCGTGGTGCGCAAGGGCCACCCGGTGCTCAAGCGCGGCGCCTTCACGCTGGACCGGTTCTTGTCGTTGCGGCACGTGGCGCTCGCTCCGCGTGGGCTCAACGACAGCAACCCGCTCGACCTCGCGCTGGCCCGCGCGGGTAGGAGGCGTGACGTGGTGGCGACGGTGCCGAGCTTCCTCGCGGTGCCCGAGTTGCTGCGCGACACCGAGCTCGGCGCGACGTTGCCCACGCGCATCATCGAGCGGGTGGCGGCGCGGCACGGGCTCGTCGAGCTCCCCTTGCCGTTCACCATGCCGCGCTTCGACCTCAGTCAGGCGTGGCACGAGCGCATGCGAAAAGACCCCGGTCACGCGTGGCTGCGCGCGCTGGTGGCCGCGATTGGCCGCGGCATGTGAGGGTGCTACAGGCGGCGCGCGTCACCCGTCATGATTCGCAACCTGTCCGAGCTGTACCAGTACCGCGCGCTGTTGATGGCGCTCTCGGTGCGCGAGCTGCGCGCCCGTTACCGCGCGTCGGTGCTCGGCTTCTTGTGGACCTTCCTGAACCCCACGCTGAGCATGTTCGTGTACTGGCTGGTGTTTCAGGTGGTGATGGTGCGCAGCGGGAGCTTCCGCGCGTTCCCGTACTTCATCTTCTCGGGCCTCTTGCCGTGGATCTTCTTCTCGAGCTCGATGCTCGGCGGCACGACCTCGGTCAGCGATCGCCGTGACCTGCTCACCAAGGTGCGCTTCCCCGCACAGGTGTTGCCGGCGACGGTGGTGCTCACGAACTTGATCAACCTGCTGCTCTCGGTGCCGCTGCTCATCGGGCTCGGGCTGGTGTTCGGCTTCGTTCCCACCTGGCACCTGGTGTTCCTGCTTCCGGTGCTGCTGGTGCAGACCTTCTTCACGCTCGCCGTCAGCTACCTGCTCGCCGCGCTCAACGTGGCGTTCCGCGATCTGCAGCACATCGTCGCCAGCGTGATTCAGCTCGCCTTCTTCCTGACACCGATTCTGTGGCCGATGAGCCAGATCCCTGCGCTGGGTTCGCTCACGCAGGGCGAGTCGCGGCAATTGGTCGGCGCGCTCAACCCGATGGCTCCGCTGGTGAACGCCTGGCAGGACATCTTCTACAACCAGCAGATTCCTTCCGACTGGACGGGGCTGGGCATCGTGGCCGTCGAGGCGTTGCTCATCATGTTGGTCTCCACCGCGGTCTTCGAGCGGCGGCGTGAAGAGTTCGCGGAGCTCGTATGAGCGGCGCTCCTCGCGGTGACGCGGTCGTCATCACCGACGTCGTCAAGGCGTTCAAGAAGACCTCGCGCCGTACCGAAATCACCACCTTCAAGAGCGAGCTGGTGCGGCTGCTGACGTTCAAGCGCAAGCTGATCGAGCCGAGCACGCGCATCGAAGCGTTGAAGGGCGTGAACCTGCGCATCCCGAAGGGGAGCACCGTCGGGGTCATCGGCCGCAACGGCTCGGGCAAGAGCACGCTGCTCAAGTTGATGACCGGCATCTACGCGCCGACCAGCGGCACCGTGAAGGTCGAGGGCCGCATCAGCGCGCTCCTCGAACTCGGAGCGGGCTTTCACCCCGACTTCACCGGCCGCGAGAACATCCTCATCAACGGAATCATCCTCGGCATGAGCCGCAACGAGGTGAAGGACCGCGTGCCGGCCATCATCGAGTTCGCCGAGTTGGGCGACTTCATCGACGAGCCGGTGCGCACGTACTCGAGCGGTATGTTCATGCGCCTCGCCTTCGCGGTGGCCACGCACGTCGACCCCGAGGTGTTGATCATCGACGAGATCCTCTCGGTCGGTGACGAACACTTCAGCCGCAAGAGCCAGGCGCGGATGAACGAGTTCCGCAGCGCGGGGAAGACCATCGTGTTGGTGACGCACGACCTCGGCACCGTCGAGCGATGGTGCGATTCGGCGGCGTGGATCGATGGCGGCAAGGTGCGCATGTTCGGCCGCAGCGAAGAGGTGGTGCGCGAGTACCGGCGCGCCGTCGCGGCGGCGGAAGCGGAAGGCGAGAAGACGGGCCATTCCGCGCTCTCGGAGCCGGGGCTTGCATTGCCCGGAGAAGCGCCCGCACCGCCGGAAGCGTCGAACGCCACGCTCTCGGGGATTCGCGTGTTGGATACCGCGGGCGCGCAACGCGAGCTCCACGCGTCCGAGCAGCCGTTGATCGTCGAGCTGGCGTACGCCGTGGAGCGCAGGGCGGCGGTGAAGTTCGTCATCGACGTGATGAGCGCCGAT
Source organism: Archangium sp. (assembly GCA_016792935.1). Taxonomy (GTDB): domain Bacteria; phylum Myxococcota; class Myxococcia; order Myxococcales; family Myxococcaceae; genus Archangium_A. Next base: position 9,218 of record JAEUJS010000008.1, on the reverse strand, counting down.
GGACGCCTGCTGTTCAGCACCGACTTCCATGCCGGTGAGCTGGTGGGCGAGGGCACGGTGCGGCTCGAGCTCGCGCGCCTCGGCCTCGGCGGGGGCGCATATGAGATCTTCGCCTCGGCCTCGGCCAACGGAGAGAAAGTCATCCAGGTGACGCGTTCGGGGTTCAACGTCGCGCCCTCGCACGGACACGGCCTGATGCGCCCCGAGCTCAAGTGGCAGCTCGGCGCCGTTCAACTCGCAGGCGGCGCGCAGGTCGCTGCCACCCACGCCGTCGCGGAGACAAATCAGCAGACGAGTCTGCTGGGGAAGACGTCATGAACTTGAAGGGCCAATGGGTGTGGATCACCGGCGCGTCGTCGGGCCTCGGGCTCGCGCTCGCCAAACAGCTCGCCAGTCGCGGCGCCAACCTCATCGTCTCGGCGCGACGCCTCGAGCGGCTCGAGGCGCTCGCGAAGGAACTGTCCACCGCGCACGGCATCGAGGCGCGCGCGCTCGCGGGTGACATGAGCAAGAGCAGTGACGTCGAGCGGCTCATCAGCGAGGTGAAGAAGACGCCGGTCGCCGCGGTGGTGCTCAACGCCGGCATCACGCACCTCGGTCACCACCATGAGCTCGAGTGGGCCGCCTTCGAGACGATGTTGCAGACCAACGTGGTCGGCACCACGCGCATCACCAGCGAGCTGGTGCGGCACTACAAGACCACGGGCGGTTCGCTGCGCGTGATGCTCGTCACCTCGATGGCGGGGCTGATTCCCGTGCCGTTCCAGAGCGCGTACTCGGGCACCAAGGCGTTCCTCACCGCGTTCGGCACCGCGCTCGCGCACGAGCTCAAGGGCTCGCCGATCAGCGTGACGGTCTTCGCTCCGGGGGGCATCGCCACCGAGATGACCGCGGGAGACAAGTTCGGCTCGCTGCGCGGCTGGCTCGCTCCGGTCGAGTCGGTCGCCGCGGAAGCCGTGGCCGCGCTCGAGTCGCGCCCGCCGCTGTGGGTGCAGGGCTTCAGCAACCGCATGGGCCTCTTCCTCGCGCGGCTCGTGCCGCGAAACCTGTTCCTTGGCCAGCTGGCGCGCACCTACCGCAAGGCGCTCGCCGACGCATCGGCGCGCGCAGCCGGTGGCGATGCAGCGTCGAAGCCGAGCGCGAAGACGCCGTGAGTGGAGCGAAGTCACAGGCGGCGCAGACCGTCGGAGATTTGCGCACGCTCGTCGCGCGTCGCGTGGGCATCGGTAAGCGCGTGGCGTTGCTCGCCAGCGACGAGGCGTTGGTGAAGTCGCTGGAGTCGAACCAGTGCACGGTGCTGGTGGACCCGGCCGGGCGCCAGGCGGTGCTCGACTTCCGGCCCGAGGTGGTCGTCGCGTTCGACGGTCTGTTGTCGGAAGGCGCGCGTGGGCTGCAGGGGCTTCGGCAGCTGACGGGCTTCGCGCACCTCGTGCTCTCGTTCGCGAACGCGGCGAGCTCGACGGCGCTGCTCAAGGCGCTGACGGGGCATGGCGTCGTCACCGCGCACTCCGAGAAAGACGTGCGCGCGTGGCTGCGAGGCGAGGGCTTCGTGGTGTCGTCGCGCGATGTGGTGTTGACCGGCCACGAGCACTCGTCGCTCTCGGCAGACACCGAAGCGGCGCTGCGGCAGTTGTTCGAGCAGCTCAACCCCGATGCGGCGGCGGATCGCTTGTTGTTGGTGGCGCGGCCGGGAGTGCAGGCGTCTCCGGTGGAATTCACCGCGGGGCTCACCACCGCCATCGTCATCGGCGACGACGCCACGGCACTCGAGGGCACGGTGCGCTCGGTGTGTGGGCAGCTGCAGAAACCGCTCGAGCTGCTGGTCGTGTCGTCACTCGATCAGGCGAAGCTCGACGAAATCACCAGGCAGGCGAAGGGTCGGGCGGGGCTGACCTTGCACGCGTACGCGCGCGAGGACGGGAGCACGCTGGCGCGCACCAATCGTGCGTTGTCGCGCGCCCGCGGGCAGTACGTGTGCTGCCTCGAAGGCGGCGAGCTGCTGGATCGCTCGCATCTCTCTCTTCTCGTGAAGGCGCTCGAGGGTGGGACGGTGGCGTGGGCCATCTCTCCGTCGTCGCCGCCGGTGAGCGCGCCGTTCGGGGTCGCGGACTGGTTGGAAGCAGGAGCGGTGCAGCGCGGTCGCTACGTCGTCGATCGCCAGCGCATCGGAGCGTTCGCGTTTCAGTACGCCGATGGGCTGGAGCTCGCCGAGGCGATCTTCTTCGCGCGCATGGCGGCGGTGTTTTCGCCCGCGGTGGTGGGTGGTTTGCCGACATTCGATACACCGCGCAAACCGAAGAGCGATCGCGCGGCGGTGCGAGAGGCGTTGGCAGCGCGCGCGTTGCGGACCCTCGGAACGGTGAACGAACAGTTGGTCGATGCACCGCGCGTGAGCCTCGGAGCGGAGATCGAGTCGCGCCTCGAAGCGTCGAATCCTGCTGCGGCGCGCGTGTTCGGTCAGGGCCGTGAGCTGGTGGCGCGGGTCGTCGATGCGGCGCGCAAGGCGCGTGAAGACGCCGAGCGGTAGGTCAGGGTTCAGCGACGAGCCGAATCATCCCGCGGATCCAGACCAGGTTGATGGCGTGGCACGCGACCAGGTCCGTGCGCGTCGTGGTCTCGAGCACCGCCACGTGTGGAACACCGCGCCGGTGGAACCAGTCGCTGTTGCTCCCGTCGTGATGAACGATGAGTCCCCAGCGATCGGTGCGCAGCAGGTTGTGCACCGCGAGATGCACCGCCACCTTCGCGTGCGCGAGGCTCTGCTTCACCAGCGCGCGGTACGGTTCGGCGGCGCCGAAGTGGTACGCGTAGAAACACTTCGCCTTCACCCACGCGTCTTGATGGAGATCGAGCGCCCCCCGCGGCGGAGCGTGTCGCTCGAGCTCACGGTGCAACGCGAGCGTCTCCTTCGGGCTTCCGTAGAAGGGTTGCCACGCGTGGAACGGCTGCCCCTCGCCCACCTCGTCGACCACCGTGCCGGGCGTCAGCTCGTAGCGAAGGAAGTCGTTGTTCGGCTGCTCGCCTGAGGCGTTGTAGCGGTGCCCGCCCTCGAACCCGCTCGGGTTCACGCAGGGAAACACGCGCAACGCGACGTCGTGCGCACGCGCTTCGTCGATCACCTCACCGAGATGCTCGAGCAACGTCAGGGGACCAGCCGGCTCTTCGCCGTGAAAGCCCGCCGTCACGACCAATTCACGCGCGCCGGGCGTCGTGACGCACAGCAGAGGAAACGGCCGGCCGTGCTCGGTCACTTCGCCGTACTGGCCGATGGTCGCGCGCGATTCCCACCGGCGAAGCCGCTCGACGTAGTCGCGGTAGTCCACGCCGTGGTTGTAGCGCGGTGACGGGGTCAGAAGCCGCGGTGGGTTCCATGGCGCCAGCGATGAGCAAGGAGCGCGCCGCGGAACGACGTCTCGCCTACGCTGCGCGTCGATGCGTTCTCGCTGGCTCGCGCTCGTCGCCGTCGCGCTCTGTGCGAGCGATGCGTTCGCCGGCGAGGTCATCGTGCCGCAGCAACCTCCGCCGGTGGTGATGCTGATTCGCGCTGCGACCAACCCCGCACAGCAGAAGCGCGAGAAGCGGCTCTATGACGAGCTCGGCCTCGCGCTCGACGGCTTCATGCTCATGGCGCAAGACGCCGAGCAGCCCGACTTCCACAAGTTGTCGCTGTCGGATCAGCTCGCCAACGTGCTGCCCGTCGCGCAGAAGAACGACGCGCAGATCGTGGTGTGGCTCGGCTTTCCGCTCGCGAATCAGGTGATGTTGCACGTCGTCGCGCTCGGCACCGGTCGTGCGCTGGTGCGCACGCTGGAGAGTGATCGCACGCCCGTCGCCGAATCGACGCTCGCGTTGATGGCGCGCGAGCTGCTCGGCACCGCGTATTTGTTCGATCCACCGAAGTCCGTTCCGCTCGAGGTGCGCAACGTCGTGCAGAGCGTGCGCAAGCAGATCGACGCGGTGCAGCCGACTCCTCCGCCGCCTGCGCCCGTCGTCGTCGAGCAGCCGAAGCCACCGCCGATCGTCGAGAGCGGGCGTTGGGCGCTGTGGCTCCGTGGAGAGACGGGCGCTCCGCTCGCGGGTCAGGTCGATGCCGCGCCGTCACTCGGTCTCGGCGTTGGACTCGAGCGACGTCTCCCCGCGCGCATCGATGTCGCGGTGTTCGCTTCGGGCTCGTACGCCGCCATCGCTCGGCCCGACGTCAGCAGCTCGCTCGTCACGCTCGGTGGAGCGGTGAACGCCTTTCGTGGTTTCGGAGAAGGGCCGCTCACCGCGGGTCCGTGGCTGAGTGCGGGGCTGAGCTGGGCGAGCTTCGACGCTGGAGTCGACACGCGCATCACCACCGCGCTGCCGCGCTTCGCTGCCGGACTCCAGTCACGCGTCGACGTCGCACATGGACCTGCATTGAACGCGACGCTCTCGCTGGCGTGGCAGCCGTTGCGCGCTGAGCTGCGAACCACTGATTCTCAGGTGCTGTTTCGGTCAGCGACGCTCGAATTGCACCTCGCCGTCGCGGTGGGTTGGCAGTTCCTCTGATTTTCCGGGAAGGAATGGGCCGGCTCAGTGGAACAGGAGCAAGAGGATGACGCGCTGATGCTCCGGCTCCAACAGGGTGACACGGCCGCACTGGCCCCGCTCTACACGCGGCATCGCGGAGTCGTGAGCGCCGTCGTGCGACGCCAGGTCACCGCCATCACCGAGTCGGACGCGGAAGATCTCTGTCACGAGGTGTTCCTCGAGTTGGTGAAGCTGGCTCCGAAGTACCAGCGCGGGTCGAGCTTGAAGAGCTGGCTGTGTGGCATCGCGTTGAAGAAGGCGTGGCGTCGCTCGCGCGGAGAGTGGGTGCGGCGTTCGCTGCTCGGGCGCTTCTCTCAGGTGGACGAGGCGACCACGGACGACGGAGCGCGCGTCGAGGCTTCGCAGCAGGTGCAGCGGCTGCTCGCGCATCTGTCGCCCGCGATGCGTGAGGTGGTGGTGCTGTCGCTCATCGAGCAGCTGAGCACCGAGGAAGTTGCGGCCGCGCTCGGTGTTTCGGTGAACACCGTGTGGACTCGGCTGCACCGCGCGCGTGAGCGGCTGAAGGAACTGCAGGAGGAACTCGGATGAGCGCCTGCGCTTCGACTTTGGGTGTTCCGCTCACCCCAACCCTCTCCCGCAGGGGCGGGAGAGGGAGTTCCGCGCTGCCCGGGCGAAGTGGTTCCCCTCTCCCTCGGGGAGAGGGAGCGCTCACTTCCGGGGGCGGCCCATGAACTGCTCCGCCGTGCAGAAGTATCTCGATGCGCCGACCGCGCCGGAGAACGCGGCGTTCCTCACCCACCTCGCGACGTGCGCCGACTGCACCGCGAAGGTCGAGAGCTGGAAGAAATTCTCCGCGCAGTTCCGCGAGGCGACGGCGCCGATGCTGGCCGCTCCGACGCAGGGAGAAGTGCGCCGACTGATGGACAAGGTCGAGCGCCCGCAGCGCCGCGTGCTCTGGCCGATGTTCGTCACCGCCGGAGCCGTCGCCGCCGCGCTGATCCTCTTCGTGGTGCTGAAGCCAGCCCCCACCGAGCCCGAACTCCCCGCGACGATCGACGGCATCGCGCTCGTCAATCCGCACCTCGAGTCGAACGACACCGTCCGCACGCTCGAGGTCTCCGCCGCGAAGATCGAGCTCGCGAAGAACTCCAGCGTGAAACTCACGAAGCGCACCGCGAAGAGCGTGCGTGTCGAGCTCGATCGCGGCGCCGTCTCGCTCGCCGTCGCCCACCGCGCGCCTGATCAATCCTTCACCGTCGTCGCCGCAGGTTGGGAAGCGCACGTCGTCGGCACGCAGTTCTCGGTGAAGCGCGAAAACGAGAAGGTCGAAGTGCACGTCACCGAAGGCCAGGTGCGCGTGACCTCGACTGCCCCAGCAGGCGAGCCTGCTGGTTTGTTCGACGGCCGCGGCTTCGACGTGCGCGCGGGCCAGACCTTCCGGTCGGACGACGCGAAGGTGATCGACGATCCACCCGCGAAACAACCTGAGCCGGAACCGCTCCCACCCGAGCCTGAGCCCGAACCCGAGCTCGACACCAGGTGGACGCCCAGCGCGAAGGACAACAAGGACCTCGAGCGTTGGAAGAAATCGCCAGGCCAGTGCAGCAAGCACATCGTCGAAGTGCGCGGCCGTCTCGCGAAGACGCCTTCGTGGTCCGCCGCGTGGAAAGTGCTCGCCGACTGCCAGCGCCTCACGTCCGCGACCGACGACGCGATCGTCTCGTACACCAGGCTGATCACGCTCTCGAAACGCGATGACGCTGATCGCGCGCGGCTGCTCATCGCCGATCTGCTGCAACAGAAGAACGAACACGCGCGCGCAGAGAAGACGCTCCGTGAGTATCTCGCGCACAAGCAGCCGCCCGAGCTCGAAGCGTCGGCGCGCGTGCGTCTCGCGAAGTCGCTCCTCGCGCTCGGCAAGAAGAAGGAAGCGAAGACCGAGCTCGACTACGTGATGAAGAAGCTGTCGAACACCTCGGCGGCGATTCAGGCGCTCGAACTTTCGAACGCGAATCCGTGATGTAACCGCCCAGAACGACACATGAATAATTCCGTGTAAGGCGATGCGCGCCTCACGGGAACAGGAGCATGCGACTCCCTGCTCGCTTCGAACCGCCCCGGGTCAGTCAGCGCAAACTGCTCCTGCTCGCAGCATCGGTGGTCCTCGTGGGATGCGAAGGCGCGATCGTGGGCGAGCGCCCGGAGACGCCAAAGCCGAATCCGACGGTCGAAGTGCCGGGCGGCGGAACGTTCACCTCGCCGTTTCAATGCAGCACCGCGAACGAGAGCACCGCGACGCCGCTGCGCCGCCTCTCCGTCGCGCAGTACCGCAACACGTTGCGGGAGCTGTTCACGCCCGCGCCCGGCTTCGACGCGTTGACCCTCAGCGCGAGCGGACTCTCGAAGTTGCCGATCGACGACGACGCGCTTCCGTTCGCGAGTCTCGACGTGCGGTTCTCGGAAGACCACCTCACCGCCTGGTACGAGATCAGCGACGCGCTCGCGACCGCGGTGACGAACAACAACTCGGCGCTCACTGCGCTCGCCGGAAACTGCGCGACGCAGACCATGGCGAACACCGCGTGCGTCGACGGCTTCCTCGACCGCTTCGCGCTGCGTGTGTTCCGCCGCCCGCTCACCACCGAAGAGCGCGCCCGCTACCACGCGCTCAACGACGGCACGCGCGACGGCAAGGAGTTGTTCCGCTCGCTCTTCTTCTCGCTCCTGATGGCGCCGCAATTTCTCTACCACGCCGAAGTGAACGGACAGGCGCTCGACACCGCGGAGAAGAACCTCGCGCTCGACGGCTACGAGCTCGCGTCGCGCTTGAGCTTCCACTTCTGGCAGTCGATGCCCGACGACGCGTTGCTCACCGCCGCGCGCGATGGCTCGCTGCTGACCGAAGACGGCTACCGCGCGCAGGTCGAGCGCGTGATGGCCGACTCGCGCACGCGCGCCACCCTCTCGAGCTTCTACGCGGAGTGGTTCCACATCGGCCGCGTGACGCGCTTCCCGACGAACGCTGTGTTCACCGCGTTCGCGCAAGGGACGACCATCGGGCAGTCGGGCGCTGATCACCTCTCCGCTGCCGACGCGGAGATCGACGCGCTGACGCAGTACTTCACGTGGGACCAGCCGGGCACGCTGAAGGATCTCTTCACCACCAACTTGTCCTTCACCCAGTCTCCGCACCTCGCGTCGCTGTACGGCGTGCAACCGTGGAACGGCATGGGCGTCCCTCCCTCGATGCCCGCAGGCGAGCGCGCTGGTCTCCTCACGCGCGTGGCGTTCCTGGTGAGCGGAAATCAGAACACGCACCCCATTCACCGCGGCGCTGCGGTTCGTCGTCGCGTGTTGTGCGACGAGCTGCAGTCGCCTCCTGCGTTGCCGCCCGATGCGTTGGCACCGCCGTCGCCGCATCCAGGACTGACGACGAGGCAGCGCTTCGAGAACAAGATCGCCAATCAGCCGTGCGCGGGTTGCCACGTGCAGATCAACCCCATCGGTTACGTGCTCGAGCAGTACGACGCCATTGGCCGCTTCCGCACGCAGGAGAAGGTGCTCGACGAGACGAGCGGCGCGCTGCTCAACACGCTGCCCATCGACTCGTCGGCGGTCGCCGCGGTGCTCGCAGATGATCCGTCGCTGATCAGCACCGGCGCAGAGCTGAGCGACAAGGTCGCGGTGAGCGGAAAGGCCGAAGCGTGCTTCGCGCGGCAGTACTTCCGCTTCACCACGCGCCGAATGGAATCGGTCGCCGATGGCTGCGTGCTCGAGCGCATGCGCACGACGGCCGGTGGCGATCTCCAGACCGCGCTGAAGCAGATGGCGCTCGATCCGACGTTCCGCACGCGAAAGGTGGAGTGACTTCGATGAGCACTTTTGATCGCCGAACGTTCCTCCGCGCCGCCACCGGGCTCGCTCTCGGAGCGCCGCTGCTCAAGTCGTTGATGCCGAGCACCGCGAGCGCGCAGGCCGTGACGTCACCGAAGCGTCTGGTGTGCATGCAGACGTACTCGGGTCAGGTCGCGACGAGCTGGCTCCCGACGCGCGTGCCGACCGGCTACCGCCTGCGCAACGCCGTCTTCCCCGGCGACACCGACAAGGGCGACGGCACGACGTACGTGCACCAGCGCATCGCCGGCACCAACTACTCGAGCGCGCCGCTCACCGACTTCAGCTCGCCGACCGGCATCTCGGAGATCATCGGGCCGCGTCTCAACCCGCACCTCGCGAAGATGAATCTCGTGCGCGGCGTCGATTTCATGGCGGGCGCGGGCCACAACTCCGGCTCGTATTTCGGCAACGTCGCGGCGTGCACCAGCAGCGCGGTGAACGGCCTGTCGGAGATGCCGACCATCGATCGCGTCCTCGCGTACTCGAACAAGTTCTATGCGAGCGCTCCGATTCTGCGGGCGCTCGACGTGGGCACCGGAATGCCGAGTGGATTTTCGTACACCGACTACGGCGTCAGCGGCGGCCCCATCGAGCAGGTGAGCTTCGTGCTCGACCCCCGTCAGGCGTGGAACCGCGCGTTCGGCTCGTTCATGGCGCCGTCGATGCCGCGCGCGAATCCGAACCTCTCGCTCATCAATTCGATTCACGCCGACTACTCACGGCTGAATGGAAATCGCCGCCTCTCCGCGGGCGACAAGCAGTTGCTCGAGCGGCACATGACGTTCCTCGACGAGCTGGAGCGCAAG
>JAEUJS010000730.1 GCA_016792935.1 Archangium sp. | reverse complement strand
ACGAGCGCTTTGATGAGGCCCTTGCCCTGCACGGTTTCCCACATGGGCCCCACGCCGCCTTCAGCGCCGAACTTCTCGATGAGGCCGTTGAGCACCACGTGTTCCATGCCGAAGCGCAGGTCGGGCTTGTCGTTGCCGTACTTGGCCATCGACTCGTCGAAGTTCATGCGACGGAACGGCGTGGGGATGTCGAGGCCGTGCACTTCCTTCCAGATGCGCTTGAGCAGGCCTTCGATCTTCTCGAACACGTCGTCTTGCGAGACGAACGACATCTCGACGTCGATCTGCGTGAACTCGGGCTGGCGATCGAGGCGGAGGTCTTCGTCGCGGAAGCACTTCACGATCTGGAAGTAGCGCTCGAAGCCCGCGACCATGAACAGCTGCTTGTAGAGCTGCGGAGATTCGGCGAGCGCGTAGAACTTCCCGGGGTTGAGGCGCGACGGCACGAGGAAGTTGCGCGCGCCACCGGGCGTGTAGCGGCCCATGAAAGGCGTCTCGAGCTCGAGGAAGCCGTTCTCGTGGAAGTACGTGCGCGTCGCGGCGTTCATCTTGCTTCGCGTGATGAGCGTCTTCTGCAGATTGGGGCGGCGGAGATCGAGGTAGCGGTGCTCGAGTCGCTTCTCTTCGCTGGTCTGCGTGTGCGCGCTGATCTCGAACGGAGGCGTCTCGGCCTTGTTGAAGATCTCGGAGTACGAAACGACGACCTCGATCTCTCCAGTCGGCAGTTCCTTGTTGTGCGCCGAGACTTCCTTGTTCTCCTTCTTCGAGAACTGCATGCCGCGGTCGCGCACCTTGCCGCGAATGCCGACCACCCATTCCGAGCGGAACGACGAGGCGAGCGTGTGCGCGTCTTTGCTGACGTTGGGATCGAAGACGATCTGCGTGAGGCCATCGCGGTCACGCAGGTCGATGAAGATCAGCCCGCCGTGATCGCGGCGATTGGCCACCCAGCCGAACAACACGACCTCGGAATCAATCTGGCCCGACCGCAACGCACCGCACGAATGGGTGCGCTTCACCTTGCTGATGAACTCGCTCATAGATGGCGCTCGTATACCTTCCCCGGCGCGACTTCGAGATCGAGATCTCGCGCGTGAAGCCGTTCTGGAAGTCGCGCAAGGTGGAGTAGAAGCACGCCATGGCTCGACCGTTTTCTCTGCGGAACCTGACGCTGGTCGCGGTGTTGGCCCTCGCAGCGACGTGTGGTCCCAACCCGAAGGCGCCGGTGCAGGTGATGGCCATGGTGCCCAACGAGTCGGGCACCTTCACGACCACGCAGGTCGAGCTGACGACGGTCGGCAACCTGACCACCCTCTCGGGCGACACCATCAAGTTCGTCGGAGCGACCCGCGTGGTGCTCGACCCCAACGATCCGACGCAGCAGATCAATGGCGGCATCCAGAACCTGAGCGATGACCAGCGCTACGACGTGATCGTTCGCGACAAGGGCGCCGACGTGCGTGGCCACTTCGTGGATCGCTCGGGCGTGTTGTGGCCCGCCGACTTCCACACGTGGAACATGGTGACCACGTATTACAACTTCGAGCGCTCCTATAAGTACTTCGCCAACATCTACGACGGCGTCGACCCCAAGGAACTGCGCCCGATGCGCATCCTCTACTGGAGCGACACCTACCTGAACTCGACGACGCCCATCACCGACAACGCGCTCTACCTGTCGTTCATCAAGAGCTTCGTGGTGGCGCCGTTCAAGAACGAGCAGCTGATCCCCATGCCGATGAACCCGGGCGTCATCGGCCACGAAACCGCGCACCGCGTCTTCAACTACAACGCGCTGTCGGATCAGGGCATCCACCCGGCGCTCGCCACCTGGGCGCTCGAGCCGTTCAACTGGCTCAAGTCGCTCGACGAAGGCCTCGCCGACTTCCACGGCTATTCCGTCACCTGTCTCGAAGCGGCCGGCTGCCGCCCCAACTTCCTCGGGCTCTCGCTCGCCGATTCGCGCACGGTCGCCTTCCGCAACGTCGCCAACCCCGGCGCGTGCATGGATGAGCCCCTGCGCACCAGCTTCAAGAACACCGTGCAGAACGAGTGGATCCTCTCGCCCAACCTCTACAAGGTCGGCAACCTCGTCGCCGTCTCGCTGTTCCAGGCGGGCAACAAGACCGGAAAGATGGAAGTGCTGCAGAAGGCGCTCATCACCGCGCTCGATGACGAGTCGGCGACCACTCCGGGCATTCGGCAGCTGATCGAAGCGAACAAGCAGGACAGCTCGCTCGCGCAGCGCAACTTCACGCCCGAGGCGGTGGTCGACATCATCGCCGCGCACATCACCGACCCCGACTTGAAGCGGCAGGTGTGCATCGAGTTCTCCGATCACATGCAGCTGCGCTGCGGCACCTTCCCGTGCATGGTCGACGGCCTGCCCGCGATGCGGAACTGCCCGAGCACCGCGATGCGTGGCACCGAGTGCCCGCGCATTCCCCAGCCCTGATTCGAGCCACCCTCACATGCGAAAGCTCCTTCCCCTGTTGGTGTGCGTGGCGTTCTCCACTCCGGCCTTTGCCGCGGGCGATGACGACGAAGTCATCCCCTACGACGACGGCTCGTCTGACGACGACAACCCGGTCAAGCCGAAGAAGAAGAAGAAGCGCCGCGCAGAAGAGGTGCGCGAGGAAGACGAAGAAGAGAAGGAAGGCGAGGAGCTGCTCGGCAACACCGACGATCCCAACGTGGGCATCGGCGGCGATTTCATGTCGGGCGTCGCGCTGCTCGATTCGAGCAAGGGTGGCCTCGACCCCCGCTACTACTTCGGCCTGCGCTTCACCTGGGAGTTCGGTCGCCTCATCCCCGATGAGTACCTGCGCGAGATGTTCTTCGCCGACGTGGTGTGGACGTACGCGGCCAGCAAAGACGGCACGAATCAGGTGAACGTCGACACGCACCTGCACGACTTCACCTTCGCGCCGGCGTTCAACCTGCGCTTCGGCAAGTCACCGATGAGCTTCTACGCGCAGCTCGGCATCGGCTTCGACTATTCGTACAGCGTCCTGCAGATCAAGAACGCCGACACCACGAGCAACATCACGCTCGGCGGCACCAAGTTCCTCTTTCAGTACGGCGTCGGCATTCGCGGTCGCCCGGCCATCATCGCCAGCGGAGCGGTGCGCATTCAGTTCCGTATCGAGCTGATGCGCTTCATTCGCGGCTACATGCACGACATGTATCTGGGCGGCGGGCTCGGGCTGATCTTCTGAGGTCCTGAGCTCGAATTACTGGCAGTAGCCCGTGTTCATGTTGCACGTCGTGCCCGACGGACACGCGGCGAGCGCGCCGTTGGTGCACCGCGGGCGGCACCAGCCGATCAGCTGCGGAATCGGAGTGTCCCCCACCGCGCACACGTAGCCCGTGCGGCACGACGACTGCCCGCCTCCGGGGCTGAAGCACTGCTCCTTGCACGAGCCAGGGTCGCTCGAGGTCTCGTGAATGCAGACGCCCGAGGTGCACGGCATCATCGGCGTGCAGCGCGCGGTGCAGTAGCCACCGGGGTAGCCCGTGGTCGTGCCCGTCGCGGTGATCTGCGGCAGGCAGACCTGCTGGAACGGCGGCTGGCAGTTCGAGTCGGTGCTGCACGCGCTGCCGACGGCGGTGCCGCCGCCGAAGCCGCCACCGATGGGTCCACCGCCGACCGGCCCGCCACCCGCCCCGCCGCCGAAGCCGCCGCCACCGCCGCCGAACCCGCCGTCGAAGCCACCGACGCAGTTGCCACCGACGCAGCTCTGACCAGGGAAGCACGTGTTGCAGAACTGACCGAAGCTGCCGCAGGCGCTCGGGCCGCCGTTGACGATGCACTGGCCGTTGAAGTCGCAGCAGCCGTTGGGGCACGTCATGCCGTCACACAGCGACTGGCAGAAGCCGCCCTGGCAGCTCGAGCCGGGGAAGCATGAGGTGCAGACCTGACCGCCGAAGCCGCACTGGCCGCTGTTCTGCTGGCTGGGCGGAATGCACTGGCCGCCGCTGCAGCAGCCGTTGCACGACATCGGGCCGCAGCCGACCATCAGGCACTGGCCGCCGCTGCACTGCGTGCCGAACGGGCACTGCACGCACATGTTGCCGCCCGCGCCGCACGCGAGGTTCGAGGTACCCGACCGGCACTGGCCGTTGGAATTGATGCAGCCGACGCAGGTCGTGCCGCCGCCACCTCCGCCGCCGCCGATGGGGCCGCCACCGCCGCCGCCGCCCGCGAAGCAGATGCCCATCTGGCAGGTCGCCGTGCTGCCGCAGCTGACGCAGCTGTTGCCGCCGAAGCCGCACGCGAAGTTGTTCTGGCCCGAGGTGCACACGCCGCTCGCGGTGCAGCAGCCAGGGCACGTCATGGGGCCGCAGCTGGTGCCGCCACCACCTCCGACGCCGCCGCCACCACCGCCGGTGCCGCCAAAGCAGAAGCCCTGCGAGCAGAACGCGTTGGGGCCGCAGTCGACACACACGTTGCCGCCGAAGCCGCACTCGTTGGCCGCCTGGCCGAAGGAGCACGTTCCGCTCGAGGTGCAGCAACCGCGGCACGTGGTGGGCCCGCAAGCCGAGCCGCCGCCTCCGCCGCCGAAGCCACCGCCCGCGCCGCCTCCGAAGCCGCCACCGCCACCGCCGCGCGGCATGCACTTGCCGGCGACGCACGACTCGTTGGTCGAGCACGACGTGCAGGCGAGCCCGAACGCGCCGCACTGGCGATCGTCGTTGCCACCGACGCACGCCCCGCCGCTGCAGCAGCCCGCGCAGTTGGAAGGATCGCAGCGACCACTGCCACCGCCTCCACCGTTCGAGCCACCGGTTCCGCCGCCGTTCGCGCCACCCGTGCCGCCGCCGTTCGCGCCACCCGTGCCGCCACCGTTCGCGCCGCCCGTGCCGCCGCCGTTCGCGCCTCCGCCGTTCGCGCCGCCCCCGCGCGTGCCGAACGGCACGCAGGTGCCATCGACACACTCGAGACCGGGGGCACACTCAGCGTGGTTCCGGCACAGGTTGTCGACGACGGGAGACAAGCAGGCAGACGACCCCACCACCGACCCCAGAAACAGTGGGACGAGCGACAGCCAGGACCCTGAGCGCATGGGCGCATCAGAGTGCAAACGCGTCGCCTCGTCACCTTCGTGTCATTCCGCACGCCTGAAGGCGGCGATTCCTCAAAAACCACGCAAATCGTTGCGCGATCCTGCCGCGTCAGTCGTGGTCGTGCTGCGCGGCGGCCTTGAGCGAGGTCAGCTTGAGCGCGAGCCGTTTCACGCCGCG
>JAEUJS010000726.1 GCA_016792935.1 Archangium sp. | reverse complement strand
AACCAGGAGTCGTCTTCGCGGCCCAACTCGTGGAGAGGGACGAGATGGTCGTGCGCGAGGTCGGCCAGTGCGCGGAACTCGCGCTTGAAGGCCTGCAGTGCGTGTTGGCGATCTCCGCGCAGTGTCTTCACCGCGACGCGGGCGCGACGTGAGCGATCGGTCGCGGCGAAGACGGTGCCGAAGTTGCCGCGTCCGAGCTCGGCGAGCGGCTCGAAACGGCGCGACAGCTCGGCAGGCCAACCAGTCGGAGCGCTCAACGCCCCGTGACTCTACTCAGCCTCAAGCGTCAGCCCTCAGCGCGAAGATCCCCCTCTCCCGCCCCTGCGGGAGAGGGACAGGGTGAGGGGCAGTCGCGCAGTTTGCCTGCGTCGGTGCTCGGCACTCACCGCGTGCAGGGTGCGCCGAACTCGAGCGCAGCTGCCGTTTCTCCCTCACCCCAACCCTCTCCCGCAGGGGCAGGAGAGGGAGTCGTCGCGATGTCTCACTCGCGCGGGAGGCCGAGTGAGGCCATGCGGCTCAGCAGACTCGTGCGAGGAAGACCGAGCTCTCTCGCGGCTCGAGAAACGACGCCGTTCGCCTTCGCCAACGCAGCGCGCAGGACTTCACGTTCCTGTGCATCGAGCGCGTCGCGTTGCTTCTGCACATCGACCCAGCTCGACGCCGGCACAGGAGTCGGCTCGCTCTCGACCGGCGCGGCGGAAGGCGCCGCCGCAGTCGGCAGCGGATCGACGTGCGAGAGCCCCAACTTCTCGGCATCGCGATCTTCGAGCAGCGCCATGCCCATCGCGCGCCGCAGCGTCGACTCGAGCTGACGGAAATTCCCCGGCCACTCGTGCGCCTCCGCCGAGAGCCACCTCACGAGCTCCGCGTCGAGCTTCCACGACCGCGTGGGATCAGTCCGCGCCAGAAAATCTCGAGCCAGCGCGGGAATTTCCGCCCGACGCGTCCGCAGCGCCGGCAGGTGCAAGCGATGCCCCGCGATTCGGTAATAGAGATCCGAACGGAACCGCCCATCAGCGACCGCGGCCTCGACGTCACCGTTCGTCGCGCAGATCAGCCGCACCTTGCTCGTCCGCGCATTGGCCCGCGCCCAGCCGAGCGGCCGGTACTGACCGAACTGCGTGAAGTCGAGCAACAGCTGCTGCGCGGCGCGCGGAAGATTCAGGATCTCGTCGAAGATCAAACTCCCGCCGTCGGCGTACTCGACCAGCCCCACGCGCCGCGCGAGCGCTCCCGAGAACGCACCGCGCTCGTGGCCGAAGAGTTCACTGGCGATGGTGTTGAGATCGTCACTGCTCCCCAACATCGCGCGCACGACCGGCGCCGTGCCCGACGCTTCCGCGATCAACTGTGCGAGCAAGGTCTTCCCGGTGCCCGACTCGCCCGTCAGCAACACCGGTTCGCTCGAGAACACCGCCGCGCGGATTTGCCGCGCCATCGGTGCCAACGCAGGAGACGACAACAACTGCTCGAGCGTCGGCCCCGACGAGCGCTGCACCTTCACCCGCTCGCCGCGCAACGACTCTCGCGTCGACTGCAGCCGCTGACCCTGCGCCACCACCGACGACAACAGCGCCGCCGCCGCGGTGAGGAACTCCGCGATGCGCGGCGAAGGAAGCCGCGAGCGATCGCGGAAGTCGACGTACAGCACACCGCGCTGCGCTCCACCGTCGGCCTGCGCCGCCACCAACACGCCCGGCTCGAGCGGCACCGCGAACGCCGCGAGAATGCCGAAGGCCTGCGCGCTCTGCGTGCCGTCATCACCATCGAACGCCGACATCGACACGCAGCGGCCCGTGCGCTCGGCCTCACGCACCAACGTCAACGTCAGTTGCTGTCGCTCGCTCGCGCTGAGCGCGCGTCCTTCCGTGCGCCCGTTGAGCGGAACGGTCTCGCCTTCGGAATACGAGAGGAGCAGCAGCGCGCGATCGGCGCCGACCACGTCAGCGAGCGCGTCGAGAAACTCGTCAGGCGTGGCGTCGACGCGAGACAGCCGTGACAACAATTCCTGGAGCCCCGTCCACAATCCACGCTCGTCGAGGGAGGCGTCCACCGCCAGCGGCCGCATCAGACGTTCGAGGATAGCCCAGGTCGTCACGGCGCCCTTTCACCTGTCTGCGAGGTACTTCGCCACGCACACCGCGGCCCCCCGTCTGCTCGCGCGGTGGCGTGGCTTTTCAGCTCGAGTCACTCCAGCGGCTTCTGCGCTTCCTTCGCCAGCGTGCCGGCGGCGAACCACGGCAACGCCTGCGGAGCGATTCGTTCGAGGGCTGGCTTGTCGAGCTTCGAGAGCAAGAACGACTCGGCGAGGTTCTCGTCGATGCTGGTGCGCCCGTAGACCGAGACCGAGGTCTTCGCGTCGACCACCGCGGCGTACGACTTCTCGGCCGCGCGACCCTTCGCGAGCATCACCTTGTCGAGCGCGTTGATGGCGCCACGCAGCGCGCGCGCCGCTTCCGTCTTCTCCTTCGCAGCGGCCTTCGTCTCGGGAGAGGGGCTCGCCTTCATCGCGTCCTGCGCGGCCCTCGCTTCAGCGACCGCCTTGTTGGCGACGATGGCCTTCTGGCGACCCTGGAAGTCCGACATCGCGTGCGCCATCTCGTGAAGCATGATGCCCACCGAGAACAACACCGGCGCGTCGATGCTCCCCACGAAGTACTCGCCGTCGAACTTGAAGGTCTTGTCGAAGATGTCGATCGTCATTCCATCATCGGCGCGCCGGTAGAACGCCGAGCGTCCACCCACGTCGTTCGCCTTGCGACGGAAGCCGAGCCCGCCGAGCAACGCGACCTCGTCGGGCGTCAGCATCGAGAGCGCCTTGTCGACCGCCGCGAGCTCGATGGGCGTCCACGTGGTGCCATCGGCCGTGAACGCGTCGAGCTTGTACTTCGTCGCGATCTCCTCCGCGGTCGGACCGGCGGAGATCAACTCTTTCACCGGAGCGCCGCTCGCCAGGGTCATCGCTCCACCGAGCTCGACGAGGACCGTGATGGGCACCTTCTGACCATCGGCCTTCGCGATGAGGAGATCCGTCTCGGAGCCGAGCGCTCCCTGCCGCTGCAGCACCGAGAGGATGGCGATGCGCTCTTCACGCGAGGCGTCGCCCGACACGGCCTTGTCGCCTTCCTTCCACAGCGTCGCGGCCTTCCCGAGGCGATCGATCTTCGTCACCTTCTGCATCGGCGCGAGCCCGACGATCTGCTGCACCAGCTGCGCGTCTGCCAGCTTCACCACTGCGTCGAGCGGGTTGTTGCCCGAGCCGTAACGAATGCCTTCCTGCACACCCGCGGCAGACAACACAGCCAACACGACGAACGAGCTCATCGGTACACCCGCGCCTTGGGGAGCTTCTCCTTGATCTTCTTTTCGCCGGCCTCCGTGAAGCCCGTCTTCCTCACGCTGAAGGAGTCGAGGTTGTTGATGGTGATCGCGGTTTCGGCGGCCTTGTCGGTCACCTTCGTCTCGTCCGCCTGCACCCAGCGCAGCGTGGGGTGTTTGGCCAGCGCCGCGAGGCCCTTGTCGGTGACGGCGGTGCGGTTGAGCCACAACGTCTCGAGCGTGGAAATCTTCGCCAGCGACTTCATGCCCGCATCGGTGATGCCGGTCTTGTCGACGTAGAGCACCTTGAGCGGCAGCCCGGAGATGCTGGCCATCGCCTTGTCGGTCGTCTTGGTGTCCCAGATGAACAGCCGCTCGAGCGTCTTGATCTTCCCGAGGCTCGCCGCGCCAACGTCGGTCATGGTCGAGGCCATCACCGTCAGTTCCTTGAGCGTCTTCGTCTTCTCGAGCTCGGCGAACTCGGCGTCGACCTTCGCGAACTGCAGCTGCAGCGTGTCGAGCTTCGGCATCGCGGCGATGGCGGCCATGCCCTTCCTGGTGGCGACGAGATCGTCGAACACCAGGCTGACGATGGGCGCGCCCTTGAGCGTCTCGAGGCCGGTCTCGGTCACCGCGGTCTTGGTCAACGACAAGCGCGCCAGCTTCGGGAGCTTCGCGAGGTGCACCATCGCGGCGTCGGTCACCTTGCAGTTGTTGAGCGCCAGTTCCTGCAGGTTCGACAACTTCCCGATGTGCTCGAACGCGCCGTCGGTGACGGGAGAGAAGAACAGCTTGAGCGTCTGGAGGTTGGGCACCGCCTTCACGACCTCAGCGACGTTGGCGTCGGTCCCCGCGGCCTGGCCCAGGTTCACCTCGCGCAGCCCCGAGATGCCCTTGAGCTTGGCGAGATCGGCCGTGACCAGCTTCTCCTTCGATTGGCTGAAGTCGACGGCGTAGGCCTTGGCGACCAATTCGGGCGTCGGCGCCTGCGAGTTCACCCTGGCGTTGGCGGCGCGGAGCCAGTCGGCGATCTCTGCTGCGGTTTGCGCCTGCGCGCCGGTGGCGATGAGCAGCGCGACTGACATCAGTCGAAGCGACATGTGTTCCTCCCCAGTGCGCCCGGAGGTGGGCGCGAGGCGCGGCGCAGAGCAGGGCGTGTGCCACGCGCGCCTCCGAGCGAGACGCGGCGGAGAGAAGTGACGCGATGACGTCACCGCGTCGCTGCCGCACAGCCACCTGACGCAAGGACGTCACCAGCCTTCCGAGCGAAATGACGTGGGCGCGCCGTTTGCTGTTGCCGCGGCGCATGACCAACACCCTGCGCTGTGCGCTCGTCGTGTCCTGTCTCTTTGCCGTGAACGCGTTCGCTCAAGACGGCGACAAGCCGCCCGATGAGCGCGGCCTGACTCGGCTCAAGCGCTTCATGGAAATCCTCACCACGTCGGCCGACATCGACACCGCGGCCAAGACGGTGGTCGCTGAGAAGCTCGTGCACGCCGGCCGCATCGACAAGAACAACCCGCGCACGCTCAACAACGACTCGATGCGCTTCTCGTTCAAGAAGGCGTTCGACAACGCCAAGCTCTACGACCCGGCGCCGCTCGTGACGCGCTACGTGCTCACCGGGACCTCAGCGGTCGGCTTCGGCCCCACGGCGATGAAGGGCAAGCTCTACAAGTATTTCGTCGCCAAGAAGGAAGGCGTCAACGGGATGCCGGCGCCGATTCAGATCTTCTACCCGGAAGATGGCAGCGAGCCGCTGGTCTACGACTTCGGCAGCTTCTGACGCTTCATGAACAACACCTGAATCGTCGCGCGGAGAAACTGGCGCGTCTGCAGCGGAGCGAGCGAGGCGAGCAAGATGGCTCCCGCGGCGATCAGGTGGATTGTGGTGCTGACCAGGAGCATTCGCGCTGAAGGCCACGCGCAGCTCGCCGCGAAGTGCAGCGCGGCCACCGAGAGCAACGCCCCCGCGTACCGAACGCCGTTGGGGAGCTGGTTGCGTTCCGACAGCCACCAGAAGAGCGGCGCCGTCGCGAGCGAGAGCATCAAAGCGAGGGTGACGAGGATGGTGTCGAGCATCCGCCGCGTGACTGCAGCGGCGGTGCCCGTTCGAAAAGCGATGAACGACGGGTATTTACGAGACGGGCCGCGTCTCCGCTGGCGGACTGTTCGAGCGCTTACGCCTCAGCGGTGGTGAAGGTCAGCTCGAGCCCCGAGCCATCGGCCTTCACGTCGGCGAACGCCTTGCCGCCGTTCTTGAGCGCGCCGAACAGCAGCGCCTCGGCCATCGCCTTCTTCAAGTTCTGATCGACCGCGCGGCCCATGGGGCGTGCACCGAACTCCGGGTCGTAGCCCTTGTCGGCGAGCCACCCGCGGGCCTTCTCGCTCAACGAGATGATGACCTTCTTCTCGATCAGCAACGCCTGCAGCGCCTTCACTTCCTTGTCGACCACGCGGAGGATGATCTCGCGGTTCAAGCCGCTGAACATCACGGTGGCGTCGAGGCGGTTGCGGAACTCCGGCGAGAAGGTGCGCTCCAGCGCTTCCTTGCTCTTCGCGAGATCGATGGTCGGGCGATCGCCGAAGCCGAGCGTGCGGGCCTTCATGTCGCGCGCGCCGGCGTTGGTGGTCATGATCAAGATGATGTTGCGGAAGTCCGCCTTGCGACCGTTGTTGTCGGTCAGCGTCGCGTGATCCATCACCTGCAAAAGGATGTTGAAGAGCTCGGGGTGCGCCTTCTCGATCTCATCGAGCAGCACCACGGCGTGTGGAGACTTCCTCACTGCGTCCGTGAGCAGACCGCCTTGATCGAACCCCACGTAGCCCGGAGGCGCGCCGATGAGCCGCGAGACGGTGTGACGCTCGGAATACTCCGACATGTCGAAGCGCAGGAACTCCACGCCCATCGTCTTCGCCAGCTGCTTGGCGAGCTCGGTCTTGCCGACACCCGTCGGTCCCGCGAACAGGAAATTGCCGACCGGCTTCTCGGGTGAACGCAGACCGGAGCGCGCGAGCTTGATGGCCGCTCCCAGCTCTTCGATCGCTTTGTCTTGACCGAAGATGACTGCCTTCAATTCGGTCTCGAGGTTCTTGAGCTGCTCGCGCTCGTCCTTCGCCACCGACTTCGGAGGAATGCGCGCCATCTTCGCGACGACCTGCTCGACGTCGTGCACGGTGACCTTGCCGGTCGGCTTCTCGCGCAGGCGATCGATCGCGCCCGACTCGTCGATGACGTCGATGGCCTTGTCGGGGAGGAACTTCTCGTTCACGTACTTGTGCGACATCTCCGCGGCCGAACGGAGCGCGTCTTCGTCGTACTTCACCTTGTGGTGCTCTTCGTACTTCGGAGCGAGCCCCTTCAAGATGGCGATGGTGTCTTCGACGCTCGGCTCTCCGATGTCGATGCGCTGGAAGCGACGCGACAACGCGCGGTCACGTTCGAAGGCGCTCTTGAATTCCTGGTAGGTGGTCGAGC
>JAEUJS010000673.1 GCA_016792935.1 Archangium sp. | reverse complement strand
TCCTCATCGCGGTGATGTGGTGCAAGACGGCCATTCGCCTCGACGCTTCGCTGCTCGCGGTGTGGACCGAATTCGAGCGCACGGTCGGCCGTGAGGAATGGACTTCGCGACACGTGCTCTCGGTTGCCGCTGACGCACTCGAGAAGGCTGGGCGCACGGAACTCGCGGCGGCGATGCGTCAGCGGCTCGACTGATTGTGCGCTCGGTTGCGGTGTGGCGTGTTCAGCCCCGCATGCGGCTCGTGCACCCCAGCGGCGAGTTCTGGAACGCGAGCTGGTGCGGCGGTTGGTGCGCGCTCCGGTGGCGTCGTTGCTGCGTGAAGTGACGCTGTTCCCGGGCGACGAGCCGTGGAGCCGCAGCATCGAGGAACTCAGCGCGTTGCCGCACCCCGAGGTGTTGTCGTCGCTGAAGCTCGATGCGAGCCAGCTCGATCTCGCCGACGGAGAGTGGGACGCCGGCGACTTCGGCGAGCTGTGGCACTGCTTTCCGTCGCTGCGTGAGCTGTTCATCTCGGGAACCAGCATCGCGCTCGGAAACATCGGCGCGCTGTCGCAACTGCGCACGTTCTCGCGCGTCGGCTGTGCTCCGAGCGGCGACGAACTCGAGCAGCTCGCGTCGCTGCAACGGCTCGAAGCGCTCGAGCTCGGCTTCCGGCCTCCCGCGCGTGGCGATGAGCTGAGGCTCTTTCCTTCGGTGTTGGTCGCGCCGATGAAGAAAGCGCTGAAACTCCCGCTGCGCGCGCTGTGTCTGCGCGACGTCGAGCTCACGACGCAGCTGCTCGCGACGCTCTTCGAATCGCCTGCGTTCCGAACCCTGCGGACCCTCGACCTCGGCGACTGCGAAGTCGACGACGAGTGCGCGGAGTATCTGCGCGATGAGAAAGCAGCGCTGGCGAAGCTCGAGCACGTCTCGAGCCCGACCTTCCCGCTCGAGGAGTTCGGCGATCGGTTCGACGACGATGGCTTCCGAAATCGCGGCGAGGCGGTGCTGCGCGGAAAGAACCTCGTCGATGACGCGTGGTCGTTGCGCACCTGAGTCGCCGCGCTGAAATCGTGATCTGCTCGCGTCGATGAAGCGCACCATCGGCGGAGGGCTCCTCATTCTCGTGCTCAGCGGCGTCGCCAGGGTCGGCGTGGCCAGCCTGCTGCCGAGCGCGAGCGATGGCCTGCGTTTCGGCGTCGGCATCTGGGCCGCCTCACTGCTTGGAGGCGCACTCCTCTTCTTCATCGCTCCGCGCGATGCGCTCGGTTTCACGCGCCCCGCTCCGAGCGCACTGCTCATCGCGCTGGGCCTGAGCGTCGGCCTCACCGCGCTCTTCGACGGTGCTCGGTGGCTCACGAGTGGCCAGCTCATCCCAGTCGAATGGAAGACGATGATGAACGCTCCGGGAGCGTTGGTGCTCGCGCTCGGCGTCATCGTCGCTGCGCCACTCTTCGAAGAGGCGTTCTTCCGCGGCTTCCTTCAGGCGGGGCTGACACCCAGGCTCGGAGCGACCGCGACCATCGCGCTCAGCTCGATGCTCTTCATGCTGGCGCACGCTCCGTCGGATGCGATCGGCGCGCTCGACCCGCTGCTCAGTGGCATCGCGCTCGGTCTGTTGCGCCATCGCACTGGAAGCCTCGTGCCCGGCATCGCCTTTCACGCGCTCGGCAACACGCAAGCCGTGGCGCTCGCGCTGACGCTCTGAGCTCTCGAGCGCCACGACGTGCCAATGCCTGCCTCGGTGCGTCTAGCGCTGCTCGTCACCGGCGCCTGAGAGTGGCAGAAGCCGCCGCATGCTCAATCAAAGCCCCCTGCGGCTACGACGTTGGGTGGTGAGACGCCTGCTGGTGGTCCTCGCGTTCGGTGTGCTCTCGGCGTGCAGCGCCGCCAAGCGGTGTGACGCCAGTTCGTGCACCGGCTGCTGCGACTCGGCGGGTGATTGTCAGAGCGGGCTCTCGGTCGCGCAGTGCGGCACGTTCGGTGGCGCGTGTGCCACGTGCGCGCTGGGGCAGGTCTGCTCGCTCGGAGTCTGCAGCGCCGCGATGACCTCGGGCGGCGGGGGCGGCGCGACGGGCGGTGGCACGACGGGCGGTGGCACGACGGGCGGTGGCGCGACGGGCGGTGGCGGCGCGACGGGCGGTGGCGGCGCGACGGGCGGTGGCGGCGCGACGGGCGGAGGCACCGGCGGCGGAGGCGGCAGCGGTGGCGGCGCGACCGGCGGC
This sequence comes from Archangium sp., assembly GCA_016792935.1. Classification (GTDB taxonomy): domain Bacteria; phylum Myxococcota; class Myxococcia; order Myxococcales; family Myxococcaceae; genus Archangium_A. The sequence goes on along the minus strand of JAEUJS010000673.1, from coordinate 12,266 downwards.
GGCCCAGGCGGAGGCTCGGGAACGCTCTGCGTGGCGGGCGACTCGAGCTCGTGCACCGGCTCGCGCGAGAACTGGACCGGCGCGCAGTGCTGCGTCACGGGCGCGACCTTCTGCGTGCCTGGCGACTCGAGCTCGTGCCCCGGCTCGCGCGAAGACTGGACCGGGGCGTTGTGCTGCGTGCAGGCCGCGGGCGCGTGCGTGGCGGGCGACTCGAGCTCGTGCACTGGCTCGGCGGAAGACTGGACCGGCGCGCGCTGCTGCATCAACGGCCCCACCGAGTGCGTGCCGGGCGACTCGAGCTCGTGCACGGGCGCGAGAGAGAATTGGACCGGCGCGCAGTGCTGCGTCACGGGCACGCCCACCTGCGTGACGGGCGACTCGAGCTCGTGCACCGGCTCGCGCGAAGACTGGACCGGCGCGCAGTGCTGCGTGCAGAACGACGCGACGTGCGTGCCCGGCGACTCGAGCTCGTGCACCGGCGCGCGCGAAGATTGGACCGGCGCGCAGTGCTGCGTGCAAGGCGCCGCGCTGTGTGCCACCGGCGACTCGAGCTCGTGCACCGGCGCGCGCGAAGATTGGACTGGCGCGCAGTGCTGTGTGCAGGGCGCAGGTCAGTGCGTGGCAGGCGACTCGAGCTCGTGCACCGGCTCGCGCGAAGACTGGACCGGCGCGCGGTGCTGCCTGCAAGGTGACGTGGCTTGCGGGCTGGGCGACTCGAGCTCGTGCACCGGCGCTCGCGAAGACTGGACGGGCGCCCAGTGCTGCGTGCTGAACGCGACCTTGTGCGTGACGGGCGACTCGAGCTCGTGCACCGGCGCTCGCGAAGATTGGACGGGCGCGCAGTGCTGTCTGCAGGGCGCGGGCGTGTGCACCAGCGGAGACTCGAGCTCGTGCACCGCCTCGCTCGAAGACTGGACCGGCGCGCAGTGCTGCATCGCCGCGGCGGCGGTGTGCGTGGCGGGCGACTCGAGCTCGTGCACCAGCTCGCGCGAGAACTGGACCGGCGCGCAGTGCTGCGTGAGCGGCGCGCCGCTGTGCACCGCGGGCGACTCGAGCTCGTGCACCAGCGCACGCGAAGACTGGACCGGCGCGCAGTGCTGCGTGACCGACGCCGCCGCCTGCGTGCCCGGCGATTCGAGCTCGTGCACCGACTCCGCGGAGCAGTGGACGGGGGCGCAGTGCTGTCTCACCGTGCCGGTGCTGTGCCAGACGGGAGACTCGAGCTCGTGCACCAGCGCCGTGGAGCACTGGACCGGCGCGCGCTGCTGCGTCGAAGGGATGAGCAACTGCGTGCCCGGCAGCGCCGCCTCGTGCACCGGAGCGGGCGAGCACTGGACCGGCTCGCTGTGCTGCTCCTGAAGGGCGTCGAGGGGAGAGCCGTACGCCTGAAGCCGACGGGACAGGCACGGCTCGCATGGACCTGCCCGTTCTTCATCTCGACTTCCTGAACAACCGCGTCCTCATCGCGCTCATACCGTGCTGCACGTCGTCCTCAATCACGGCATGCGTTGAGCCCGAATCACGCGGCCGCTTCGGTGCGTCGAGGAGCCTCGAGAGCTCGAGCAACAGCGCCAGCACCCGCTTTCCGATTCGGTTCGAGATCGTCATGCATACCCTCAGGAGCACCTTCCGCGCCGAAAGTCGCACCTCGGCGAATCAGCGACTTCTCCGAGCCGGGTGCGCACCCACCTTCTGCACCGTGCAGATCGCTGCACACCGAGGGCGCCGTCCGTCGTAGGAATGCGCATGCTCTGGGCTTTGGCGGCGATGGTGATCAGCGCGGCCCCGCAACAGAAACCGCAAGTCGCCGTCACCCGGTTCAGGCTCGTGCAGGTCGACCCGTCACTCGGTGGGTACGCGGAGGATCGACTCGCGCTCTATCTGGGCGAGCGCGGCTTCCAGGTCACCACGCCCGCCGACATCGAGACGATGTTGGGCCTCGAGCGGCAGAAGCAGCTGCTGGGGTGCTCCGAAGACAGCTGCATTGCTGAAATCTCCGCGGCGCTTGGTGTCGCGCACGTCGCCACCGGCCGCCTCACGCGCCTGGGCACCCGCCTCGAGCTCGACGTGCGCGTCATTCGCCAGTCCGACGGTAAGACCATCGCCACCGACACGCAGGCCACCACTGACGAAGCGAAACTCGGCGAGCTGCTCGAGCGCGCAGCAGGCTCCATCGCGCGGCAGCTCGGCCTCGAGAGCCGGGGACCTGAGACTCCGTTTCGCTGGCGGCTGTGGGTGCCCGCGGCGCTCGGAGCCGGCGCGCTCATCGCCGGCGGAATTCTCTTCGGCACCGCCGAGGCCGAGTACGCGTCGCTCACGACACAGACACCAGCGCAGGGCACTGTGTTGATCGATGGTCTGATTTCCCAGAAGTTCGCAGCGCTCTCGCTCAACCGGGGGCTCGGCGTTTCGCTCGCTGGCCTCGGAGCGGTCTTCATCATCGGCGGCCTCGTGTGGAACGCGCTCACACCCGACGTGCCGGTGACGGTGTCGGCTGCGGTCGGACCCCAGGGCGCAGGCCTCGTCGTCGGAGGTCACTTCTGATGCGCGCCACCCTTTCCGCGCTGATCGTCGTCTCCTGCTCCGCGTGCTGGTCGGAAGAGGACTTCCGGGCGAAGTGCATCGCTGCGGGGAACTGCGTGGTGACCGATGCAGGCGCGAGCGGTGGCGGTGACGCGACCGGCGGCGGAGCAGCGACCGGCGGCGGAGCAGCGACCGGCGGCGGAGCGACGATGGGCGGTGGTGCGCCAACGGGAGGCGGCATTCCCGACGACGGCGGCCTCACGTGGGCAGGGGTCGTCAGCGAGCTCTTCGACGTTCCCGAGGGCATCGACGCGGGCGCCGACCTGACCTTCGTTACGCTGCCCGCGGGCCCCTCGGGGAAATGGGTCGGCGGGGTGCTGAACCGTCGGGGCGAAGTGATTTGCATCCCGTATTCGGGCGGCAACTTGTTGCGAGTTGGACCCGACGCAGGCCTCTCCTTCTTCCCCACGCAGCACTACGGCGAGTGGGAAGGCGGCGTCTTGCTCAGCGATGGTGGCGTGGTCGCGCTGCCCTACTCGACCTACCGCGTCCTGAGCTTCAGCGGCACGGCCCAGTCGTACCTCGACGCTGGGCTGCCAAGAGGCGGCGCCGAGGTTCCGGCGTACTTCGAGGGCGGCGTCTTGACGTTGTCGGAACACCTGCTGCTCGCTCCCGCGAAGCGGTGGCTGCCGGGAGTGTTCTCGATGGCAACTGGAGCGCTCACGTTCGTCGACGCCGGCGACCCGGGGACCGTCGACACCAACGGCGGGCACTACGCAGGCGCGGTGTTGCTCGCCGATGGAGAGAGCGCCCTGATGGTGCCTCGGTTCGCGCGGCGGCTGATGGAAGTGACGCCCACGTCCGCGGTGCTGCACGACGGTCCGGGCGAGGTGTCTGGGTTCTCAGGCGGCGTGCTCCTCCCCGATGGCCGCGTGGTGTTGATGCCTTCGAGCGATCGCCCCTTCGTGACCTGGGACGGCGCGAGCATCACCATCAACGGGCCCTCGACGCGCGGCTACTTCTCGGCGGCGTGGTCGACGAACGGGTACGCCTACGCGGTCAACTCCGATCAGCCGGCACCCAATGACCTTCGCCTGGCGATCATCGATCGCCATGGCGTGGCCTCTGAGCTCCCGCTCGCGCCCGATGCGGGCATCTTCCCCGGCTCGCACTACGGCTTCGTCGCGCGCAACGACGGCGTCATCGTCGGCTGTCCCTACGACTCGAGGCAGGTGCTGTTCATCAGCCCGGTCACCCGACGCACCGTCACCTTGAGCACCATGACCTCGCCGTGGGTCAACAAGTGGTGAGCTCACTCGTGCCGCAGCGCTGAGACGATCTTCAGCTTCGCGGCATGACGCGCGGGGAAGAACGCCGCGAGCGCTCCGAAGACGAGCGCCAACACCGCGGTGAACGCCACAGCCGACACCGGCACGTGGAACGTCGCGCTCAGCCCGAACGACGCCATCGCGCGCACCCACACGAGGCCCATCCACAGGCCGACGGCGATGCCGGTGAGCGCTCCGGTGCTGGCGAGGAGCAGACTCTCGGCGAGCACGATGCGACGCACTTGTTGGCGCGTGCTGCCGATGGCGCGGAGCAGCCCGATTTCCCGAATGCGCTCGAGCACGTTGATGCCCAGCGTGTTGGCCAGCGCGATGAGCGCGGGCACCACCAGCACCACGAGCAACACGTACATCGCGTTCAGCTTCTTGCGGCCGTCTTCCATCATGCGGTCGCGCCACTCGCCGGTCGCGTGCAACACGAAGCCCGGCCACGCCTCGAGCGGCTTCTTGAGCGCCGCGCGCACTTGCTCGAGCGGCGTGCCCTTCTTCAACGTCACGAAGAGCAGCGTGTCTGAGGTGAGCCCGAAGTCGGCCTCGAGGTTGGTCTGCGCGATGTACGCGCTCGGGAAGCGGTAGTTCAGCGTCTCAGTGCCGACGGCGATGAGGCGGTAGTCCATCGGTCCCTTCGGCCCGAGGAGCGGCACCACGTCTCCGACCTTCAGCTGCTTTTGCTGGGCCCACATCGGGTTGGCGATGAAGGTGCGCGGCTGCGCGAGCTCGGTGAACGCGGTCTCAGCTGAGCCCTGCTCGAAGTCGATGCCTCCCACTTTCGGAAACGCGGTGGGATCGAGGCCGACCACCATCACGTCGAGCTCGCCGGCCTTCGACGGGCCGATGCGCAGGCCGGTCGCGACGTCGACACCCTCGACCTGGGACAGAGCGCGCGCGAGCTCAGGGCCGGCGCCGATGGCTCCGAGCGAGGAGTTGAGCGTCGGCGGCAGCACCATGAAGTCGGCGCGCATCGTGCGGTCGACTTGAGACACGATGCCTTCGATGGTCGACGCGGTGAGCGCGGCGAGCGAGACGATGATGGCCAGCGCGACGGCCATGACCGACGCGGTGATCGCCGAGCGATGCCGTTGTCTGCCCACGTTGCCCTGCGCGATGCGCGCTTCCTGCGAGAGCACGATGCCGAGCGCGCGGCGAAAGGCACCGGTGAGCGGCACGATGAGCGCGGGCCCGAGAAAGAAGACCGCGGCGATGAACAGAAACACGCCGATGGTCTGCGAGGCGACCGACCCGACGAGCAGCCCGAGAATGCTCAGCACCGCGAGGACCGTTCCGCTGATGACCCGCGCGCGGCTGGCGACGAGGCGCGCTTCTCCACCCGAGGGCCGCATGGCTTCCCGCGGAGAGACGCGGCTCGCCTGACGCGCGGGAGCCAGACAGCTGAGCACGCTGCCGCCGACACCGAGGAGCACCGAGAGGAGCACGGTCTTGAGCGCGATGGGCTGCGGCTCGAGCACCAGTCCGACCTGGCTGCGCCACACGGGAGCGAGTCCACTCACCACCAACCGCTCGAGACCGACGCCGACGAGAATTCCGACGGCCGTGCCGACGACGCCGAGGAGGAGACCTTCGATGGTGACCATGGCGAGCACGGTGCTGCGCGTCGCTCCGAGGGCACGGAGGAGGCCGAGATCCCTGCGTCGCTCCACCACGACGGTGCGGAAGGTGATGAAGATGATGAAGCCCGCGAGCACCATCGCGAGCACGCCGAAGGCCTGCATCGGCATCGCCATGCGGCTGACTTGATCGAGGAGCTGCGAGTTGTTGCGCGCCGCCTGTGCGACGAAGCCGGGGCCCGCAGCGGTGAGGACGGCAGCGCGTGTGCTCTCGGTGTTCACGTTCGCGGCGAAGAGGAGATCGAGCTGCGTGAGCGCGCCCGGCTTGCCGAGAATCGTCTGCACCGAGGGAAGCGACGCGTAGACGACCTCGATTCCGCCGGGAGGCGCGGCGACGAAGCCGCTGATCTTCAGCGTCGCGCTGCCGTTGGCCGCGGGAAACAGGAACGCGTCGCCGAGCTTCAGCTTCGATTGGTCTCGCAGGTTCTCGGAGATGAGGAGGCCGTCGTCGGTGAGCACACCGGTGGTGACGATGAGCGCGCGCACTGGCGTGGTGTCGGTGAGGTCGACGCCGATGAGCTGGACCGCTGAGAGCGGCTTGCCGTCGACCTGCGGAGCCGACGCCGCGTTGAGCGAGACGAGGCCCGCGAGGCGACCGCTGACCTTGCTGACACCGGCGACGGAGCGGAGTTGCTCAGCCGTGCTCTCGGGGAATGCGCCGCGCGTCGCGGATGAGAGAGAGAGGTCGACGTGCTCGACGCTGGACAGGACGCTGGAGGTCATCGACGCGGTGAGCGTGGGCACCAGGCCGCCCATCGCGACGACGAGCGCGACGCCGAAGACGATGGCGAGGCTGGTGAGCAGCGCGCGCGTCTTGCGGCGCAGCAGGTAGCGCAACGCGAGCGTGGTCGTCGCACTCATGACGCGCCTCGCAGGTCGTGCGAGGGTGAGGCGTCGCTCAGCGCCGAAGGTGAGCGTCGCGCGCGGTGCGCCGTGCGTGCTCCCTCTCCCGCCCCTGCGGGAGAGGCCCGCGACGCAAAATCGAGGCGAGCACGGTCGAGCCCGCCGCAAGCGCGCAGCGGTCTCATGACGGCGTCTCGAGCCGAGGCTGCACCGACTTCGTGCCCGCACCGATGCGAGCGGCGCGTGCGGTACGCAGTGCGTGCTCCCTCTCCCGCCCCTGCGGGAGAGGGTGCGGCGTCGCTCAGCGCCGAAGGCGAGCGTCGCGCGCGGTGCGCGGTGCGTGCTCGCTCTCCCGCCCCTGCGGGAGAGGGTTGGGGTGAGGGAGAGCACGGCCGCAACGCAACATCGAGGCGAGCGCGGTCGAGCCCGCCGCAAGCGCGCAGCGAGAAAGCACCCGGGCTCATGACAGCGCCTCGAGCTGAGAGCGCACGGCCGACGTCGCGCCCGCACCGATGCGAGCGTGCGCCCTCTCCCGCCCCTGCGGGAGAGGGTGGGGGTGAGGGAGAGTGCGCGCGAGCATCCGGGCTCATGACAGCGCCTCGAGCTGAGAGCGCACGGCCGACGTGGCGCCCGCACCGATGCGCTGATCATCGACCATCACGCCATCTTTCAAGAACACCAGGCGCCGCGCGTTCGCCGCGATGCGCGGGTCGTGCGTCACCATCAAGATGGTGCGCTGGTGCTCATCGGACAGCTGGCGCAACAGCCGCGCGATGTCGTCGGCCGACTTCGAGTCGAGATTTCCCGTCGGCTCATCGGCCAGCACCAACACCGGCTCGGTCACCAACGCGCGCGCGATCGCCACGCGCTGCTGCTGCCCGCCCGACAGCTGATCCGGCAGATGGTGCATGCGCTCCGCGAGGCCCAGCTTCTCGAGCCACTTCTTCGCGCGCTCCTGCGCCTGCGCGTCACTCAAGCCATCGAGCGTGAGCGGCAGGGCCACGTTCTCGAGCGCGCTCATCACCGGTACGAGGTTGAAGAACTGAAAGACGAAGCCGATGCGACGCCGCCGCACCAGCGTGAGCGCCTCGTCATTCAACCTCGTGAGCTCCTCGTCACCGAGCCGTACGGTGCCGGCATCAGGACGGTCGAGTCCGCCCAGGCAATGCAGCAGCGTCGACTTCCCGCATCCGCTCGGCCCCATCACGGCGACGAAATCTCCCGCCTCGAGCGACAGTGACACGCCCGCGAGCGCACGCACCGGCGTCGCGCCTTCGGCGTACGTCTTCTCGAGTCCCGCTGCTTCGATGAGCTTCATGGTCAGTCTCCTTCGCTTTCACTCGGGGTCTTGCGCGGACGCCCACGCGGCCGCGGCGCAGGCTCGGTCGGCAACTTCTTCGCCATCTCGTCGAGGCGGCCTTCGATCAGCTCCAGCCAGCGCAGGTCGGCCTCGACGTGCATCACGATTTGTTCGAGCTGCAGCTCTTCGGCGAGCGCGCCCCGCAGCTGCGCGTCTTGCCGCTGGCCGATGAGCTCGTGCAGGTCGCGATAGAGACTCGAGCGCTGAATGTGCAGCACTTGATACGGCGAATGAACGCGCGAGCTCCCCTGAGGCGACGACGCCGGGGGCAGGATCGACAGCATCAACTTCAGGAAGAACTCGTCGCGGTGCAGCGAGCTCTTCACCGGCACCGAGAACCACGAGCGCAGCTCCGTGAGCCCTTCGCTCGTCAGCTCATACGGCCGGCGCTGCGGACCAGCGACCTGGGTGCCGCGCTGCTCACGCACCAGCCCCGCATCCGCGAGGCGCTCGAGCGTCGCGTAGATCTGCGCGGGCTTCACATCCCAGTTCTCGGGACTCAAGGCCGCGAGCGCCGCCTGCAGCTCGTACCCGTGACGCGCGCGCTGATGCAGCAACCCCAGAACTGCGTGCCGAACTGACATGGCCGTCTTGCCTCCCAACGCCGTCGCCCCAAGGGGCTTTGGTCCATCTATTCACATGGTGACTAGTTATCCATGAAATCTCGTAACCCAGTTATTAGTCGGCCAATTCTGACTACTTACCTTGCGGGTCCACACCGCTTTCCGCAGCTCGTGCGTGCGAGTGAGAGTTCAGCGCGGGTGCAGCCTGGCCGGCCACTCGCCGCGTCGGCCAAGTCGTGTCACCGTTCGCTGCATGGGGGTGTCGATTGGCATCGATCTCGGCACGACGAACAGTGCCGTCGCGACTGCCACCACCGATCCGCCGAAAGTGATCGAGCGCGCGACGGGAGAGCGCCTGCTTCCCTCCGTCGTCGGCCTGCTCGAAGACGGCACGCGCGTGGTCGGTGAAGAAGCGCGCCTGCTCCTCGAGACCCGACCCGAGTTGGTGGCGACCGCGACCAAGCGCTTCATCGGTCAACGGTGGACCGCCGAGCTCGCCGCGAAGGCGCGCCAGCACTACCCGTATGCGCTCGTCGCCGGCCCTGCGGAAGACGTGCGCATCAAGCTCGGGCACCAGACGCTGCCCATCTCGCAGATCTCCGCGATGCTCCTGTCCGAGCTGCGCACCGACGCTGAGGAGTACTTCAACTCCGACGTGACTGACGTGGTCATCACCGTCCCCGCGACGTTCACCGATGCGCAACGCAACGCCACGCGCGAGGCCGCGGAGATCGCGGGCTTGAACGTGCTGCGGCTCCTCAACGAGCCGACCGCGGCTGCGATGGCGTTCGGCCTCGCGCACGGCTTCAAGGGCAACGCGCTGGTGTTCGACCTCGGCGGCGGCACGTTCGACGTCTCGGTGCTGCGCGCGGAAGAAGGCGTGTTCGAAGTGCTGTCCACCGCCGGCGACGCGTACTTCGGCGGAGACGACTTCGACAACGTGCTGGTGCAGTGGCTGCTCGGTCACGTGCAGGAGCCCGGCACCCGCGAGCGCATCACCAAAGACCGCGTCGCCGTGCAACAGCTCAAGCTTCTCGCCGAGCGCGCCAAGCGTGAGGTCTCGTCGGCCGAGGTGTCACGCATCAGCACCGTGCTCCTGCCTGACTCGAAGCATCCGATTCCCATCGAGACCATGCTGACGCGGAACTTCTTCGAGCGGCTGGTGCGGCCAAAGACCGAGCACGCGTTGTCGATTGTCGAGAAGGCGCTCCACGAGGCGAACCTCAGCGCGTCGCAGGTGGACACCGTGCTCCTCGTCGGCGGCATGACGCGGGTGCCGTTGCTGCGCGAGCTGGTGGCCAAACACTTCGGTCGCGAACCCGACTCCCGCGTCGATCCCGACGAAGCAGTCGCGCTCGGAGCCGCGATTCACGCCGCCGAGTTGGTCGAGAAGCGCGGCAACGTGCTGCTCCTCGACGTGCTCGGCTCATCACTCGGCGTCGAAGTCGCCGGCGGGCTGGTGAAGCCGCTGCTCGCGCGCAACACGATGCTCCCCTGCCACGCGACGGAGATCTTCTATCCGGGCAAAGACGGCCAGACGCACGTGCGCGTGCCGGTGGTGCAAGGCGAGAGCAAACGCAGCGAAGAGAACGTGCGCGTCGGGCAAATCGAGCTCACCGAGATGCTCTCGACGCTGCGGCGCGAACATCCACTCGAGGTGACCTTCGCGATGGACGCGCAGGGCATGTTGTCGGTGAACGTGGTCGATCAACTCTCGGGCAAGACCGAGGTGGTGAAGGTCGATCAACGCGCCAACCTCGCGCGGAGTGAGACCACGGCCCTCGCAGAGAAAGAAGACGAACGTCGCGCGGCCGCCCAGAATTCGGCCGACGCCGACGAACGCCGCAAGAACCGCCACGCTCGCCGCGCGCTGCATGGAGTGCTCGTCGCGGTTCGCCGGCTTCAACGTGAGCTGCAGCACGTCGCGCGCGAAGCCGATGAGGCCGACGCGAAGCAGATGAGTGAGACCCTCGCGAAGGAAATCCTCGCCGCCGACCTCGTCGAGCGCAGCGGCTCACGCCATGAGGTCGAGCAGATGACGGACAAGTTGATGAAGCTGCTCGAGCAGTGAGCATCCGCGCACGCTTGCACGAATTGCTCCCTCACCCTGACCTCTCCCCCGAGGGAGAGGGGTATCGTGCGCACGCGTGCGTCGGGGGACGATCATCGCGGTGGTGGCGTGCCTCTCGGCCTGCTCCTGGCCCGAGGCGACGTACGTGAGGGGCTGGGAACACCATTCGGGCGACGGCAACTGGCACCGCCTGGAAACACCGAACGTCACGGCCAGCGGAGACTGGGCCTCACGCGTCGTGCTCCCGAAGATCGACGGCCCCGTGCCCACTGCGCATCTGTGGCGCGAAGGCTTTCAAGAGGGACCACGCGACGCGACGAGCCTCACGCTCGACGGAAGACCGCTCGAGCTCGCGCTGGGTGTCAACGGCTACTACCTGCTCCCGCCCGACCACGAAGGTCAGCTGCTCGAGGTGCACTTCCACACCAACGGCCTCGCTCGCCGCGCGCGACAGCCCGTGGAGTTCGGGCCCCTCAACATCGTGCTGCTCCCGTATTTGAAGAACCAGGCGGCGAACTTCGCCATCGGCGCCCTGCTCTTCTTCGTCGGGCTCATCCTGCTGGTCAGCCCGCTCGTGCGGCGCGGCCGCAAGACCTACTTCTGGATGGGCTTCTTCCTCACCAGCGCCGGCCTCGGAGTCGTCGCCGGCACCACGTGGTCCGAGCTCATCATTCCCGAGCCGAAGACGTGGCGCGTGGTGCAGGGCGTGTGCATGACGCTCTCTCCGTTCGGCTCGGCGCGTTTCTTTCTCGCGCTCTTCGGCGATGGACCACGACGTTCGTTGTGGCTCGTGTCGTGGGCGCTGCTCGGCTTCTTCGTGCTCGCGCTCGCGTCGGATCTCTTCGGCGTCGCTCGCTACAGCTTCCTGCAGCAGGGCAACGGGCTCATCGCGCTCGCCACGTTCGCCGGTCTCGTGCGCGGCATCACCCTCGCGCGGGCTGGAGAGAAATGGGCGCGCGTCTTCGTCGTCGGCTCACTCCTCTCGACGCTCATCTTTCTCCCCGACACGTTGTGGGCCATCAACGTGCTGCGGCTCCCGCTGTTGATGGCGCCGTGGTCGTTGCTCGCCCTCGCCATCACGCTGGGCCTCACCGTCGAAGCGCGCTTCGAGAACAACCGCGAACGCCTCGGCCTGCTCACCGACGAGCTCGCGCAGCGCCTCGAAGCGCTCGAGCAACGCAACCGCGAGGTCGGCTCGCTCAACCGCGAGCTGCGCCGGCAAGTCGCAGAGCGCAGCAAGGACCTCGCCGTGCTCGGAGCCGGCCTCGTCTCGTCGAACGCCCGCCTCGAGACCGGCGAGCTCTTCGACGGTCGCTTCGAGACCATCGGCCTCCTCGGGGAAGGTGGCATGGGCTCGGTCTACGAAGTGAAGCGCGTGAGCGATGGCCGCAGCCTCGCGCTGAAACTCATTCGTGGCGCGGCGAGCAAGCAAGATGCGCAGCGCTTCGCGCGAGAGGCCGAGATCGCCGCGCGCATTCAACACCCGCTGCTCGTGCCGGTGCTCGACGTCGGCGTGTCGGAGAGCGGCGTGATGTACATGGCGATGGAATTGGTGCGCGGCACCACGCTCGAAGCACAGCGCGCGAAGTTCGGAGACGCCGCCTGGGCGCGCCCGCTCCTCTCCGACATCGCGACGGGGCTCGCGGCGCTTCACGAGGCGGGCGTCGTGCACCGCGACTTGAAGCCCGGCAACGTGCTCCTCGAAACGGGAACGGACGGAATCACGCGCGCGCGCATCAGCGACTTCGGTCTCGCGCGTTGGGTCGACGCGATGCGCGGCGTGGGAGACGAAAAGAACGACACCGTCGACACGCCGCTCACCAGCACCGGCATGTTCATGGGCACGCCGATGTACATGGCGCCCGAGCTCGCGCGCGGAGCACAACGCGCGCAGCCGTCCTCCGACCTCTTTGGCTTCGGCGTCATCGCGTGGGA
>JAEUJS010000703.1 GCA_016792935.1 Archangium sp. | reverse complement strand
TCGCGGAGCACGGCAAGAAGGCCGGCGCGACGTTGAACGTCGGTCGTGTGGCGCGTCTCGAGGTCGGTGAAGGCATCGAGAAGAAGGCCGCTGACCTCGCTGCTGACGTCGCCGCGACGCTCGGCACTGCGAAGGCGTGATGTGAATCCGTTCGCTGCACTCCCGGGTGACGTCACCGTCGTCCGGGAGTCGCAGCTCGCAGCATCCGTCGGCGCCGAGGGAATTCACTTCGAGGGCGTCGATGACTATTTCGCTCGCGCGATTCGGCAGAACACCTGGCCGCGCGCGGTGCGAGTCACGCTCAACGAAGTGACGTGCAGCGGATTGTCGGAGGTGTTGCTCCGCTTTCCTGTCGCCGACTTCGTGACGATTCGTGGACTCGTCAGCTCGATTCAAGGTCAGCTCGGTCCACTCGCGAAGACGCGCGCCGTGTCGTTCGAGCTCGCCGGCAACCGGCTGTGGTCGGAGTCGCTCGAGAAGAGTCTCCTCTCGTTGCCGCTCGTGGAGCTCGGCCTCGATACGACGCGTGCCGAACCGTTCGTGCTCAGCGCGCCGGGGCTGTCGACGCATCGGCCGGATCCCGCTGACGATGCGTTCGAGTTGCTTCGCAAGGTCGGGCACAAGCTCGAGCGCCTCTCGCTGGTGACCGACAAGCCGTTGCTCGCTCGGCTCGAGACTGAGCTCGGTGGCTTGCGGCACCTCTCGTTGCACGGAAGCGAGCACGTCGTGCCGCGGCTGCGTTCGTTGCGCTCGCTCACCGTGCACGGCTTGTTCAACGCGACCGGTGAGCTCGAGAGTCTCGAGACGATTCGCATTCGGACGCAGGTCAGTCACGAGGCGCTCGGTGCGCTCGGCTGTTCGCGTGTGAAGGAAGTCATCTGGGAAGGCGACGCGGCGGGGCTCGGCTTTCTGCTCGCGCGTTACGGGAAGACGGTCGAGCGGTTGGTGGTCACGCTCCCGACGCACGGCGCGGAGTTGGTGCGTGCGAATCCTGCGTTGCCGATGTTGCGCGAGCTGAACGCGACGGGTGATGACGCGCTGATCGCGTGGCTCGTCGAGAACGAGCTGCTGCGGCTCGAGGTGGTCGACTTCTTCACGCACGTCGCTGATGGGCCGCTCGCGTCTTTGATCCGTCGGTTTGGCGCGACGTTGAAGTCCACCCTGTCGCAGCTTGGGCTGGCGTCGCTCGAGGCGCTGCTCGTGTTGGAGACTCCGGTGTTCGAGAGCGCTCGGTTCTCTTCTCAGCTCGACAGCCGACATCTGGCGCAGCTCGCGCGGCGGCCGATCGCGAAGACGCTGCGCACGCTCGAGTGGGAGACACCGCTGACGAGCGCTGACGCCAGGTTGCTCGCCGACCCTGCGGTGTTTCCTTCGCTCACGCGGCTCAACGCGAACGGCAGCGAGCTCACCGATGGCGAGCGTGAAGCGGTCTCGCGACGTCTGCGTGGCTGACTTCCCCTCACCCTGACCCTCTCCCGCACGGGAGAGGGGATCTTCGCGCTCGCGCTAGGTGCCGACGCCGAAGAGCCCGTCGACGATGCGCGCTTGCTCAGCCGTGAGCGGCTCGAGGTGCAGCCAGCCGTTCTCGATCTTCGCGTTCACGCGCACCGACACACGCCGCTGCGCCGGGTGCGAGAGCTCGACGATCACCGGGCCCGCGTTGCGCCGCGTGTTGAACGGAGCAGCGATGAACGCGCGATTGGCGCCCTTGCGCAGAATCGTCTCGCCGAGCCGCGCGTGGTTCTCCGCGTCGTAGACCACCACCGCGAGGCGATCCGTCACGCTGACGTCCACGCCGTCGAACTCGTGCTCCACACCGGGCAGTCGCGGGAAGCGAGCGAGCGCCGGACCCTGCTCGAGGGCTTCGTCGATCAACACCTCGAGTCCACCGCGACGCCAATGTTCGGGCCGGTGCTCTTCGGGCAGCGCCGAAGCCCGCGCGCGCAGCGCTTCTGGAGCCGCCGCCAACAACGTCAGCGCGACCTCTTTGGGGCTGACGAGCTGAACGTGACTCCACCGCGAACGCAGCGAGCGCTGCAGGTACCCGACGTCGGCCCAGCTGTGACTCTTGAGCAACGGCGCGAGATGCTCTGGCACCACCGCGTACTTCCACCCCGAGATCCACGGCGACGGGTGACCGAGCAGCGACCACGGAGAGAACGTCCACGTCAGCAGCGCCTTGAACGCCTCTCCGACGAGGCGGAAGTCGTAGCCGCGCACGCTCCACACCGGCGGACCGCGCCATGGCGGCAGCGGAGAGCCGCATTCTCCCAGCGAGATCATCAACGAGCCATCGACCGACGCACCGAGCCCCGTCGGTCCCGCCCACTCGCGGCCCATGGGGTGTTCATCGATGGCCTTCAAGCCCTCGAGCGCCCAGTCCGCGAGCGATGCAATGACCGGCTCAGGCAACGCGCGCCCACTGTGCGTGAGCCCCGCGACGGCTTCCGCGAGCGTGACACCCACGAACAGCGGAGCCGAGATGCGCCGCTCGTCATCACCTTCACTGATGAACTCGAACTGCGTGAAGGGCTTCGGCAACTTCGCGCGCCGCAACCGCTCGACCGGGAACTTCCCCTCGACGCGCGGAGAGAGGGCGTCGGGCTTGCCGAGCCTCAGTCCTGCCGCGGTGAGTCGGGCGTGCATCTGCTGCAGAGCTTTGCACGGTTTTCTGAGTACGCGCCCGAGGTGGGTGGTAAGCCCCGCTCCGCCATGGGTGCCACTGTGAAGACCGGCGGCTACAAGCGGATCCTCCTCAAGTTGTCGGGGGAGGCGCTGATGGGAGAAGAGAAGTACGGCATCAACCCGCCGACGCTCACTCGCATCGCCGAAGAAGTGATGGAGCTCCGCGCAGCAGGTGTCGAAGTCGCGGTGGTCATCGGCGGCGGCAACATCTTTCGCGGCGTGCAGGGCGCGACGAAGGGCATGGATCGCGCGAGCGCCGACTACATGGGCATGCTCGCCACCTGCATCAACTCGCTCGCGCTGCAGGACGCGTTGGAAAAACTCGGCGGCTCCACGCGCGTGCTCTCCGCGATCAAGATGGAACAGATCGCCGAGCCGTACATCCGCCGGCGCGCGGTGCGGCACCTCGAGAAGGGCCGCGTGGTCATCTTCGCCGCGGGCACCGGCAACCCGTACTTCACGACCGACACCGCGGCCTCGCTGCGCGGCATGGAAATCAACGCCGAGGTCATCTTGAAGGCGACCAAGGTCGATGGCGTGTACGACTCCGACCCGACGAAGAACAAGGACGCGCGCCGCTACCGCACCGTCACGTACATGGACGTGCTCAAGAAACAGCTCAACGTGATGGATTCCACCGCCATCTCGTTGTGCATGGACAACAAGCTGCCCATCGTCGTGTTCGACATGACGAACAAGGGCAACATCGGCAAAGCCGTGCTCTCGCCCGGCGACATCGGAACGCTGGTCGGCGCGGCCGAGACGGTGATGGCCTGATTCAGTTCTTTTCTTGTTCAACCAGGAGGGGATTTCCGTGGCTGCTCATGACGACGCAGTGAAGAAGCTGGGCGAAGAGATCAAGAAGTCGGTCGACGCGCTGAAGCAGGCGATGACCAAGATCCGCACGGGCCGCGCGAACGCCGCGATGCTCGATGGCGTGAAGGTCAGCTACTACGGCACGCCGACGCCGCTCGCGCAGTGCGCCGCGGTGGCCGTGCCCGAGCCGCGCCTCATCACGGTCAAGCCGTGGGACAAGAGCATCATCAAGGACATCGAGAAGGCGCTGCTCGAGGCCAACCTGGGTCTCACGCCGCAGAACGACGGAGAGATCATCCGCCTGCCGATTCCGCCGCTCACCGAGCAGCGCCGCAAGGAGATCGCCAAGCAGGTGAAGTCGACCGGTGAAGATCACAAGGTCGCCATTCGCAACCTGCGCCGCGACGCCAACGAGAAGCTGAAGACGCTGCTCAAGGACAAGGTCATCACCGAAGACGACAACAAGCGTTCCGGTGAGAAGGTGCAGAAGGAGACCGATGGCGGCATCGCGCAGGTCGACGACGTCGTCGCGCGCAAGGAGAAGGAAGTCCTGGAGGTCTGAGTTCGATGACCTCGCACGCGCTCCCGCGCATCCTCGTCGCTGAGCCCGCCGCGCCGATCGCCAACGCGTTGAGGAAGTTCCTCGACGGTTTGGCAGACGTGCAGGTGTCGCAGTTCGTCGACGAGACGATGCAGTTGGTGCGCGCGAAGTCGCCCGACGTGTTGATCGCCGCGGTCTCTTCCGACTTCGACGGCGAGGTGCTCGTGCCGCAGGTGCGCAAGGTCGCTCCGGAGACGGCGATCATCCTCGTGTATCCGTACACCGAGGTGGAGCGGGCTCCCGAGCGCGCGAAGAGCGTCGGCGTCGAAGGCTTCATGGTGCTTCCGCTCAAGAAGCACGTGGTGCTCGCGGTGGTGCAGGCCGTCGCGCGCTTGAACGGACTCGCGGCGCAGCTTCGGCAGCTGCAGGCCAAGGTCGCGGAGATCAAATCGATCCCCCGGCCCAAGGCGATCAAACCGTCGCAGGTCGGCCTCAACGCGCCCGACGAAGCGTTCTTCAAGAAGTACATGCTGCTCGAGGTCAAACGCAGCAAGCGCTACCAGTATCCGGTCGCGTTGCTGTTGGTCGCGCTCGACAAGCTCGGCGAACACCTCGGTGACTCGGCTCCGGAATTTCAGCGCGCGGCGATTCGCAGTGAGGCGCTCGAGGCTCTGTCAGTCTTGCTCCGCGACATCGACGTGGCGATGCCGTTCGCCGAGGACAAGTACCTCTTGTTCCTTCCGCACACGCCGCTCAAAGGCAGCACCATCGTCGCCGGTCGCGTGGTCGAGAAGTTGGCGACGCTCGATTCGTTCCCCAGGGGCACCGTTTCCGTCGGCGTCGCGTCGTTCGATCCCGTTCAGAATCCCAAAGAGCAGGTCAGCTTCGGTGGGCTCGTTCGCCAGGCCGGAGAGGCGCTGAAGAAGGCGCAGGAGGCCGGAGGCGGCAGATTCAGCGCTCCCGAACTTCCGACAGCGCCGAAACGCTCACGCATTTCAATGGGTTGAGTCGTGTGCTGGGCGAAGCCCCTGGGGGCGACGCCGTTGGGGAGATAAAGAAGTGTTGAGCTGACCTGCACGCGCGCAGGCAGTGATTACTCATCGGCGCATGGCTGATGGAGCGGTGGGGTTCGAGCGGAAGTTTTCGGGGCAGTTCGTCGGTCGCGTGTTCGCTGAGGTCGAAGGTGCATTGGCGCAGTCGTTGTTGCGCGCCGGCATCGACGTGAAGGCGCCGCGCGAAGAGATCTCCGTCGAGCAATTCGCGCAGGGCCTCTCGCTCTATTCGCGTTCGCGTTTCCCGGAGCTCAGTGTCAGCGAAGGCATGCGCCGGGTGGGCTTCGAGACGGTGCGTCGGTCGAAGGGGAAGTACGACGGCAAGACGCTCGATGAGGCGTTGAGCATTTCGGCGAGCGCGCTCTCGCGTGTCGGTCCGTTCCTCGAGCCGCAGGTGCACGCGCACGGCGAGCGTCACTACGTCGCGCACTTCGATGACGTCGCGTACCTGCACACGTTCTTCCTCGGTCTGCTCGAGGGCGTCACGTCATCGACGCAGCCCAACGTGAAGGTGAAGTGGTCGCCTGAAGGATTGTCGGGCGCGCGCTACGACGTCACGTTCAGCTGAGGCGTTGGAGTCGTTGAGGCTCTCTGCGGTACCGATGGTCGCGATGAGCAGTCCTTCGGTCACTCAGGAGTTCTGGGAAGGCGTTGCCTTCTCCGGCCGTGTGACGACTGACGTCGACGTGCTTCTCAACCGCGATGGTCTTGAACGGTTCAAGAAGGTGGCGCTCCGTCGTGGCTACGTCGAGAAGTTCGCCGGGAGCAAGGGTGTGCGTGACACGGTCAATTCGGTTGGCATCGACGTGCTCCTCGCTGGTGAGTTCCCCGGAGACGGAAAGCCGAAGCCAGTCGCCTTTCCAGATCCCGCGGCGACGAAGCTCGAGCGCCGCGACATGCAGCTGCTGCCACTCGAGCGCCTGATTGAGCTCAAGCTCGCGTCAGGCTTGACCGCGCCGCATCGCCTCAAGGATCTCGCTGACGTTCTCGAGCTGATCAAGGCAGCGAAGTTGCCGTTGGAGATCGAGTCGCAGCTCGATGCTTCAGTTCGCACGAAGTACGTGGAGCTGTGGAACGCCGCTCAGTTCAAGGACCCGATCAGCGAAGACTGATCAGAGCACCTTCCCGGGGTTGAGCAGGCCCTTCGGGTCGAAGATGGCCTTCATCTGACGCATCAACGCGATCTCGGTCGCGCTGCGCGTGTGACCGAGCCATTCCTTCTTCAAGAGTCCGATGCCGTGTTCGGCGCTCACGCTGCCCTGGTGCTTCTTCACCAGCGCGAACATGTCGGCGTCGACCTCGTGCGTGCGCTTCAGGAACTCGTCCTTGCTGAGCGCGTCGGGCTTCATGATGTTCACGTGCAGGTTGCCGTCGCCGATGTGGCCGAAGAGGCAGAGTTCCCAGGCGGGGTAGCGAGATGCGAGCAGCGACTCGAGCTCGGCGCAGAACTCGGAGAGCTTCGCGATCGGCAGCGCGATGTCGTTCTTGTGCGGCAGCCCCGTCGCGGAAAGTGACTCGCTGATTCCTTCCCGCAGCGACCACAGCGACTTCTGCTGAGACACGTCGGCGGCGAGCGTGCCGTCGAGCACCAGGCCCTTCTCGAACAAGCCGGCGAGCCAGCCATCGAGATCTTTCGCGGCTTCGACTTCGAGCAGCACGCAGTGCGAGGGCGTCTTCTCGAACGGAGGACGCAGGCCGCGGTGCTTCTCGAGTCGCGCGCTGCAGGCCGCGGTGAAGAACTCGTACGCCATCACCGTGAACGGTCCGCGACGCGCTTCTTCGAAGAGCTTCAAGACGCCCTGCAACGAATCGAGCGCGAAGAGAAAGACGTCCACCTTCTCGGGGAGCCGCGTGAGCTTCAGCGTCGCTTCGGTGATGACTCCGAGAATGCCTTCGCTGCCGATGAAGAGCTGACGGAGATCGACGCCGGTGTTGTTCTTCTCGAGCGCGCCGTTGAGCTCCATCACTTCGCCGTTCATCGAGACGACGGTGAGGCCGAGCACCCAGTGTCGCGTCAGTCCGTAACGAATGACGCGCACGCCGCCGGCGTTGGTGGCGATGTTGCCGCCGACCTGGCTGCTTCCTTTGCTCGCGAAGTCCACCGGCCAGAACAGTCCAGCTTCCGCAGTGGCAGCATGGACTGCTTCGGTGATCGCTCCGGCTTCGACGCGCACGGTGAGCGCGACGGGATCGATCGCGTGGATCTTCCGCATGCGCTCCAACGAGAGCACGACCTCGCCTTTCGCTGCGACGGCTCCGCCCGCGAGCCCCGTGCGGCCGCCGGAAGGAACGACCGCGATGCCGTGCGCGCTCGCGAGTTTCAGAAAACGCGACACCTCATCGGTCGATCGCGGTCGCACGAGCAAAGAAGGCGCCGGCGCGAACACCTTCGTCCAGTCCTTGCCGTACGTGGCCAGATCAGCCGGATCGCGCGAAGCGAAATCGGCGGGGAACTCTTCGTTCAGCGCGTCGGTGAAGGCCTGACTCACACGGTCCTTGTACTAGACACCTCGCCAGATGCGCGCCTTGTTGCGGAGGTTGGTGAACCTGGGCACCGAGGGACTCGATCCCCGGCAGCTCAAGCACGTGCGTCTGCTCAACCAGCTCTGCTTCTTCGCGATGTTGAGCTGCCTGCTCGCGTTCCTCGATCCGCGCGTGCTCGCCATTCCGTCGGTGATCTGGGTCTCGGTCTTCGCGGTCTTCGTCTACGTCGTCGCGCTCTTCGCCTCGAGCCGGCAGTGGCATGGCGCCGCACGCGTCATCGTCGGTGTCGGTTCGCTCGTGTGGGTCGGCCTCGACGGCTTCCTCATGGGAGCGAACACCGAGCAACACCTCTTCGTCATCGCCGTCGCGACCGGCGCGTGGTTCCTCGCTCCGAGAGGTGAGCGCTGGCAGGCGTTGCTGCTCGGTGCCCTCTCGCTGGGGCTGATCCTCGCGGTCGAGCTGCTCAACCCGGCGCGGGTCGCCGCGCGTTCTCCGCAGATGACCATCTTCGAGGTGATGGGCGACAAGGTGACGCTCTTCGTCTTCCTGCAGATGCTCGCGTACTACGCGGTGATGCAGACCGACCGCGCGGAAGATCAGGCGGCGGCCGAGCAGGAGAAGAGCGAAGCGCTGCTGCGCAACATCCTCCCGCGCTCCATCGCCGAGCGGCTCAAGAAGGACGAACGGTCGATCGCCGAACGCTTCGACGACGCCACGGTGTTGTTCGCCGACATCGTCAACTTCACGCAGCTCTCGGAGCGAACGAACCCGACCGATCTCGTCCAGCTGCTCGATCAGATCTTCACGCGCTTCGATGCGCTCGCCGATCAACACGGCCTCGAGAAGATCAAGACCATCGGAGACGCCTACATGGTCGTCGGTGGCCTCCCTGAGCCTGGGGGCGATCACGCCGAGCGCGTCGCGCAGATGGCGATCGACATGCAGGGCGTGCTCGCCACGTTGGATGCGAGGACATTCGAGGGGCTCGCGATTCGCATCGGCATCCACACCGGGCCGGTCGTCGCGGGCGTGATCGGCAAGCGCAAGTTCGCCTACGACCTGTGGGGTGACAGCGTGAACACCGCGAGCCGCATGGAGAGTCACGGCCAGCCCGGCCGCATTCACGTCAGCGAGGCCGTCTACGCGCGTCTGCGCGAACGGTTCGATTTCGAGGCGCGAGGTGCCATCTCCGTGAAGGGGAAGGGCGAGCTCACGACCTTCTTTCTCACTGCACGGAAGGCGATGGGCACATGAAGTTCAGCTTCCAGTGCCTGGCGATCACGCACACCAGCGGGCGCGTCACGCTCTTCCCGGTCGAGCTGCCGTCGCTGTCGGTGCACGCTCCGACGTTGGACGCGGCGCGCTTCGAGCTCACGCTCGCGCTCGATGATCGCATCAGCCGCTCACATCCGCGGCACCTGTGGAAGTTCTGCACGCCAGGCGAAGGCGAGCTCGGCGTGCTCGGCGTGCCGTTGCTTCCGGTGTACCGCGACAAGGACACCGTGAAGTCCGAGCTGGTGCTCGACGCGCTCGAGAGCGCAGCGCAGGCCAATCACAGCGAGGCGCGGCTCCTCGCGAACGACTTGCGCTTCTGGTTCAAGAGCAAGGGCAAGGAACTGCGCGCGCAGACCGTCGCGTTGTTGACCGAACAGCTCGCGAAGGTGTCTCCCGCCGAGCTGCTCGCGCTGCGCAGCGAAGGCGCGCGTGAGCTGTTGGTGCTCGAGGTCGAGGCGAAGCCGTTGATGCTCGCCGCGCTGAAGAAGAGCGAGCTGCACCTCGACGAGCGTCCGCCTCCGAAGGGCATCGAGGAAGAGCGCGCCGTCAAAGAAGACAAGGCCGAGAAGGATCTCGAGGCCCACGGCGAAGACACCGAAGACGAAGACGACGGCTGGGACGACGAGAAGAAGAAGACGCCAGGCCCGAAGGAAAAGAAGCCGAAGCTCGTGCCGACGCCGACGCTCAACCAGCTCGGCGTGAAGTGGCACCAGCTCGCGAAGGAAGGCGCGTTTCCGCTCACGTTCGGTCGTGAGGCGATCGTCGAGCAGGTGCGCGCGCATCTGACGATGAAGGACCCCGAGCCGCTGGTGCTGATCGGCGTCGCGGGCGTTGGCAAGACCGCCATCCTCCAGGAAGTCGCGCGACGGTTGGTGGCGAGCACTCCGAGTGGGAAGCCGCTCACGCCGTTCTTTCAGCTCGATGGCTCACGCCTCATCGCAGGCGACGGCTTCTTCGGAGATTGGCAGCGGCAGACCATCGACGCCTTCGCCGAAGCGCACGACGCGGGTGCGCTGCTGCATCTCGGTCGGTTGATCGATCTCCTCGACGCGGGAAAGAGCGCGCACAGCGATGACAACGTCGCGCAGCTGCTCCTGCCCACGCTCGCGTCGCGCGACGTCGCGGTGGTGGCCGAGGCGACTCCGGAAGAGTGGGCGCGGGTGCGCGATCGCAACCAGAGCTTCGCGCGGCTCTTTGCTCCGCTGAACGTCGAGGAACCTGCGCCCGCGGAGACCGCCGACGTGCTCGCGCGCATCGCCGGGGCCGAAGGAAAGCGTCGTGACGTCGCTGCCGAGCCGAGCGCGGTCGATGAGGTGCGCGCGTTGGTGAAGCGCTTCCGTCCGTATGGATCTCCGCTCGGGAATTCCGTTTCGTTCCTGCGGCGGTTGATCGACGGAGTCGCTGAGCCGATCGAGAAGACGGTCGCGGCGCAGAAGCAGAAGCGCAAGACGGTGAAGCTGACCCGCGAAGAAGTGGTGCGCCGCTTCTCGCTCGAGTCGGGCGTCCCTGAAGAGTTGCTGCGCGATGATCTCGAGCTCGACCCGGAAGAGGTGCGTGCGTTCCTCGCCGCGCGTGTGATGGGTCAGAAGGCCGCCGTCGCTCGCTGCGCGCAGGTGGTGTCGGTCATCAAGAGCAACCTCGCTGACCCGCTGCGGCCGGTGGCGACGTTGCTGTTCGCGGGCCCCACGGGCGTCGGAAAGACCGAGCTGAGCAAGGCGTTGGCGGAGCGCGTGTTCGGCTCGCGTGAGCGCATGGTGCGGCTCGACATGGGCGAGTACGCCGGCCCCGACGCGCTCGCGCGGCTCGTCGGAGAGGGAAACAGCGAAGGCTTCCTCGCCACCGCGGTGCGACGTCAGCCGTTCTCGGTGGTGCTGCTCGATGAGATCGAAAAGGCGCATCCGGTCGTGTTCGACGCGCTCCTCTCGGTGCTCGGAGAAGGTCGCCTCACCGACGGCCGCGGCCGCCTCGCCGATTTCCGCAGCTGCGTGTTGGTGATGACGAGCAACCTCGGCGCGTCCACGCAACGTCCGCGTGTTGGCTTCGCGCAGGCGAACGCCGACGGCGACTTGCGCGCGCACTACCTCGCTGAGATCCGCAAGTTCTTCCGGCCCGAGCTCTTCAATCGCCTCGATGACGTCGTCATCTTCGATTCGCTCCAGCGCGATCAGCTCTCGAAGATCGTCGAGCGCGAGTTGTCGAAGGTCGCCGCGCGCAACGGCTTCGGCCGGCTCGATGTCGGGCTGAAGCTCCCCGTCGAGGTGAAGGAAAAGCTCGCCGACTGGGGCCACGAGCCTCGCTACGGAGCGCGCCCGCTCAAGCGCGCGCTCGAACGCCGACTCGTCGTTCCCGCCGCGGCGCATCTCGCTTCGCACAAGCCCGCCGGCGCGAGTCATCTCGACGTCACGCTCGACGGAGAGGACCTGCAGTTCGCGCTGCACTCGGCTTCGCGCGCGTCGGATGGTCTGTCGCGCGCTGATCTCCTTGCGGTGTGTGACGAAGCGGCGGCGCTGCGTGCCGAGGTGCGCGCGTGGATGCGCTCTCCGATGATGTCGTCGCTGCGAGACAACCTGCGCATGTTCGAGCGGCTGTCTCGTCTTCCCTCGTACTGGGAAGACAGGGCGCTCGCCGACGAGCAGTCGCGCAAGGCCACCGGGACGCGCGAGATCTTCGAAGGGCTCGAGAAGGTGCGCGCGCAGGCCGAGGCCGCGGAAGAGCTCGCGTTCGAAGCGTACGGCCTTCGTGCGGCGCACTCTGAAGAGGCGATTCGCAGCGGGCTTGCTTCAGCAGCCGAAGCGTTCGAGCCGTTGACTGAGCGACTCTACGCGAGCCTGTTTCCGCCGGTCGACGCGGCGACGCTCACCATCGTGCCGGGCCGCAATTCCGAGAAGTGGGCGATGTACCTGCTCCAGTCGTACGACGAATGGGCACGTCACCGCGGCCTGCGCGCCGAGCTCAGCTACCTCTCGGCGAAGTCGGAGCAGCAACTCAAGCAAGATGCCGATGCGCTGAAGAGGATGACGCAGCACACGCGCATCTCGAGTGACGAGGTGATTCGCACGCTGCAGCAACAGGGCCTCATCGCCGCCATCAAGGTGTACCGCGAGAAGACCGGAGCGGGCCTGAAGGAGGCAAAGGAAGCGGTCGAGAAGATGCGCGACACGCTCGAGGCGCCGAAGGTCGACAGCTGGGTGTGGGAACGCGGCATGCCCCAACCGCACTACCGCTGGCACGCGCTCGGGCTGCACATCTACGGCGCCGCGGTGCCGATGTTGTTGTCGTCCGAGCACGGTAGCCATCGCTTCCATTCCGAGGGTCAGACCGCGTCCGTGAAGGTGCGCTTCTCGCCCGGCTCGCTGAGCGCCAGGGCGATGGGGCAACCAGAGCAACTCGAAGTTGCAATGCCGAACATCGAGATCCGCCGCATCTGGCCGGTGCGAAAGGGCCACGAGCACGGCCTGTTGCGCGACCTGCGCACCGAGACCGAACACCGCGCCGATGAACACGGCTTCCACCTGAGCAAGGTGCTGCGCGCGTGGATTCGCTTCCGCGTCTTCGGCGCCGAGCAGGAAGGCGGGAGCTGAAGATGGACCTCAAGCTTCCTCTCATCGTGGCGAGGCAGGGCGCGCGCGCGATGAAGTGCTGGCTGCCGCACTGGCCGCTCATCTCCGGCGAAGGCGTGAGCCTCTCGGAGCTGAAGGACGATCTCGCGTTGATGGTGATGGAGACGTTCGAGAAGACGCCTCCGCGCGCGGCGTGGAAGTTCCAGGTCGCTCCGCATCTGCGGCTCAAGCACGTCAACGTCGACACCGAAGCGCGCGATCGCGACGACGGGCGCGTCTACAAGTTGAAGGGCCGCATCGCGGTGCTGCTCGAGAAGTGGCCGCGCGACGTGTTCTGGGTCGCCACGCCGACGGCTGCGCCGTACCTCGCGTTCCCCATCGGGCATCCCGAGGCGCTCGAGGGTGCGCTGGTGCAGCGCTTGCGTGAGCACTGCCTCGAGAGGCGCATCGAGACGCTCGATGAATGGCACGTCGAACGCGACGAGCGCCTCGACATTCTCGAGGTCGATGCCGACGCGCCGACGGTGTTGCCGCGCGGCTCGATGCCGGCGAAGCGGGTCCGCCGCCAGAAAGAGAAGAAGAAGGACGGAACGCCGCAAGAGCCCACCGAGACCGAGGAAGAGCGCGAGCAGCGTCGCCAGCGCGCGCGGCTCTCGGTGCGCACGCTGCGGCAGATCGGCAAGAACCTCGCGCACCAGGCGCGCGATGGAGATCTCGGACGCGCGTACGGTCGCGAGGGCATCGTCACCTCCATCGTGGAGTTGCTCGAGAAGCGCGAGAGCGCGGCGGTGGTGTTGGTCGGGCAGGGCGGCGTCGGTAAGACCGCCATCGCGCATGAGATCACGCGTCGCATGGTCGAGCGTCAGGGAGCCGCTGGCGCGCGTCGCGACGTGTGGCGCATCGACGGCAATCAGTTCATCGCCGGCATGTCGTACGTCGGGCAGTGGGAAGCGCGTGCGCGTGAGCTGTGCACCGAGTTGCTCGACACCGGCGACGTGCTCTTCGTCGATGATCTCGCCTCGCTCATCTACGCCGGCCGTCACAGCAAGGGCGACACCAACGTCGCGCAGTATCTGGAATCGCACCTCGCGCGCGGTGAGCTGACGGTGCTCGCTGAGTGCACGCCCGAACGCTTCGAGCGCATTCGCGAAGAGTCGCCGTCGTTCGCGGCGTTGTTCGACGTGATCCCGGTGCCGCCGATGACGACCGCGGAGTCGCTGCCGGTGCTGCTCGGAACCGTGCGCGAGCTCGAGGCGGAGACGAGTCAGATCACTCCGCGCATTTCGCCCGACGTGATGGAGCTGGTGCTCGAGCTCTCGGGCCGCTTCTTCGCGCATCGCGCGTTGCCCGGTCGCGCCGTGCGGCTCATTCATCAGGTCCTCGCCGGAACCGGAACCGTCGAAGGCAGGGTTCGTCGCTACAAGGCGCCCGACGTCTACGAAGCGGTGCGGCGTGAGACGGGCCTGCCGGATTTCGTGCTCGGTGGTTCGGCTCCGAAGTCGCGCGCGCAGGTGGTGGCGGATCTCTCGTCACACGTCGCTGGTCAGCCCGAAGCGATCGAAGCGGTCGCCGACGCCGTGCTCGCGCTGCAGCTCTCGCTGCAGGATCCCGAGAAGCCGCTCGCGAACTATCTGTTCGTCGGTCCCACCGGTGTCGGCAAGACGGAGACGGCGAAGGCGCTCGCCCGGTACCTGTTTGGCTCTTCCGAGCGCATGGTGCGCTTCGACATGTCGGAGCTCGCGACGCCCGGCTCCATCGCGCGGCTCGTCGGCTCGCCCGGTCAGCCCGATGGAGAGCTCGTCACCGCGCTGCGCACGCAGCCGTTCTGCGTGGTGCTGCTCGATGAGATCGAGAAGGCGCACCCTCGCGTATTCGACGCGCTGCTGCAGTTCCTGGGAGAGGGACGTCTGAGCGATCCGCACGGGCGTCTGGCCGACGGTCGCAACGCGGTGGTGGTGATGACCAGCAACCTCGGCGTGCGCGAGGCGGCGAGTCAGACCGGCTTCCACCGCGGAGATCCTGAAGGCGCAGCGCAGCATTACCTTGCCGCGGCGCGCGCGTTCTTCCGGCCGGAGCTCTTCAATCGCCTCGATCGCGTGGTGCCCTTCCGCTCGCTCGACAAGACCGCGCTGCGCAAGGTGGTCGAGCACGCGCTGGCTGAGCTGCTCTCTCGTCGCGGTTTGCGGCGGAGCAACGTGCTGGTCGACGTCGAGCCCGAGTTGCTCGAGCTGCTCGTCGATCAAGCGTTCGATCCACGGTTCGGTGCGCGGCCGTTGAAGCGCTTGCTCGAGAAGAAGTTGGCCGTGCCGCTGGCGCACCATCTGTTGCGGCGCGACTCCGATGATCTCGCGTTGATCGAGTTGCTGCGGAAGGGTGATGAGCCGCAGCTCTCGGTGCGCATGTTGTCTCCAGCGGCCAGGGTGCCGGTGCTGGCGACCGAAGAGTGGACGCTGCCGCGGCTCCGCGTCGCTGCGCGCGAGGCGATGCAGCGGATCGAAGCGTTGCTGGCGTCACCGCGCGGAGAGCGGTTGCGCGAGCGACGTCGTGAGGCGCTCGCCGCGCAGAAGCAGGTGCCGGAGTCGACGACGATCATCGATTGGCTCGAGCAGTTGTCGAAGCGCATCGATGATCTCTTCGATGTGTCGCTCGACGCGGAGGCGTACGACGAGGTCGAGCGCGGTGTCAGCAAGCACGACACGCAAGGGCCGTTCTACGAGCCCAAGCACGGCCTGCGCGCGCGGCCTCGCTTCGAAGGTGTCGTCTACTCGGTGAATCAAGATGCCGTGGTGAACACCGCGGCTCCGCAGCTCGCCGACTTGCTCGACGAGCTGGAACTGCGCGCGCAGCAGCTCGAAGCGTCGGAAGCACCG
>JAEUJS010000678.1 GCA_016792935.1 Archangium sp. | reverse complement strand
TCGGTCACCGTCGCGCTGAAGGCGGTCGAGGTGTTGGCGGTGACGCTGGTCGACGCGCTGAACTGGCCGGCTGCGCTCACCGTGTACGTGGTGGACGAGCCCGTGCAGTCGGCCGCGCGGTAGAGGCGCAGCGTTCCGCTCGGATCGGCGGTGCCCAGCAGCACGGGGCTCTGGCTGGTGCGGCTTGGCGACGCGGGAGCAGAGCTGGTGATCACCGGAACGCCGGGTGCGAGCGTGTCGTTGAGGAGCGTGGGCCCGACGGCGCAGCTCGACGTGTTCCCCACCACGTCGGTGGCGCGCGCCGAGACCGTGAGGGCGACGTTGGGGGTCACCATGATCACCCCGGTCGCCGGCGCACCCGTGCAGTCGGCGGTGGTGAAGAGCTCAATGCTGGCGCTCTCCGAAGCCGAGACGTTCACCGTGAAGGCCGTCGCGGTGCGCGAGGGCGTCGCCGGTGAGGTGCCGTTGAAGAAGACGGTCGGCGGCAGATCGTCGTGCTCGTACTGCAGCGGGCCTCCGCACGCCGAGACGTTGGCTGAGGCATCGACCGCGACGGCGTACACCCGGTTGAGGCTGTTCAGCTGCACCGGGAGCTGCGCGGAGAAGCGGCCGCTCGCGTCGGCGCTGGTAGTGGCCGCCGGGGCGCCGGCGCACGCCACGTCGAAGAAGAAGCGCACCGTGGCAAGCGCCTCAGCGGTGCCGGTCACGGTCGGCGTCGAGACGCGCGAGGGACTGGCGGGTGTGACGCCATCGAACTGTGGAGCGGGCGGCGCCAGCTGATCGTGCGCAAACGACAACGCGTTCGAGCAGCCCGACGCGTTGTTCGCGGCGTCGACCGCGCGCGCCGAGAACCGAGTCTGCGCGTTCGCCACCGCGGTGAGCTCGACCTCGAACTGCGCGTCGTCGGCGCGGATTTCGGTGCCCAGCTGCGTACAGGTGTCGTCGAGGAAGACGCGCACCCGCGCTCCACGTTCTGCAGTGCCGCTTACTCTCACGCGCGGCGGCAGCCCGCCGAGGCCCGTCACCGAGGTGAGCGTCGGCACGCCCGGCGCGACGTCGTCGTGGACGAACGAGGCGGGCGCCGAGCAAGACGAGAAGACGCCGTCGAGCGATGCGCGCGCCGAGAAGTGCGTGGTGGCGTTCGCTGCGGCTTCGAGGCGCACGCCGGTGGCGAGCTCCATGGCGCTGACGGTCTGGATCGCCGCGGTCGCGCAACGCTCGTCGGCGTAGAGCTCAATCGAAGAGCCACTCGCCGCCGAGCCGATCACCACCACCGATCTCGCGCTCGACGGGCCCGCGAAGTCGACGCGAATCGACGGCGCCAGCACGACAGCCGTCGGCGGAGAGCACGCCGCCAGCGCGGCGAACGAGACGACGACGGTGGCGACCTTGCGAAACAGTTGAGACGTGATGGTTGCGCGCATGCGCCAACTGTCGTCCGAGGTGGGATTTCGGGGTCGCAGCCAGGAAAGCCGTGTCGAATCAGCTGGTTCTGCGACGCCGGTGCACGCTGGAAACGACAACGCCCAGGACTGCGAGTCCCGGGCGTTGGTGCTTCAAGACTGACTGAAGGAACTCAGGCGCGGACTTCGGCCTTGGGCTCCTCGACGGGCGGAGTCGGCGCCGCCACGAACGGCACCTTTTCCAACGCGAACTTCAGCGCGTCGTCGACGTGCACCGCGAACGCGAACTCGAGCTGGCTGCGCACCGATTCCGGAACGTCGATGAGGTCCTTCTTGTTCTTCTCCGGCAGCAGCACGCGCTTGATGCCGGCGCGGTGAGCGGCGAGCACCTTCTCGCGCACGCCGCCGATCATCCCCGCGTTGCCGCGCAGCGTGATCTCACCGGTCATCGCGGTGTCGCTGCGGACGGGAATGCCCGTGAAGAGCGACGTCAGCGCAGTGGCGATCGCGAGGCCTGCCGAAGGACCGTCCTTCGGGGTGGCGCCCTCGGGGAAGTGGATGTGCATGTCGACCTTCTCGAAGGCCGACGGCTGCAGGTTCATCCGCTCCGCGTTGGCGCGCAGCCAGGAGTACGCCGTGGTGACGGACTCCTTCATCACGTCGCCGAGCTGACCGGTCAGCGTCAGCGTGCCCTTGCCGGGCATCTTGGTGGCTTCGATGAAGAGGATGTCTCCGAAGCCGAGCGGCGTGTAGTACAGGCCGACGCTGACGCCGGTCTGGCTGGTGCGCTCCGCGACGTTGAGCTCGTGGCGCTTGGGCCCGAGCATCTCTTCCACCTTCGCTGCGTTGATCGTCTGCTTCTCGGTCTTGCCCGACGCGACACCGACCGCGACGGAGCGGCAGACCTCGGCGATCTTGCGCTCCAGCGTGCGGACGCCGGGTTCGATGGCGTACGCGCTGATGATCTTCTCGAGCGCATCAGGGAGCAGGTCGACGTGTTCCGTCGTGATGCCGTGCTCCTTGATCTGCTTGGGGATGAGGTGGTTGCGCGCGATGTGTTCCTTCTCGATGAACGTGTACGAGCTCATCTCGATGATCTCCATGCGGTCACGCAGCGGAGGCGGGATCGTGTCCAGGCGGTTTGCGGTCGCGATGAACATGACCTTCGAGAGGTCGAACGGCACGTCGAGGTAGTGATCGCTGAACGTGTTGTTCTGCTCGGGATCGAGCACTTCGAGCAAAGCGGCCGACGGGTCGCCGCGGAAGTCGGCTCCGAGCTTGTCGATTTCGTCGAGCAGCATCACCGGGTTGCGTGAACCGGCCTTCTTCATCTGCTGAATGAAGCGACCGGGGAGGGCGCCCACGTACGTGCGGCGGTGACCGCGAATTTCCGCTTCGTCACGCACGCCACCGAGGGCGAGACGCACGAACTTGCGGCCGAGCGCACGCGCGATCGACTGACCGAGCGACGTCTTGCCGACGCCCGGAGGACCCGAGAGGCAGAGAATCGGGCCGCGCATGTCGTTCTTCAGCTTGCGCACCGCGAGGTACTCGAGCACGCGCTTCTTCACGGTCTGAATGCCGTAGTGATCGTTGTCGAGCTGCTTGCGCGCGTTGTCGATGTCGAGGTTGTCCTCGGTCTGCTTGTTCCACGGCAGATCGGCGATCCAATCGAGGTAGGTGCGCGCGACGGTGTACTCGCTCGACGCCGCCGGAATCGTCTTCAGGCGGTTGAGTTCCTTGTTCGCGACCTTCTCGACGTCGGGCGGGAGCTGCGCCTTCTTGATGCGCTCTCCGAGCTCGTCGAGCTCTTCCTCGTCCTCGCCCATCTCGCCGAGCTCTTCCTTGATCGCCTTGAGCTGCTGGCGCAGGTAGTACTCGCGCTGGGTCTTCGACATCTCGCCCTTCACGGCGGAGTCGATCTTGTTGCTGAGCTTCAAGATCTCGCGCTTGCGGTTGAGGAGCTCGAGCACCAGCTTCATGCGCGCCTTCAGATCGACGGTCTCGAGGACGGCCTGCTTTTCCTCGATGGGAACGTCGACGTTGGCGGCGATGAGATCGGCCAGGTGGCCGGGGTGGGTGATCGACTCGACGAGCTCGGTGGCCGCGGCGGGCAGCTCCGGCATCATCTCGATTACTTCACGCGCGAGCTTCTTCAAGTTGATGGTGAGCGCTTCGATCTCGACGTTGTCGGGAGCGGTCTTGTCGTCGACCGGCTCGATGCGCGCCTTCAGGTACGGCGATTCCTGCACCAGCTCCATCACGCGGAAGCGCGCGAGGCCCTGCACGACGAGCGAGTAGTTGTCTTCGCCCATCTTCAGGAGCTTCACGATGCGGGCGACCGTGCCCATGTTGTAGAGGTCGGTCGCGCCGGGATCTTCCTCTTCAGCTTTGCGCTGCGTGACGACGCCGATCACCTGATCGTCGCGAACCGCGTCTTTGATCAGCGCGATGGTCTTCTGGCGGCCAACGGCGAGCGGGAGCACGCCACCGGGGAAGAAGACCGAATTGCGAAGCGGAAGGATGGGGAGGACCTGCGGAATGTCGTCCTTGTTGATGGCGCCCGGCGGCGTCATCGTGGCGGGCAGCGCCTGTGCGCCAACGGCCTTCTTTTTTTCGTCGGACATGTGTGGGTGTGACCTTTTGTTTCAGCGGGTTGGGAGGGAGCGCCCTCCCGCGGGACTGGCTTCAGAGAGGGTAGCAGCGAAAAGTCGAGCCGCAACCAGTCACGAGAGGGAATCCGCTTCCTCGCCCCCGCTGACTATCAGGTGCATGATGCGGCTTCTCGCGGCCGCTCTTTTCCGAGGCAGACCACTTCATGAAATCGCATCAGAGCCCCCTGGGGCGACGACGTTTGGTAGCGAACCGCTTCTTCGTCTTTGCGGTGCTCAGTTTGTTGGCGAGCTGCCAGGGCTGCTTCGGCTGCAAGTCGCCGATCGACAACGACGATCTTGGCCTGGTGCGCTCGTGCACTTCGGCGCCGCCGCTGATCGAGCCGCCCAGGTTGGACATCTTGTTCGTGATCGACAACTCGAACTCGATGCGTGAGGAGCAGGAAGGCGTCGCGCGTGAGCTCACCGCGTTCATCGACGAGCTGAAGAAGGGCGGAGGCGTGCCCGCCGAGTTCAACATCGGCGTGATCACCACCTCGATCTACCTGAACGGTCGCGTCGGCAATCAGACGTTCCTTTTGAACTACGCCACCCAGTCCGGTCGGTTGCGCCCGATTCCCGTCGCGCTCGCTGACGGCGGAACCAACTACGAC
>JAEUJS010000674.1 GCA_016792935.1 Archangium sp. | reverse complement strand
TCGAGCGGCGCGCCTCAGACGGAGGCCCGGCTTCCGAATTCATCCGCAATCAAGGCGAGGTCGCGATGAAGCTCTCGAGCGGAATCGTGAAGAACTCGAACGAGCCCGCGCACCAGCCGTGGTCCGTCCCTGCGACCGTGGTGCAGCCACTCCCGCGGCAGCGCCACTGACTCTCGAAGCCGATCGAAGGCCGCGAAAAGGAAGAAGACGTGATGCCGAAGGTGCAGTCGCTCGAGTTGACGACCAACCGTGTCACGCGCTGCTCCTCGGCGTCGGGTTGCGTGGTGAGCTCGACGCGCGCTTGCGGGTTCAGCAGGAGCGACAACGTCGGCCCGTAGGTGATGGCCGGAGCGTCTCCGAGGATGAGCGTTCTGCGAGGCACGTGGAGCGTCCCCGTGGTGGGCTCGAACTGCCACCGCTCGATGCGTCGCATCGCGGGCACGTGACGTTCGATGAGCCACCGCCCCGGCGAACCCCAGCAGAAGGTGCCTGTCTCTTCGAGCGCGCCGGTGTCGAGGCTGGCGATGACTTGTTGTGCACCGGGAATCAGCTCGGCCGGCTCCGCCACCCAGCCAGCCGGCACGTCGGTGCGCTGCGCCAGGAAGCGGCGATCGAACTCACACGAAGGCACGAACGAGAGCGGCGGGGGACAACCGCCATCGCCGTCGGGCACGCACGTCCACTGACTGCGGAGGTGCACGGTCCCCGCGGTGAGCGTGGTGTCGAGTCGATCGAAGACGAACTGCGCGCGCGTGTTGAGCACGTTCGACGCGGTGCCCGTGGGCTGCCACTGAATGAGCGTGTCGTCCCAATCGAAGACGGTGTCGTTGCCGCCGACGGCTTCACCGAGCTTCACGGGCGCGGCGTTGCCCATCAGCTGCGGGCCGAGCCCCACGAGCGCGAGGGTCTGCGTCGAGGTCGGGCCGGTCGCGAACGTCGAGATGGGCGCGTGCAGGAAGACGGCGGTGAAGCGTTCTTCGGCGAGCGTGACCTGCGTGCCGCCGTCGAACCAGCAGCTCGGTGGAATCGGCGTCGGCTCGAGTGTCACCTCGTACGCAAAGAGCTGTGGGGCGCTGCAGGTGCTGCCGAGGAAGCCGCCGCCACCGCCGCCGCCGCCGCCGCCAACGGGCGGTGGACTCGAGCCGAGCTTCACCTCGAAGGCGCAGCTCGCGAGCGCACAGAGGAGCGTGAAGATCAGGGCTCGACGCATGACCCTGCCAGGCGCAAGAGCGCTGGTGAGCGCCCGGCCGTGCGCTGAAGTTGTTTGGAATGCTCGAGCGCTTCGCTCACGCGGTTCACTTCGCAGAGCGACAGGATGCGGAGCACCTCGGCCTCGGCGTTGAGGGCTCCGTTGGGGAACTCGGTGTCGTGCGCGGAGATGGACTCCAACACCGCGCTCCACTCTCGCGCTTGAAGTTGGGCTCGGGCTCTTTCGAGCAGTGCGAGCTCGCGTGTGTAGGCGTCGTTCGGGCCGGGCTCAGAGGGCGCGGGCGGTGGAGACGGTTCTTCCTTTGCGACAACCACTGGGGCTGGCGGCGGCTTCGACGTGACGATGACTCTGGGCTCAACCGTTTTCGGCGTGACCTCGATTGTCTCTCCCTCACCCTGACCCTCCCCCGCAGGGGCGGGAGAGGGAGACATGGAAGGAACTCCCTCTCCCTCGGGGAGAGGGGCAGGGTGAGGGAGCAGACCCTTGTCGTCCACGACGGTGCTCTCCGGCGAGACGGAGTTCATCTTCACGACGACTGCTCCACCGATGGCCAGCACCGCAACGGAGCTCACGATGATCAGCTTCGTACCCAGCGCACCGAGACCCGCTTTACCCGCGCTCGCACCCGCAGCGCTCGCGACGCCTGCCGCACCGGCCGCCGTCGCCAGCAACACCGCCTGGTGCATGCGCTCGATGGCTGTGTGATCAGGCGCACACGGCACCGCGCGCGCCGCGTCGAGCACCTCTCTCGCCTGTGGCGTCAATTCCGTGTCACTCATGCCGGCCGCTCCTGAAGCAACGCATTGAAGCGGCCGCGCGCGAGACGCAGCCGCGAATACACCGTGTTCACCGGAGCGCCCGTCGCCGTCGCGATCTGGGGCGCGCTGAGCTGCTCGAATTCCGCCAACACGAAGACCTCACGCTGCTCGGGCTCGAGCTGCTCGAGCAACTTCAGCGCGAACGCCAACGCGTCGCGCTTCACGGCGACCTCATCGGGAGCGGCCGCTCCGTCAGCCACCTTCACCGCGGGCGCGAGCGGCTCGGTCGGCTTGCGCTGCACGCGCCGCCGGTAGTCGTGCGCCACCTTCACGGCGATGCCGGTGAGCCACAGCTCCGCGGGCACGTCAGCGCGCAGCTGCGAGAGTTTGCGATGCGCCACGATGAACACGTCTTGCACGGCGTCTTCCAATTCCGCGCTGGGAACACCGAGCCGACTCACCACGCGCCACACGCGCTCGACGCCGGAGCGATAGAGCTCCTCGAACGTCGGCGCTGACGTCGTTCGAGGCATGGCGAGCGCGGCTGAACTCACGAAGCGCTCCAATGGCCGGTGTGTGCAAAATCCGTCACCACCGCGCTCCCAGCCCCAGGCCCGTATCGAGCCCCATCAGGTTGGTGCGTAGGAGCACGCGCGAATCGTCATACGTATAGATGGGTTGCGGCCCGAAGCGCGTGGCGACGAAGAACTGCAGCTCGAAGCCGGGAGTGATTTCGACGGCGAACCGCCCCGCAGGTCCCACGGTCCACACGGGGATGACGCGCACGATGGCGTTGTCGAAGCCGAGCGCCTCGGCGGACACCAGACCGAAGCCGCCCTGCACACAGGGTCCGAAACCGAAGCGGCCGAACTCGAAGAGGTGACACGCGTTCACCTGCAGATCGAGCAGCGGAGCGAGCACGACGCCACCGCCAGCGAGCGAGATGAAGCGAAGCGGAGGCGCGATGCGAACCTCGGCTCCGATGCGGATGAACGGCACGTCGTATTGGAACGCGAGCCCGAAGCGCGGGACGGGATTGGGTAACAAAATCCACTCTGCGCCGGCGAGCGCCGAGAGGTGACGCCGCAGCGGCTCGGGCTTCACGAGCGCGGCGGTGCGTTGCTCGGTGGTGACCTGCACTT
The DNA here is from genome assembly GCA_016792935.1 of Archangium sp. Lineage (GTDB taxonomy): Bacteria > Myxococcota > Myxococcia > Myxococcales > Myxococcaceae > Archangium_A. The sequence continues at coordinate 5,361 of JAEUJS010000674.1, read as the reverse complement.
CCATCGGCTTGCGCGTGACGGGAGCGCCTTCGACCAACTCGGCGAGGAACACGGTGGTGTCCGCGGCCTCGATGCACGTCGGCGTGCGGAGCGTGCGCGGTTGATCAGCGATGCGCACCTCGAGCTCGAAGCCCTGAGCGTCGGGCAATTCCTTCACCACGGCGCTCACCGCGGTCTTCACGTGCTTCAAGCGTTCCTGCAGCTCGCTCTCGGGCGGGCACGAGGGCGGCGCCGCCCACGAGATGGAACCCAGCACGCTGGAGAGAACGAGCCACATGCGCGCGGCCAAGCTACACACGCGCGCGACACCATCGGAAGCCCTCACCGCGTCTTCAAATACTCGAGGAGGTCGGCGCGCTCGGACTCGGTGAGTCGCGAAGTGGAGCCATGCAAGTCGCTGGCGACCGTCGAACGGAAGCGCGCGGCGAGCGATTCGGCGCGGCCGTCGTGGAACAACGTTCCACGCCACGTGGCCTCGGTGAGCCGCGGCACCTGGAACGAGCCGCCCGTGCCGACGTCGGCGTTGAGGTTGTTGGTGCCCTGCGTACCGGAGTGGCACGACGCGCAACCGACCGCGGTCGACTCGAAGAGCACCTGACCGCGACGCGCGCTCTCGGCGTTCACCTCGGGAGGACGCATCGCGGGCTGCACGTCGAGCCACTCGAGGAGTGCCGCGGTGCGAGCGGGCGACTGCTCGCCGCCGCCCATGCGCGTGACCATGATGTTCTTCATGAGGTCGGAGAGATCGAGCTGGTCGCCGGTCCAATGAAACGGAGCGGTGTTCGCGATGCCACCACGCAACGTCGGCGTGCGACGCGCTCCTTCGGCGAACTGCCACACGTTGCCGTCGTCACCTGCTTCGGGATGGCACGACGCGCACGCCACGCCCTGGCCCGTCGCGCGGTGAAACAGCTCGTGTCCCGTCGAGACCACGGCGTTTCCCGGAAGCGCGACGCGCGTGATGCGTTCACCGGCCGGTGTGAGGACGTCGATGCGCGCGGGCTCGCGGGTGAAGACGACCAGCTCTCCGTCGGGCGTGGTGGCGAGCGCGGTCGGCTGGGCTTCGAGGTCGAGGCGCACTTCTTTTGCGTCGGCGTCGAGCGTGAAGAGCGAGTTGGTGCCTGCCGCGGCGACCCAGATTTTTCCGCTGACCTCGGCGACGTCGACCGGCAGCGCTGCTTTGGGGAGCTGCATCACGGGCTTCACGCTGCCGTCGACGCGGTACACGGTCGGAATCACCACGCCGAACAAGAGGCCCGGAGGCGCGCCGTAATACGGAGGGCACGTCGTCAGTGCGCCGAGCGAGCTGCGCTGTTCGTCCTGCGCGATGATCAGATCGTTGCGCATTCTCCACGCGACGCGCGGAGAGAAGAGCCGCCCGGAGACGTCACGTGTGCTGCCCGTGCTCTGGTTCAGCAGCCGCGCCTGGCCGGTGGTCACCTCGAAGAACTGCGCGTTGCGGAACGTCGAGGCGATGAGCTTCCCATCCACCACGCTCAGGTCGCGGAGGTCGCTGATCAGCGCGTCCTGCGTGAAGACGCGCGACGTTCCATCAGCAGCGAAGGCGCGAATTTCTCCGCTCGCGCAGCCGACGAGCAGTTCGTCGCCGAACTCGATGAGCCCGCGCGGTTCGACGCACGTCGGCAGTCGCGTGAGCGTGTGGTTGGAGAGATCGAGCTCAGCAAGCTGTCCTGCGCGACGCAGCACGACGTACGCCTTTCCGCGCGCGGCGAGGACGCGACCGGGCACGTCGTCGGACGAGAGGCCCCAGGTGCCGAGCACTCCGCTTCGATCGGCGTGCCAGACGAGGGAGCGATCGGCGTCGGCCGCGAGGAACGTTCCGTCAGGCAGCACCGTGAGTGAGCCGCCCATGATGGGCGGAGGCGGGGTGAACGACGCGGGCACGATGGGCTCGCTGTCGTTCGGAGCGTCGTGGCAGAGGGCAGCCGTTCCGAACGGCCGGTTGCTCGGGTCGTTCGAGAGGCATTCCTCGAGTCGATTCGCGCAGTAGGTGCCGCAGGAAGAAGCGAGGAAGGCGACGACACACGACGAGAGGAGCACGCGCATGCAGCCTCTGATGGCCGCGCATGCAGAAACCCGTCACACACCATCAACGGTCTGACGCGGGCAATGGCTCGAGCCATTGAGTGAAGTTCGGCGTTCCGCTTCGCTGAGCGGAGCAACGCTCAGAAGAGCTTCTGACGCAGCGCCTTCGCGCGAGCCTGAACGTCGGAATCCATGCTCGTCATTTCCTGTGTCTTCAACCGCTGCTGCAGCGAACGCGGCGCCTTCTCTTTCACCAGCCGCCCATCGGACGCGAGCAACTCCAACCGCGCGAGCGCTTTGTCGACCACGCGGTCCTTCGGGTGATCGAGCAGCGAGTCGAGGAAGAACGCGTCGTCGGGGTAGTCGTACTTCTCGAGGTATTCGACCGCGCGCTCCGCCCACTGCTTGCGATCAGGCGCCTCGCTCACCTTCGTCATCGCGGACTTCTGTTCCTTCCGCTTGCCCTCGGGATCGAACGTGGCTTCCAGACCCTGCGGCAACGCTCCGCCGCTGAAGAGCGCATCGGCCGCTTTCTTGTACTTCTCGTAGCTCGCCGACTTCTCGATCTTCTGCTGACCCGGATCGTCCTGACGCGAGTGGTACTTCGACTTGCCGCGCTGGGCGTCGAGCTCACGGAATGACTTCTTCCGCTTCCCCGTAAACCCGCCGCTGTCGTCGTCGTCTCTCTTGGGCGCCATTCACCTGCTCCATAGCGCGTTCACTGCGCGCGCGACCACTCCCCGGACCTTCTCGACCTCGGCTTTCGGGAGCGGTTTTTCGTCATCGGTTTCCGCTTCGTACAACGTGTCTTCAATCCACTCGCTCAGCGCCCTGGGCAACGCCTCGAGCGTCGCCTTCTTCGGCACCATCGACTCGTTGATCGACTCGAGCTTGCGGCCTCCGAGCTCGAGCATCGCGAACACTTCACCGACCAGATGCCGCGCGAGCGCGAACGACGCGTCATCGAGCCCCGAGTCGTCGAGCCAGAGAATCAACATGTCCTGCCGGTTTTCGAAGGCGTGTTCGAACTTCTGCCGCTCCTTCGGAAAGTCGTCGAAGTACCGCCACGCCGATTCGATGAACGCGTCGGTGGGACCTTCCTTCGCGTCGTACGGCTCGGGCTTCGTCGCCTTCTCTCGCTTCACCTTCGCGGTGGCCGCCGAGCCGAGATCGACCTTCTTCCCCTCGGAGATCAGGTCGTAGAGCCCGAGCAGATTTCCGAACAAGCGCGCCGCATCGTCAGGCGTCTCGAAGCGCGGCTCGTCTTCCCACAGCGCCTGAATCACCACCGGAGCCGGCACGCCTTCTTCAATCGCCTTCTTGAACGCGCCCGCAACGTCTTCTGCATCAGCGACGGAGCCGCTCTGCGTGAGCAGCTTCTCGAGCACGGCTTTTCCTTCGAACGAACGATCCACCTCTTCACGTCTCGTCATGCGCGGCTGACCTTCTTCCACACCTTGTTGGCGATGAGCAGCACGAGGAACGCGATGACCACCGTGAGGTAGCGCGTGCCGAGAGGGCCCGGGAGTTCACGTCTGACGAATCGTTCCCACATGAGCAGCAGCGTCGCTCCGAGTCCCCATGCGACGAGCGGATTCACCTCACGTTGCACCGCGCGCTTCCACCCGAACGCTTCACCGCTCTTCTTCCACTTCGAAAACGAAGGGAACCAGCCGGGCACCGCGCGAGACCAGTCGTCGAAGGCCGCTCCGTGTTGCGCGCGCAGCAGCTGCTCTTCCGCCCGCACGATGAGGAGATGGCTGAGCAACCAGTACGCGAGGCCCACCGCGTACGCCCACGGCTCGTGCGCGATGCACAACAGCCCCAGCGTGATGAACAGATTCCCCAGGTACAGCGGGTGACGCACCACCGAATATGGACCAGTCGTGGTGAGCGCGAGCCCGTTCATCTTGCGCGACTGCGATGACGTTCCCGCCGGCACCAGGCCGACGGTGGTGAAGCGAATCACCGCGCCGAACAGGCAGAGCACGAGCCCCACGACATTGAGCGCTTCGTCGACTCCGGCGCCACCCATCCCCGGATGAACGTGCGAATCCCACGACTCCGCGACGACCAGATAGATGAGTGGCAACGGCAAGAAGCTCCGCGCTCGGAAAAACACCCCTCCGGCCTTGTCGAGCAGCGATGCCACGCTCGTCCTCTAGCGGTAACGCATCGGAATTGCGCCTCTTTCTCCTGTGGCGTTCATGAATGTCAGCGTGGGGTCGCGACACTCAGTCTGCAATGGAGCTGTCGCTTTACAGCTTGCCGATCGCGGGACTACAGCGCCGCGCCGTGACTTCGTCCGTGCCACGCGCCGATGTCGTTGAGCGTGCCCGTTCGGGTGACGTCACTGCGTTCCGTGAGCTGTACGCGCTCCACCACCGGCAGGTCGCTCGGCAGCTGGCGTTCCTCGTTCCGCGCTCGGATTTGGAAGACGTGCTGCAGGACGTCTTCATCGAGGTCTACAAGTCGGTCGCGCGCTTCGAGGGCAAGAGCGCGTTCACCACGTGGCTGTACCGACTCACCGTGCACGTCGCGATGAAGTCGCGCCGCAAGCACACGCGCTCGCGCCTCGACATCGTCGAAGACGTTCCGGATCGCGCGGACGAAGGCCCGACTCCCGATGACGTGTCGCTCTCGGCTGAACGTCAGGCGCGCGTCGAAGAGCTGCTGCAGAAGTTGTCGGAGAAGAAGCGCACTGTGCTGGTGATGCACGACCTGCAAGGCGTCGAAGCGCAGCGCATCGCGGAAATTCTCGAGACCAACATCCTCACCGTGCGCACGCGGTTGTTCTACGCGCGCCGTGAGCTCGAGCAGCTCGCGAAGGATGATCCCGCGCTCGCCGAGTTCTTCAGCGGAGGTGAGCCGTGAGCCACCTCGATCAAGATCAGCTCGAAGCGGCTGATGTTCAGACCGTTCACGCCGAGCACCTCAAGACCTGCGCTGACTGCCGTCGCGCCGTCTCGCTCGCGCGCGGTCGTCAGAAGCTCTTGCGCGGCATGAAGCCGTACACGCTCTCCGACATGGCGTTCCGTCGCGTCGAAGCGCGTCTCGAGGAGCAGGTTCGTGAAGGGCTCCCTGCTTCTTCTCTGGGGGCCACGCCCTGGTGGCGTTGGCTCGCCTTCGGTGCCGCGGCCGTCGCAGCGACTGCGCTGGCGTTGATGTTCATCACGCGCGAGCCGGTGACCGACTCGGTGGTGAAGCTGCCGACGCCGCAGCCTTCGGTCGCGGTCGCGTCGTTCCGCTCGCTCACCGTGATTCGTGCGAGCAAAGCGCAGGCGAAGTTCGACGCTGATGCGTGGCGTGACGTGA
>JAEUJS010000638.1 GCA_016792935.1 Archangium sp. | reverse complement strand
GGCGCGCAGCGCCAGCACGTCGGTGAACTGCGGCGTCTCGTTACTCATGAGCGACCTCCATCGAAGAGCGCGACCTGTGCGCGCCGGGCGTCATCGCTGACGCGGTGGAAATACGACTCGAGGATCAGCGGAGTGCCGGCCTTCAATCGCTCCCGCGCCCACTCGAGCCCGAAGGTGTCGTCGCGAAGAGGGAGGTGCGCATCGCTTCGCCCGTCGTTTCGCGAGACGTGCACTTCGGCGATGTGCTCGTAGTCCTGCAGCCGCTTCCACGTGCCGTCGGAGATCACGCCCGCGTGGAACTGCATGAACACGTGCGACACATCCACCGCGAGCGGCAGCCGCAGTGCCATCGCGTGCTCGAGCTCCGGTCCGGTCCCGAGCGCGGAGCCCGGGTACATCGTCTCCAGCACCGGCAGCGCGCCGCTCGGCTCCCAATCAGCGAGCACCGATCGCAACGGCGGATGCACCGAGTCGCTGGTCACCGCGCACGAGCCGTCGTCGTTCCACACGCGCTGCTTCCACTTCTCGAACGTGAAGCCGTGGTGCGTGCGAACGCGAAGTCGAGAATCGGCGACCACCGAAGAGAACCCGACAGTCGGTTGATTCCCCGGAGTCAGCTGCACGCCATCGGGCGCCAGGGCGCACAACGCACGAAACGCCGTCTCCATCGGCCGTCCCTGCAGACAGCTCAGCGCGAGCAGGAACACGTCAGCGGAGAACGACGATCTGCACTTCTCCGCTCTGCGTGCGCACTTCGACGACGTGCGCGCCGCCGAGGAGCAGCCGCGGGTGTTCGATCGCCAGCTGGCCGTAGGTGTTCGGTTCCTGCCACGTGCTCCAGAAGCCGCCGTCGACGCGCCACGAGTACTTGCGGCCCACGAGCGTCGTGAGCTCAGCCGAGGCCGTGCCTTCCTTCTTCTTGCCGCCGTTCACCACGCTGGTCGACGCGCGCTTCATCATCGGGATGCACATCTGGTTGGTGAGCAGCTCGGCGTAGAGCGCGACGTGGTTGTAGGTCTGCGTGCCGGTGACGCGACCGATGCCGCGCGCTCCGACCATCTTCAGCTGAAAGCCGTTGAAGTCGGGAATCGTGAACTGCTGCAGGCCACCGGCGAGCTGCGGCTCGGCGAGCGTGAGCAACGAGGGCACGAGGTTCTGCAGCACGGTGACCGGCTCCGCGAGGATCTCGTTGTTCTTCACCTGCACGTTGGTGATGGTGCCCATCAAGTTGCCGACGATCGGCGTGACGCCGGAGCAGCCATCGAGGTCGACACCGAGCGGCAACGTCATGTCGGCCTGCACGGTGAACAACCGCGCCTGGCGATCTTCGAGCAGCGCATAGACGTCGAGCTCCACGCCTCGCCAGATCATCTTGATGAGCGGATCCAAAGGCCGCCCATCAGCGTCGATGGTGCCTTCTCCGATCGTCGCCGTCGGCGGATTCACCGGGCGAATCACCACGCGCAGCGGCACGTTCTTGCCCTCGGTCACCAACTTCAGCGACGGGAGCAGGGTGCCGAGCAGGTCCGACTCCAGCGCGGCGACGGTCTCGTTGCCGAGCTCGAGACACAGCGCGCCCGACTGCTGCGCGCGGAAGAGCGTCTCGCTCAACATCTGACCGGACAGCGAGATGCCGACGTCGTACGGCGCCGGCGCATCGAGATCGAAGTCGGGCAACGGCAGCTGCATCGGCGCTGGCCGCATCAACGGAGCGACACACGACGCGACCGCCACTTCCTTCGCGCCACCGCGCAAGCCGACGGTGAGCCCCGCGTCGTTCGCTTCGGCGTTGCCACCGGCACCGAGCGAGACCTCGACGGCCGCGGTCGGAGGCGCGCCGAGCGTGCCGAGCACCTGACCCACTTCCAACCGTCCTTCGACGCCGAGCAGCGACGGCACGCACTTGCCGCCCATGTCGTCCTTGCAGACGCCCGCGTCGACTTCGCAGGTCGAGGTCGCGGTGCCGAACGTCGGGCACTGACCCATCGGGCCGCACGACGCACAGTTCGCATCGGCGAGCGCGTCGGTCAGTTGATCGCGCAGCTGCGTGGTGAGCTGGTTGATGAGCAACGTCTTCACCGCGGACAGCTGCGTGATGTTGAGCGCGCTGCAGCCCTCGTTGAGGATCTCCATGTCGTTGGGATCGATGCAGTTCGGAGGCTGCGTCGAGCCGCTGCACGCCGCCGCGTTGCCGATGTTCGCGACCTCGAGCGAGAGCAGCTGATCCCACCGCTGGTCGATGGCGAACTTGATGTCGAGGAGCAGATCGGTCGATGGCGGCTGCGCGCGCGCGGTGTCGAGATCGACCGTGAACTTCGCGCGGCCGTTGAAGAGACAGAGGGCGCTCGCCGAAGAACCGCGCGAGCTGATCGGCAGTCGACCGGTCTGCACGGTAGCGGTGACCTTCGCCTCGAGAATGTCGGGCGACTTGGGCGCGAACGAGAGCGACGTGAAGTTGATCGTAATCGCGTGCCCGTAGTCATCGGCGTCGCACGCGCCGTCCATGCGGCCACACGATTCCGCGGCGCACGAGATCTGTCCGGTGTCGGCGACGGCGAGCTGCACGACGGGAATGTTCGCGATCGAGACCTGCTCGATGCTGCACGGCACGGGGACGACCATCTGCCCGCCGGGAGCGAAGAACTCGAGGATGGTGGCCGATTCGGCGTTGAGGGCCGAGAAGCCCTGCGCCGACAAACGCGCCGACCCCGCAGTGTTGAGCTTGGTGCCGGTGTACGCGCCCTGCGGCAATGGCGTGAAGCCACCGCACGCACACCCAGTCGGAGCGCTGCACGCCCAGAGGAAGCAGCACGTCCACACGAAGAGCCAGGACCGTCGCATGGGCGGTGGCCTTAGCAGGGGAATGCCCCGTCACGCGATGGGGCAAAGCCTCTTGGGGCGACGCCGTTGGGTAGGGAACCGACACCTGCGAAACATTCACCCTGAAAGCGTGCGAGAAGCGCCGCCATGAGCGACGTCTTTTTCCTGACCGGGTGTGCCAGTGGAATTGGTCGTCACCTCACGCGCGCGTTGTCGAATCTGGGCCACTCGGTGCTCGCGACCGACGTGAACGAAGCGGGTTTGAGCGAGGCGGCGACGAAGGACGGCTGGAATTCCGATCGCGTGAAGCGCTGCACGCTCGACGTGCGCGACGGCGCGCAGTGGGAACGGGCGCTGAAGACCTGTCTCGAACACTTCGGTCGTCTCGACGTGCTGCTCAACATCGCCGGCTACCTGAAGCCCGGCTGGACGTGGGAGCTCGACCAGACGCAGATCGATCGCCACCTCGACATCAACGTGAAGGGCGTCATCCACGGCGTGCATGTGGTGGGCAAACACATGGTCGAGAAGAAGAAGGGCCACATCATCAACATCGGCTCGCTGGCCTCGCTCGCTCCGGTGCCGGGCCTGTCGCTCTATTCGTCGAGCAAGTTCGCGGTGCGTGGCTTCACGCTCGCCGCCGCGCAGGAACTCGCTCCGCACGGCGTGAAGGTGACCCTGGTGATGCCCGACGCGGTGCAGACGCCGATGCTCGATCTGCAGGTGAACTACGAGCAGGCCGCGATGACGTTCAGCGGGCCGAAGGCGCTCACGGTGGAAGACATCGAGCGCGCGTTGCTCGACGAGGTGTTGCCGAACGCGCCGCTCGAATTGCCGCTCCCGTTCACGCGCGGAGCGATGGCGCGGCTCGCGACGTTCTTGCCGGCTGCGGTGGTGAAGCTGGCTCCGCTGTTCACGAAGAAGGGCAGGGCGGAGCAGGAGAAGCGCAAGCGCACGAGCTGAACTTCACGGCGTGCGCGCGTGGCCAATCTTCGCGAACTCGGCGACGTGCTTCGCGCAGAACTCTCCGAGGGCCTGAGCGTGAAATGCAGGCCGGGCAGGGCCACTGACGGCGAACTGTGCGACGCACATGAGAGTGAGTCGCATCGCTCGTGAGCGTAGGCCCAAGCGTGCGCGAAACAGCATTGGGGTGGTGGTGGTTTTGGTGACTCGCGCAATGCCGAAAGACGCGCATGCCCCTCGGTTTCGGGCGAATTGCGCTCACTTCACGAAGTTGAGACCAACCATTGTCTGAATTTGGCTGTGGGGACGACCAATTTCACGCAGTGGTCGATCTGAACAAAATTCGCTCGAAAATTGAGGGGCTATCCCGCCTTCTGGCAGTGCGCGAAGACCCATCATCACCACCACCCTGAAGGCTGTTCTGGAGCGCCCGCCCCTCAGAAGCAACGACCGAATTCACGCACTGGTCAGCGCTTCTTCTTCTTTTTGGCCGCGGCCTTCTTCTTCTTCGGTGCCGGCTTCTTCTTCTTCTTGGGAGCCACCTTCTTCGCCGCCTTCTTCGCGCGCGCGACGAGCGCCTTGGCGCCCTTGCCGACCTGTGCACTCACCTTCTTGATCGTCTTCGCCGCTTCCTTCTGCGCCTTCTTCACGGCCTTGACGGTCGCCTCGCCGAGAGACTTCGCATCTTCGAGCGCATCGCCGACGGACTCCTTCACGCGATCGATTGCCCCAGCCGACTTGTCGGCTGATCTGGTCGGAGATGGCGGGCCGAAGTGTTTCTTCATGGGAGCGAAATAGAACTCGTCCCAGCCCTTCGCGTAACTGTCGCCCTGACCGTCGGGCAGATTTTCCTGCGTGACGGACACCTTCGTTCCACCCTCGACGGTCTCGAAGTGCAGTGTGAGGATCGAGTCGGGATCGTCGGTCGGAAATTCCGTCGTGCGCCACGCCTGCACGATCTTCGAATGCGGCACAGCAGACACGGTGCGTCCGCTGATGTACCCGTCCCACGCGGTGAAACGGCCATCACCCTCGTCGGTGGCGGTCGAACCGGTCATGGCTCCATGCTGCTCCGCGTCGAGCCACGCCGTGTACACGCGTTCGGGTGAAGCGGGGATGATGTCGGACAGCGAGATGTTCTCTGCCATGTGGAACTCCATTTCCCGGCTCGCCCTGAGTCGAGCCTCCCAGTTCAGACGCGGCCAGACTTTCGCCTTCGGCCGGAAACGCAGTTAACTCCATGGTTCCAGATGCGTTCCACACAACTCGTCATCGCGTTTTCAGTCGTGGCTTCCATGGGTTGGGCGGCTGCGCCCAGGTCGCAAGACCGTGAGGCGCTCAAGCGCACCATGGAAGCGGTGATCGAGAAGACCAACCTCAAGACCTCGCGCATCACGGTGCAGGTCCGCAGCCTCGACGACGGCTCCATCGTCTTCTCGAAAGATCCCGACGAGCTGCTCAACCCCGCGTCGAACGTGAAGCTCTTCACGGCCGCGGCGGCGCTCGCGAAGTTGGGGCCGGAGTACCGCTACGAGACGGACTTCCTCGTCGACCAGGAGTTCAAAGAAGGCAAGGCGAAGGTCCTGTACATCCGCGGGCGCGGCGACCCGAGCATCACCACCGAGCGCCTCTACGGAATCATCGGCGATCTGGTGCACAACGGGCTCAAAGAGGTGCAGGACATCGTGGTCGACGACTCGTACTTCGACGGCGAGCGCAACCCGCCGGGCTTCGATCAGGAATGGGGAGACAAGGCGTATCTCGCTCCGACGGGCGCGCTCTCGCTGAACTGGAACACGGTCGGCGTCTTCCTTCGCCCCGCGGAAGAAGCGGGAGGCAAAGCGGTCGTCGAGGTCGAGCCTCCGAGCGACTACTTCGTGATCGATCAAGACGTGACCACCGGGAACAAGACGCAGCGTCGCTTCACGGTGACGAGCGCGGTCGACAAAGATCGCGTGCGCCAGAAGATCGAAGCCAGGGGCGTGGTGCCGGTCGAGAAGGGCACCTGGTCGGTGTGGAAGAAGATCGATCAGCCGGCGCTCTACTTCGGCTTCACGGTGAAGGAGCTCTTGAAGCAGCGCGGAGTGAAGGTGAAGGGCCGTCTGCGCGCGGGCACGGTGCCGTGGAACCAGAAGCTGCTCTTCCAGGCGCAGAGCGACACGCTCGACATCATCTTGAAGAAGCTGAACAAGCACTCCTCGAACTTCGTGGCGGAGCAGCTGATCAAGACGCTCGGCGCGGAAGGCCGTGGCGCTCCGGGTTCGCACCCCAAGGGCATCGAGGTGGTCGAAGAGTTCCTCGAGCGTGAAGTCGGCGTCGCGCGCGGCAGCTACGTCATGAAGAACGGCTCGGGCTTGAACGACGCGAACCGCTTCTCGGCGACGCAGACCAACAAGCTCCTCGCGTACATGATGGACAAGTTCCAGTTCATGCCGGAATACATCTCGTCGGTCGGCATCGCGGGCAAAGACGGCACGCTGAAGTTCCGGTTCGAAGGCAGCGACGCGGTGGGCAAGCTGCGCGCGAAGACCGGCACGCTCGAGACGGTCAGCGCGTTGTCGGGCTACGTGCAGTCGGTGGGCGGAGAGCGCTTCGTCTTCTCGATCATGGTCAACGACTTCCCCGGTCGCGCGGGCACCATCGTTCCGAACATCGATGCGCTCGGTACGGCGATCGCGGCGAGTGGGTCGAGCGCAGGTCCTTCGGCCGCCGTCGCTGCGCTGACGCCTCCGATGGTCGTCGGGCCGTTCGAAGAGTTGAAGGCGCGCCTGCAGACGTACGTGGGCCTCGCGCAGAAGGGTGAGCGTCGCAACGTGGCGCTGCTTCGCACGGCGTGGCGCAGCGAGAAGGATCCCGCGGTGCGGGCGATCATCGCCGACGCGCTCTACCAATCTGATCCGCGCGAAGGAGCGAACGTCCGCACGCTGCTCGACTCCGCGCTCGCGACCGATGACGTGTACGGCCGCATCAAGAAGGCGTCACTCGAGGCGGGCTTCAATCTCCCCGTGTTGCCGTCGCTGGTCGAGCTCGCGTCGTCCGGAAACGTCGACGCGGCGGCGCGCTTGTTCGACTTCGTGAAGGTGGATGCGAGCGACGAGAAGATGTCGGCGTGGTTGTCGGAACAGCTCGCGGTCGTCGCCACCGATGCGCCGCAGGAATTGTTGTTGGCGCTCAAGTCGACGAGCGAAGCCGATCGCGAGATCGTCCTCGATTCGCTGGTGAAGGGCATGCTGAAGGCTGGTCAGCCCGATGCGCCGCTGTGGCGCACGCTGCAGGCCACGCAGGGCGCGGCGGACCCTTCGCTCGCGTCGTTCGCCAAGTCGCTCGAGGTGACGTTGTCGCTCAAGGTCGCGCAGGCGCGCGCTCCAGTGGGCGGAGCGCCGGTGACGCC